>CAZTCX010000234.1:0-4910 GCA_964612515.1 uncultured Lentimicrobiaceae bacterium | reverse complement strand
CGTTTCTTTTGTAAATTCAAATTAACGACTTGCGACTATCTCATGAAAAAACGACAGATCCCACACACTTACGTCATCGTCTTTGCCATCGTGGTGGTGGCAGCTATGCTCACCTGGTTTATTCCCGGTGGCCAGTTTCAGCGCATCGTGGTGACGGTGGGCGAAACCCAACGTGAAACCATTCAAGCCGACTCGTTTACCTACACCGAAAGTAACCCGCAGACCTGGGAAATCTTCTCGGCCATTTTTGATGGGTTTGTCGATAAAGCCGACATCATCGTTTTTATTTTGCTCATTGGCGGCGCTTTCTGGATCATGAATAACAGCCGCGCCATCGATGTAGGCATATTTTCATTTCTGAAATTTACACGAAGGCTCGAGCACAATCGAGTGATAAAAGCTGTGGGTGTCGATAATATGGTCATCTCGCTCATCATGCTTATGTTTAGTGCGTTTGGCGCCATTTTCGGGATGAGCGAAGAAACCATCGCATTCATCATCATCTTTGTTCCGCTGGCCATCACCATGGGCTACGATTCTATTGTTGGCGTTTCGATGTGTTTTGTGGCGGCTGGTCTGGGCTTTGCAGGTGCGTTACTCAATCCTTTCACAATTGGCATTGCACAGGGATTGTCTCACTTACCACTCTTTTCGGGTATCGAATACCGTTTCTTTTGCTGGGTAGTAATTAATATCGTCGGCATTGGCTGGATTTTGCGTTATGCCCACCGTGTCAAAAAGAATCCAAAGTCTTCGCTCGTTTATCACGACGACGATTATTGGCGTAAGCGCGAAAGCGGTGATGTAGAGAATATCCAATATCACACCCCATTGTCAGCATGGGTTACCTTTATTATTATTCTCATAGTAATGACAATTTATGCTTTTAGCATGCCATTTACTACACTCACTGTTGGGCAATCTTCCACCACCTTGCCGGTCATTCCTTTCCTCGCCGTATTGTTTCTTGTCACTGGCATTGCCTCATTACGCAAGTCGGCGCATTTTTTTGTTTTAAACCTCCTGATGTTTACCATCATCTATCTCATCGTCGGCGTGATGGGCTATGGCTGGTATGTGATGGAAATTGCCACGTTGTTTTTTGCAATGGGAATTGCCGCAGGCGTTGCCATGAATAATTCAGCCAATAAAATTACAAGCCTTTTCCTCGAAGGTGTGCGCGACATCATGTCGGCGGCCATGGTGGTTGGATTGGCGGGCGGTATCATCATTATTTTGCAAAATGGCCACGTCATCGACACTTTATTATATTATGTCGCCGAATCGATGGGGGAGATGGGGCGCGTTGCCTCAGTGGGCATGATGTACGTTTTTCAAACCATCATCAATATTGTTATTCCTTCAGGTTCGGCCAAGGCGGCGCTCACCATGCCCATCATGTCGCAGTTTAGCGATCTGATCGGCGTTTCCCGTCAGGCCACCGTTATGGCGTTTCAGTTTGGCGATGGGTTTACCAATATGATTACGCCTACTTCCGGGGTATTGATTGGCGTGCTTGGCGTGGCCAAAATCCCCTACGACAAATGGGTGCGCTGGGTAACTCCTTTTATGATCGTGCTGATAATACTTGGGTTTTTGCTGTTAATACCTACTGTCACCATGGAGCTCACAGGCTTTTAGCAAATAGCCCTTCCAACAAATCGTGCCGGCGATTGTTAGCCAGGGAAAGATTTTATGAAAAGTAGGCTCAGTAATTTTTCCCATCAGGTCAAAATAACTTTTAAAGAGTTTGGCAGCAGCGATCCTATCATCTATGCAGGTGCCATTGCTTTCTTTACCATTTTTGCCTTACCGGCAATATTGGTGTTAATAATAATGACCTCAGGCAACATTTTCGGACAGGAAGCCATCACAGGCGAACTCAGCAACCAGGTCCGTTCACTCATTGGTCCGGATGGCGCTACTGAAATCGAAAAAATTGTGAAAAATGCCAGCCAGGCCAAGAGCGGATTTCTAGTCACCATCATTAGTATCGTTGCCTTGTTTATTGCTGCTACCACTGTCTTTTCTATTCTGCAGACTTCGCTCAACAAAATATGGCACGTCAAACCCAAGCCCAAACGTAAATTGCTGAAGCTCTTGAAAGACCGCGCTGTTTCGTTTGCCATCGTTATTAGCATGGGATTTCTTCTGGCTGTGTCACTGGCCCTCGATACTTTTATCTCCGCATTCACTGGGTTTATTGAGCAAAATATTTTTCATCTCTCTATTTCCATTTTGTGGATTATTAATTTCATAATCTCCTTTACGCTTCTAACCCTCGTGTTTGGACTGATTTTTAAAGTTTTACCCGATGCTCAAATCCGGTGGCGCGACGTCTGGGTTGGCGCAATGCTGACCTCAGCGTTGTTTGTAGCTGGCAAATTTCTCATTGGTGTTATCATTGGTAATAGCTCGCTTACAACTACCTACGGTGCCGCAGGGTCCGTTGTTGTTATCTTACTCTGGGTCTATTTCTCCACCATAATTTTGTTGTTAGGAGCAGAAATCACCCAGGTTTATGCCCGTGAAGTAGGACATCATATTCGGCCTTCGGATAATGCGGTACGCGTAAAGGAAAATCAACAAGTGATCGTCGGGAATAAAAAGGAAAAATAGAATAATCGTATCCTGGTTTTTCTCTATTAATTCGTTTTATCTAGTCTTTCCATCCATCGGAAACGGGAGTTCTCTTTTGTAGCATAAGGGTGAAATCCAAGTGAAGCGCTTCGCCTCTCAAACTCCCAGAGAGTCCGGCGAGAGAGCTCCCCTCTCCAACTGGAGAGATGCCGGGGTGAGGCAAAAACAGAAGGAGTTCACAGTGCAATTTGATGATTACAAATCAATGCACTTCTCTGCTGTGCCCCTTTCTTTTAATTTTCTACTTTTGTAGTTTCTAATAAAATTTAAACACATATTATAATGCGTACCAAAATTACAGACATCGAACCCAAAGAGGTATGGAAATACTTCCTGGAGATTACCAAGATTCCGCGCCCTTCCAAAAAAGAAGAAAAGATTGCTCAATATCTTTTGGACTTTGCTAAAAAGCACAAACTGGAGCATGTTAAAGATGAAACCGGCAACGTGCTCATCCGTAAACCCGCCACCAAAGGCTACGAAAATCGACAGACCGTTGCGCTGCAAAGCCACATGGACATGGTGTGCGAGAAAAATGCCGACAAGGATTTTGATTTTGATAAAGATGCCATTCAGGCCTATGTGGATGGCGATTGGGTTACTGCCGACGGAACTACGCTCGGTGCCGACGACGGCATTGGCATAGCTACAGAACTTGCGATTCTCGCTGCCACCAACATCGAGCATGGCGACTTAGAATGCCTTTTCACAGTGGACGAAGAAACCGGTCTTACGGGTGCCTTTGGCCTAAAGCCCGATTTGCTCAAAGCCAATATCCTGCTCAATCTGGACTCTGAAGACGATGGCCAGATTTTTATTGGTTGTGCCGGCGGCCGCGATACCATCGCCAAAATGGGATTCAAAAAAGAACTGGTTCCCGATTATGCCATCCCGTTCAAAATAGTGGTGAAGGGTCTCAAAGGCGGCCACTCCGGCGACGACATCAATAAAGGACTTGGTAACGCCAACAAAATCCTCAACCGCCTTCTTCATCTTGCAACGGAAACCTACGGCACGCGACTCAATAGTTTTAATGGCGGCAACCTGCGCAATGCCATTGCCCGCGAAGCCGAGGCTGTCATTCTGGTGAATCGCGCTGTCAAGGACAAGTTTATCAAAATGGTCGATGATTTTGATAAGACCATAAAAAACGAGCTGCAAACTACTGAGCCGGATGTGCTGGTACAAACTTTCGAGGTTGATCAGCCTGGTTTTGTCATCGACGAAAAGTCCCAGCATTTGCTCATTCAGGCGCTTTATGCCATGCCGCACGGCGTTACGGAGATGTCGCGCGACATTCCCAACTTCGTGCAGACCTCTACCAATCTGGCTTCGATAAAGACTTTCGACGATCATTTCTTTATCACCACCAGCCAGCGCAGCTCCGTTGCCAGCGCCCTGGATGATGTGGTAAATATGGTGGCTGCTGTATTAAGACTTGCCGGTGCCGAAGCAGAGCATACCGATGGCTATCCGGGTTGGAGCCCAAATCCCAAAAGCAGCATCCTGCAGGTTGCCAAAAAATCGTACGAAAAGCTTTTCGATGAGGAGCCTAAAGTGCTGGCGGTACACGCTGGTTTGGAGTGCGGTCTCATTGGCGAAACCTATCCAGCAATGGATATGATATCCTATGGTCCCGAACTTAAAGGCGTTCATTCGCCCGACGAAAAGATTCACATCAAATCTGTCGAGAAATTCTGGATTTGGACGCTCGACATCCTCAAAAACATCCCCGAAAGGGCAGCAAAGTAGCATTTGCATCCGTTCCGTTTTTGTATTAAATAAGCAATGCCGTATGGGCCAGACCCTGCCAATGCAGGAATGCTAAAAACTCATACGGCATTACTATTATGTAGCTGATCTCTATAACTCTAATCCGCCAAAACCTTTAATTCCCTAAATTTTATCCTTCATGCCTTACTCCACCACAAACTTTACTTTGCCGCAGGCGCCATCATCGCTGTACATCACGGCAACGTACATGCCCGCACTCCAGCCCGAAACATCGAGCGTGGTTTGCTGTTGTCCTTTGTAAAACTTTTGGCTGTGCTGTTGGCGGCCAAAGCTATCGTAGCAGCGTAGTTGCATGTTTTGGTGTGTATTGATTTTCCCTGGTTTGATCAAAAATATATCCTTTGAAAGCGGGATAAAAAACAACTCATCTTCAGATATTTCATCTGGCGCACTGATACCAACGCCCTTGCACTCTCCGAAAACAATCTCAGTTTCATTATCAGAATAAGTACCAATTCCTGCAGTGCCCCAGTCTG
>CAZTCX010000233.1:0-4994 GCA_964612515.1 uncultured Lentimicrobiaceae bacterium | reverse complement strand
AGCTCAGCGTAGGAACTTTTTTTAGTGGTCTCGGTTGCTACAAATGACTTGTTTTTGGTCTGGTTGCGCCACAGGTAATTTACAAGTTTGCCTTCCGGCGGATTGGGCGCGGTATCCACGATGGCCCAATAAACCTTGTGCACTTCCCGATTTTTGAACATGTCGTTGAGCCGTGCCAGCGCCTTGCTGGTTTTAGCGAATATCACCGCGCCGCTTACCGGACGGTCGAGGCGGTGCACCACGCCCAGAAAAACGTTGCCGGGCTTGTCGTATTTCTCCTTCAGATAGTCGCGCACCACATCACGCAAAGTCGAATCGAGGGTGATATCTGCCTGGATGATGTCGCCGGTGATTTTATTGACAACAATGATATGGTTATCTTCGTATAAAACTTCGTTAACCATGGGTTTGGGTTTTTGGGTTATTAATCAATAATTTTTTTGTACTCTTTTAAAACAATTAAAAAACAAAAGACACTGAAAAACAAATCATGAAAAGCTGGACTATTGCGCCTATTTAAACCTTTCAAAGTATCTAATGATATTTGCTTGACTGGCTTTTGAATCTTATTTGCTTTTGAACTTTTTCATTTATCATTTCCAGCCTTTTCAGCTAAAGCGTTAAAAAGCGCTTACTTTTAATACTGCTCGCGATCGTTCGGGAAGTCCTGCGTTTTCACATCAATAATATATGCTTTTACAGAACCCTGGATTTCTTCGTAAAGATTATGATAACGACGCAGGAAGCGGGGCGAAAACTTTTGTGTAATTCCCAGCATGTCATGCAACACGAGCACCTGGCCATCCACGCCGCTGCCGGCGCCGATGCCAATGGTAGGAATTTTTATTTCATTGGTGACCTGCTCTCCTAATTCTGCCGGTATTTTTTCGAGCACCAGGCTAAAGCATCCTGCCTCTTCCAATAAGTGAGCATCTTCTATCAGCGTGCGCGCTTCGGCGGCATCGGTGGCGCGTACCACGTAAGTTCCAAATTTGTGTATCGACTGCGGGGTAAGCCCAAGATGTCCCATCACCGGAATGCCAGCCGAGAGGATACGATTGACACTTTCGAGGACTTCGCGGCCACCTTCCAATTTTATGGCGTTGGCGCCCGACTCCTTCATGATGCGGATGGCCGAATGAAGAGCTTCCTTGCTGTTGCCCTGATACGTTCCAAAAGGTAAATCCACTACCACCAGCGCGCGCTTTACGGCACGCATCACCGACGAGGCGTGGTATATCATCTGATCGAGGGTAATAGGCAAAGTGGTAGTGTAGCCGGCCATGACGTTGGAAGCCGAATCGCCTACCAAAATCACATCGATGCCAGCATTGTCGAGAATCCCTGCCATCGAAAAGTCATAGCCGGTAAGCATGGCTATCTTTTCATTTTTCAGCTTCATCTCCTGAAGCACGTGGGTAGTAATTTTTCGATATTCACCCCGTTTTAGTCCTCGTTCTTCGTTCATTTCTTTTGTATTTTTCTATTATGGTTCGCCGTGTCCAGTTAAAATAATAAAACGTAAACAGTACCGTTCTGCTTTTGTTATTTTTGCAAATCTACAAAGTTCCTGATAACAACGCCCGATCATCACGCTATTTGAACCACGACACTATGTTTAAAAAATTACTACTGCTATTCCTGATCCCTTTATCCATCACCTTTTCATCGTGCGAAACGGATGTTGACATCAATGCCGATTGGAAAGAAATCACCATCGTTTATGGCTTGCTCAACCAACAGGACGCAACGCATTATCTGCGCATCAACAAAGCTTTTTTGGGTGGTAATGCAATGGAAATAGCAAAGATTGCCGATTCGTCGAGCTACGGCGGTTCACTAGAGGTGAAGTTACAAGGTATCAATCTCAACAATAATCAGGTGGTACAGGAAATTAAATTCGACACCATTACCATCAACGACAAAGACACCGGAATTTTCTACAATCCATACATGCTGGTTTATAAAGCCACGGCGCAGCTTAATCCGGATCTCAGATATTCATTGCTTGTCACCAACACCACCAGCGGAATGGAAATCTCTGCACAAACAGAACTCATCGCCGACTTTGGTATTACCAAGCCACCATCGGGAGGCAAGGCTACTTTTGCCCCGGGCTTCACCACCGAATTTGCCTGGCGCACCGCAGTAAATGGCAAACGCTATCAGCCCACCATTCGTTTTCATTATATGGAGCTCCCGTCAGGCAGTTCCGATACTATCTATAAATTTATCGACTGGACGTTACCGGCGCAATTTGCTGAAGACCTATCAGGCAACGTCACTCAATCCATCGAAGTAAGCAACGACGGCTTTTATGCTTTCATCAACAACACCGTCAAACCCCGTGAGTTTAACGGGAAGCGCTTGTGCGGCGTAGTCGATTTTATAGTGGCAGCAGCCGGCATTGAATACGACACCTACCTGCGCGTAAACGAACCTTCGAACAGCCTGGTGCAGGACAAACCTGAATACACCAATATCAACAATGGCTTTGGCGTGCTCTCAAGTCGCCTCAACATAAGCAAAGATCGCCACCTCAGCCCATTGGCAGAAGATGAGATACTGCTGCTCGGCCTTGGCTTCGTTAAGAATCTGAATCTTTAAAGAGGTTTGGATTTTAAAAAGGGAAAAAACACCAGCCTTAAAAATCATTGAAAATCCTGAGTCTGCATTCCAGCTTTAAAATTCAAAAGAGACCCTTCTCTAATTTACACTGTTTTTAAATTAGCATTGTAAGCAGTTTAGTTTGAAATTGATAAACTGTAACACTACCTTTTGAGGCTGATGATACGCTGTAAATACTTAATATTGTAGCCTTTAATAAAGTATTAAAACTAACCAGCAAAATCATGACACACCAGGTCATTTTCACCATCATCTTCCTCCTCACCATCGGCATTTTTGGCTACACGGCTTCCAAAATCATTGCCTATTTCCGGCTTACCCGCCCCTTTCCCATTGGTAATATCCCGGAACGAATCGGCATCATGCTCAAGGTGGCAATCGGGCAAACCAAAATCTTCAGGTTTCCATTGGTGGGACTTGCGCACGCGCTGGTTTTCTGGGGCTTTATGATCGTCGCTTTCGGTTCCATCGAAATGGTAATCGACGGACTGTTTGGCGTGGACAAATCGCTGGCTTTCCTGGGAAGGTTTTATGATTTTATGATGGCTTCGGGCGACATCTTTGCACTAATAGTGGGCGTTTCCATCATTGCTTTCCTGGTGCGTCGACTGGCAATGCACATTCACAGGTTTAATGGTATCGAGATGAAAAAGATATCTAAGATCGATGCCAATCTGGCGCTGCTGGCCATCCTTTTTCTGATGGTATCACTGCTGGGTATGAACACCTATTATCTGGTACTCCACCCCAACAATGCCGAAGGTGTGTATCCCGTCAGCCGCCAGCTAATGCACTGGTTTGTGGACATTCATAATCTAAATTTTGCCACAGCTAATTTCTGGTTTCAGTTTTTCTGGTGGTCGCACATTGTCACTATTTTCATCTTTGCCAATGCGCTGCCTTATTCCAAGCACTTCCATGTATTTATGTCGATTCCCAATGTTTTCCTGAGTCGCCTCCAGCCGCTTGGCAAACTCGACAACATGGAAAGCGTAACGCGCGAAATAAAACTCATGCTCGACCCACAGGCCGTATCTCCCGCCGACGAAGAAGAAACTATGGAACGATTTGGTGTAAAAGATATTCAGGACATCACCTGGAAAAACTACCTCGACTCGCTCTCATGCACCGAATGCGGGCGCTGCACCTCCGTTTGCCCTGCCAATATCACCGGCAAACTGCTTTCACCGCGCAAGATCATCATGGATACCCGGGCCAGGATGAAGGAAGTTGGGCCACTGCTGGTGCAGGAAGGAAAAGACTACGACGACGGTCGTGCGCTGGTGCGCGATTGGATCACCGCAGAGGAGTTGTGGGCCTGCACCACCTGCAACGCCTGCGCTCAGGAATGCCCCATCAACATCAACCAACCCTCCCTTATCGTCGATATGCGCCGCTACCTATTTATGGAAGAATCAGCGGCTCCGGGCGAACTCAACAGCATGTTTACCAATATCGAAAACAACGGTGCCCCCTGGCAATATCCTCCCGAAGACCGCCTGAAGTGGGCAACGGAAGTCGGTCTGGAAGTGCCGGTAATGGCAGAACTACAAGCCAGTGGCCGCAAGCCGGAATACCTGGTATGGATAGGCTCGTCAGGTGCTTTTGATGACCGATACAAAAAGGTAAGTCGTGAGTTTATCAAAATTTTAAATCATTTAGGAATCGATTACGGATTGCTTGGCACAGAAGAAACCGACACTGCCGACTCAGCACGCCGTGCCGGTAACGAAATGCTGTATCAGATGCAGACGTTTCAGATCATCGAAACTTTCAAGATGTATGAAGTCGAAAAAATAATAACCTGTTGCCCGCACGACTTCAACACGTTCAAAAACGAATATCCCGACTTTGGTGGCAACTATGAGGTGTGGCATCATTCGCAGTTTCTGCAGAAACTAATAGACGAAGGCAAACTAAAACCTGACAGCGGCAAATTTACCGGAAAGCGCATCACCTTCCACGACCCGTGCTACCTGGGACGCGGCAATGGCGAATACGAAGCTCCCCGCCGCGTAATTGAAACCGTGGCCGGGCAACCCTCCGAGATGGAACGCAGCCGAAGCTTTGCACTTTGCTGTGGCGCCGGCGGCGGACAAATGTTTAAAGAAGCCGAAAAAGGCAACAAAGAAGTCTTCATCGAACGCATCGAAGACGCTATCGAGATACAAGCAGACATCGTGGCAACGGCATGCCCCTTCTGCATGGTGATGCTAACCGATGGCATCAAATACAAAAACAAAGAGGAGTCGATGCAAATCCTCGACATCGCAGAGCTGGTGGGCCAAAGCTTAGGACTTTAAACAATGATGATTGACGAAGGACGATTGACGAAGGACGATTGACGAAGGACGATTGACGAAGGA
>CAZTCX010000232.1:0-5010 GCA_964612515.1 uncultured Lentimicrobiaceae bacterium | reverse complement strand
ACCCGCGTTGGCCGGGTGGTATCTGAACCGATTTGCGCGTAAACGCTTGGTGCCTGCAAAACGAGGAATAGAACCAAAAGAAAGTTTGCGGCCTGGTGACCGACGGTGTGGATTATTTTCATTATACTTTTAAATTCAATCGTAAATCGTTATTCGTTAATTGATATTGATCATTCGTAAATCGTCATTCGATTGTATTTTCAAACGCATGCCATGAATCTCTACTAACCTCCAACCGCTAATTCAGGTGCATCCTGCGGTAGAGACGTTTCCAGCGTCGACGCGCCCAGTAACTGCGCTGCCAGTATTTGCCCCACCGGATGTTGGTCCACATGCGCTCGTGCAAATAATAGATCAGGATTTTGGCGCTAAACTCAACCATGGTCACGTACCATGCGGCCTGGAGCACTTCGCTGACGGTTTTATCGGTAGCATTTTTAAAAATGATAAAAGTTATCAAAAAAGTGGTGGCCGAGGCGATCAATCGCCAGCTCAGCGCCTTCAGAAAACTACGCGTCGGGCTGTCTTTGATCTGCGTCAGCGAATCGTCGGGCGGAACACTTTTGCCATCGACGCGTTTTGCTGTCTTTTGCGCAATGTCCTTCCGAGTGTGTACTCCTGCCCGTGATTTGTGACCGTTATTTTTAATTTCATCCATTATCATCCTGATTCCCAGCCGGAAAATATTTACTGACAATTTGCATCAGCTCCTCATGAATCCTGCCGTTTGAGGCCACCACCTCAGCGCCAAAAATATACTTATTTCCACTATCAAAATCCGTTATTCTGCCACCTGCCTGCTGTACGATGAGCGCGCCGGCCGCTACATCCCAGGGCTTGAGGCCATATTCATAAAAAGCCTCAAAGCGGCCACATGCCACCCACGCGAGATCGGCAGCGGCCGATCCCAGGCGACGCACGCCATGCGAGTTCTGAAGAAAATACTCGAACATGCTGAGATAAGACTTCACATTTCCGTAATCGGCGTAAGGAAATCCAATAACCAGAAGGCTGTCAGCAACTTTGGCAGCATCGCTTACGCGGATGATTTTACCATTGAGATAGGCGGCGCTCCCTTTCCAGGCATAAAAGCATTCGTCGAGGTTGATCTCGTAAACTACTCCTATCACCACTTCCTGGTGTTCCATCAGCGCAATGCTCACCGAAAATATGGGCACACCATGAATAAAGTTGGTGGTACCGTCGAGCGGATCTATCACCCAGTTGTAGCGTTCAGCGCGGTAGGTAGCAGTACCTTCTTCGGCAATGAAGCCGGCGTCCGGCATCAATTCTTTTAGCGCTTCCACGATTATCTTTTCGGCGGTTTTGTCCACGTACGAAACAAAATCGTGAAGCCCTTTTGATTCGACCGACTGCATCGAAAAATTTCCGCGCTCCTGCCTGATGTAAGCTCCGGCTTTGCGGGCTATCTCAATCGTTTTTAGGGTTAGTTCTTCAAAATTCATAATTGGTTTTATGGCTGTTTTTTAAAAATTAAAAATGAAATAAAACTGGAAATAATGCCGCATTTTGGCCGATTTCCAAGCTCCAAAAAACAAGCTTCAGAGAAAATCCAATGTTCAAAAATCAAAAAACAGAAGTGTGTTTAAAAATTTGTCTTTTGTTCCTTGTCTTTTAGAATTTATTTGTCAATCGTTCCTTGTCTTTTGGGGGCTTTTAGTGTTCGGGTGCAAATATCTGAAATAAAACAATCCGAAAACACCCGCCGCCATCAGCCCGACGGCAATGATCTGTGCCTGCGTCACCTCAAAGCCGGCCACCTGGTAGCGAATGTTGACGCGCACGAATTCGATAAGAAAACGTGCCACCCCATTCAACAACAGATAAAGCGCAAACAGCATTCCTGCGGCAGGAAGCCGCTTTCGCAGCGCCCACAGCACGCCGAAAAAAATGAACGCAATCAATGTTTCGTAAAGGGAAGTGGGAAAAACGTGCTGCCCCAATTCATAGCAAAAAGTGCCGTTGCAATCCATTAGCGGAATGCCTTCTTTGATGACGTTGTGTGCAAAGGTGGAGCCCCACATAAAATCGGGCAGCCAGCCGAGCCATTCTGGTTTGGCCCGCGTATTAACGATTCCCCAGCAGCCATCGCCGGAAAGTTGACAGCCGATGCGCCCAATGCCGTAAGCCAGCATCAGCGCGGGAGCTATCGCGTCGGCCATTACGGGCCACCGGATGTTGTGGCGCTCCCCATAAATACTCACAGCTATTGCGGCCACGAGCAAGCCGCCATAAAAAGTCAATCCGCTGAATGAAAAAAGTGCTCCGATCGGATCGCGAAAAAGTTCATCGAGATGCTCGACGACATCAAATAGTTTGGCTCCAGCAATACCCGCCACAGCAGCCACCATAACAATTGTTGGCGTAAAATCGCGCGCACGCAGCTCTTTTTCATTCCCATTAAAACTTGCACTTTCCTTCTTTTTTCCCTTTCGGTAAATAGTCCATAGTACCGGCAACATCACCACCAAGCCACCCCAAATACTACCCTGCGCGGAGAGCAAATATTTCTGCGGGCTGGCATCAAAATCATCATAATTAAAAATGATACCGATGAGCTTAAACCCGATGATAAAATACAAGATTCCGGAAATGAGATATTCGGCAACGGAAGGCTTCCTATTAAAAGCTATCTTGTTGGCCTTCAGTTTTATTTCACCGGCTTTTTCCTTCCGATCCAATTCATGCCAAAGGATAAATCCTGCTGTGACAAATGCAATTGCTACAAAAAAGCCGTACGTTTGCACCGGCAGGTTAAGGTCAATTCCGGTGAGATCGTTGATGAGGTCGGTAATTCGTGGGTAGGCTCTCAAAACAACTAATAAATTTGGGCGTTAATGAAAATCCGAAGAGATTGTGCAGGTGTTAAAAAAGCAAAAATAGATTTTCCCGATAACTCATTGTTATAAATTTGTTGAGCAAATCAATAAAACAATATCAAAAATCGCATGCTCAGAAGATTCAGAAATAAGTTGAAAACATTGTCGGATCAGGACTTTCTCGACAGGCTGATCCATCACGATGTTTATCCATGCAAATATTTCCCGGCGATGGAGAAGGAGGCGCGCAACCGCTTTTTCACCAACCGGCATTTCAACGGCGACAATGATGAATATGTTCACCCCGACACCTACCAACCCACCCTTGTTAACCGGGGAAAAATTGTTGCCGGCAGTGTGATGATCGTGGTTCTTGCAGCTTTAACCTTTGTACTTTTATTCACGCTCCGCCACAATGACCTTTCTTCTGTCCGCACTACTTCCACTGAGCGTACCGGAACCTCTGTAAATACACCTGCCGGCCCATCACCTGACAAAAGCACGGTGGCCATTACCGCCGCTGATGCTGTAAAAACCGACAAAACCCCTGAAGTTTCTGAAAACAAAGACAAACCCGACCAGGAAATAATCGCTGAAAAGCCGGCTATATCTGCGAAAGCAGTTTCTTCTGCGACGCCTGAACCAACTCATCAAAAACAGCTTCAATGGGAATCGTCCTATCGGCCACTTTACGTGATTCCTGAAAAGCAAGTTCAGCTCGTTGCAACGGCTGAAGTTGAAGACAACACTCCTGACCCAATTGACGACCATGAGTTGCTTGCGCAAAATGAGCAGCCGGAAACAGAATTGGCCATTCCAGAAAAGGCTGAAACGGAAGCTCCCGCCGAGCCTAAACAAGAAATCACAAAGCCAGAGCCTAAACCTGAAGAAAAACCGAAAACAGAACCTGCCGCAGTCGCCGCCAAAGAACCTATCAGCGATTACAGCAACGTGTCGCAGCTCACGGTGCCGCTGCTTCGGCAGTTTATACCTTTTATCAACGATTGGGCCTACCAGCAAACGCAACAGCCGGGCATCAAAGATTATTACGTCGAAAATAACTCATTGGTAAATCTGGTGCTTACGCGCGAATATTCCGATTCGCTGGCAGCATTTCAACAGCAAAAGGCGGCTCAGTTGATGAATCGCTACTATGCCGCACTGAAAACCGCGCTGGGTGAAGAGTTCCCGCAAGTACGCATCAATATTAAATTTGTGAAGTACAACACGGATTTATAGCGGCTATCGCTCCCACCTGCCCGAAAAACGTTGTAGCAAAATCCCTCCAACAATCAAAGCCAGCCCCGCAACAGTAGAAAGCATTATGGCTTCGCCTACGGTGTATCGTATCCATATCAGCGAGAGAAAAGGCGACAGAAAAATCAGGTTGGAAATCTTGGCGGTAGTTGTGCAATAATGCAGGGCTTTGAGCCATAGTACGAAAGTGATTCCCATCTCAAATAAGCCAATGTAAACGCTTCCGGCGAGACCGTATGCGTTGGGCAACTGAATGCCTTTGGTGAAGAACAGATAAAGAAAAACATAGAGCAATCCAAAGCTAAAATTGAGAAACAGCTTGATGATCTCTTCTTTTTTATCTCTTAAATTAAAAATCCAATACAACGACCAGAAAATGGCGCTGCCTGCAGCAAGCACAACTCCGGTGGTATTGCTAAAATGCATGCTAAACAATCGCCCGCCGGTAGCAATCACCAGGGTTCCGGTAAAACTTATTATTACAGCAAGCATACTTACCCAACCAATGCGCTGATGGAGCAGTGGCACCGAAAGCAGCACGAGCACCACCGGCCAGATGTAATTGAGGGTGCCGGCTTCCTGTGCGGGTAGAAGTTCGTAGGCGCGAATCAGTACAAGATAATAAAGGAAAGGATTGAGAAAGCCGAGCACAGCAGCCAGCCGGATATCGTGCCAACGCAGATAGCGCAGCTTTTTGAGGCGTCCGG
This sequence comes from uncultured Lentimicrobiaceae bacterium, assembly GCA_964612515.1. Taxonomy (GTDB): domain Bacteria; phylum Bacteroidota; class Bacteroidia; order Bacteroidales; family 4484-276; genus SABY01. The sequence goes on along the minus strand of CAZTCX010000232.1, from coordinate 206 downwards.
TGACCGTCATGGCGGTGAGGAAAAAGATAAACGACACCGCGGAAGCATAGAAAAGCAAATCAGCGAAAGCGATGTATCGCAAAGTGATCTTAAAAGCCGAGCCAATGGTTGACCATAGCGCCACCGTGATGAGCGCATAGGTGAAAGCCTTCTTTTGGTTTTTCATCTAAATAATCAACTGAACCAATAACTTTTGCTTCAATGAT
>CAZTCX010000231.1:0-5013 GCA_964612515.1 uncultured Lentimicrobiaceae bacterium | reverse complement strand
TCCAACGAACGTTGTGAATTGCTTTCCGATTGTATCTTTGAAATATTGAAAACAGCTCGGCTTATGTCGCATTACAGACGATGCGGGTTGTGAATTGCTTTCAGATTGTATCTTTGAAATATTGAAAACAGCATATCAATATTCTCAATGTTTTGCCCCTCAGTTGTGAATTGCTTTCAGATTGTATCTTTGAAATATTGAAAACAGCAGACCGGCATTTATGTTACATGTTTTCAATGTTTTAAGCCCAATATCTCAAAAGAAAAATCGATTCAAAAAAAACCGTTGCCTGATTCAGGTACCGGTTTTTTTATTTCAAAACAATTCCAGTTGCTGCGGTGTGCCTGGTCTTTTGGAAGTTCTGGCCGACCGAAAAAACTCCATCATCCCAAACTGCTTGTCGGTGAGCGTAAAGAGAATGACCTCGCCCTTTGGCGGCAACATGCTTTTTACGCGTTTGATGTGAACTTCCGCATTTTCGCGGCTGTTGCAATGACGCACATAAATGGAATATTGCAGCATCGAAAACCCGTCTTGTTGCAGCCGTTTACGGAAAAGCGCAATGTCCTTCCTGTCCTTTTTAGTCTCGGTCGGCAAATCGTAAAAAACAAATACCCACAAAATTCGATATTGATTTAAACTTTCTAATCCGGTCATTTCGGAATTTCAAATTCAGGAAAAACAATCTTTCGGGTTGTTCCCTCAAAGCATTGCATCAGCGAAGCAGTGGTACGCTGTATACCCACCATCAGCGGGCTTTTTTGGTTGTCGATCAAAATATCCAAAACCGGTATGGAAAGCAGTGCCCGTTTCAGTTCAGGAGTAAGTTCTTCGAGTTCCTCATTCTCTTCGCACACTTCCATTACCAATTTGTCAACCCACGGCCTGTAAGGTTCCATCACATCATCGGCCAGGCAAAAAGGGTTGTATTTGTTGCGATGATGAATGCCCACGGCGGGCAACATGCCGCTTGCAACCAGCGAACGCGCAACTACAGCGCGCAGAATAGCATAGCCATAGTTGAGCAAATTATTAGGCGGCGCACCATATCGGTGGCGCTTAAACCCTTCGAGGTACTTGCTCCAATAAAAGGCGGCTGCGCGTGCTTCCATATTATCGGGGTCGCCACTTTTTACCTCTCGCGCCCAATAGAGCATATTTTCGGTAGCGATGCCGTGGCTTTGAAGCAAGGCAACCTGGTTTTTGATTTTTGCCGAAACCGTTTGTTGCCACAAGTTTTTGCGCAAAGGCACCGACGATTCGAGCTGATACCGCAACTTTTCGGTGTAAACATGGTGTCCGGCTGTGGGTAGCATCAAAGCAAAAGGCAAATGCTTTGCATCGCAGTTGATCATCACCGCATTGTTTTCAGAAATTGCCGCCAGCAAAGCCTGGGTAATGGTGATCTGCGGATTGTCGAGCACCACGATGCCAATATCCTCGATGGGAACCGATTTGGATTCCAATCCTTCATCAGGAAAAGAAACCACCAGTTGATCCTGCTTTTTCTTCAGATAGCAGGGATTGCCAAAATAGAGGGTGCGCTTGATCATTTCGACTTATTTTAGCACTCACCAACACATACAATTTGCCCTAAATGATTAAGACGTACCTTTACTATTCCTTCAATTCCACTTAAACCCTCCCGTTTCCATGTGATATCTTTTAAAGCATTATTATTTTCAACGGTTGTTTCAAGATGATGTCGAAAGAAATAATCTTTAATTGTAAATTTTTGAACCCTAAACAAATGAGGGCTGATTAAGCTATTGTTTTCCGGATTAAGCAAATCAATTTCTGAAGGGTCAAAATTATCCGCCGGAAAAACGAATATTTCATTTTGCTTCATGGTAAATTGAAACTCCCATCCTTTTTCATGTTGTTTTTTAATAATTGGCAAACCTTCATTTACACGGGCTACCGCTTCGTAAAATGAAACTACATCTTCCTGAAGTTTACCAATCTCATCTTTATAAATGGCCACATGATGATTATTGCCCGTACTCACAAAGTCAACCGGTAACGGTTTGCCATTTTCATCGAGGATTTCATTTCCAAAATGATCTTTCTTGGTATGCAAAGCCTCTACATTACTTACTCCGCTTATGGTTACACGTTTTATCGCAATCCCTTTCTCTTTGTTTAGCCAAATTGGATTCTCATCGAGGTTTACAAATGCTTCTTTTGGGTTATTACCATATTCTTCAAGCCGTCTTTGTAAAATCCTTTGAATCCCTTTATCCACAACTTTATCAAGTTTTAAATCCGGAGTAACATCTTTTTGGATTGTGTAACGATCCGCCATCCAAACCACTTTTACCTTTTCTGGAAGCTGTACATTATCACTTGTGAATATTGGATTTTTCGCCGGACTGTTTTTGCCGCCAAATGCTTTTACAGCATCATTGTCATTTTCTATGAATCTTCTCAATATCGCTTCTCTGAAGCTTGGATTAGCGACCTGATTTATCATTTTCAAATCAAAACCAGTCCCCACCTTTACCATGTTACTTTCGTAGTACTTCGACTTTCCATAAATGGTTTCTTTATGTAATTGTCCACGAGGAGTTAGAGAAACCTTGGCTTTTGAATGGCCCTGTATTTTGTATTTATTTTGTGTAACCACTTTATTTTTTGACTTGTGGGAAATCAAAATTTTCTCAAGCTCTTTTTTTGCCACCGATCTAAAATTTGGAATTGGAGGCTTAAATTTTCGCTTATTATTCTCATCCCTCATTACTTCCTTGTTTTCTATTGCTATTATGATCGCGTGTTTTTTATGCTCGATGTCTCTGCGGGCATTTAGGTTATTTAAATATTGAATGTGACTATGCTTCGTAAATGCAACGGTTAGGGCATCCATGGCATGGTGGCGATGATCATTACGTTTTGTCCAGTCGATAATTTTCTCTACCACCTGCCCTTCTTTTCTTTCTTCAAATTTGGTTAACCCCAATGAGCGGTATTTATCAATATTCAGTTCCTGCAACGTATTGATGAGACCCCAATCCTCGCGCAAGGTATCGGTAATGCTACCAGTTGTTGAAATAACATTACGACAGATTTCATACAACATATTCTTTGCTTTTTTGGCGATGTACTGGCTTTCGCGAAGGTCGCGCTCAATAAATCCTTCCCCAATATCACTGCCTTCCATTAATAGTTTTTTGTATTTCGCTTTACTTATGGCTCCTTCATTGTACAACTTTTCAATTCTTGTTTTGTACAAATTCAGCTGGTCTAAGCCAAAGGAATCTTTAATAAAATCTACTGCTGTTTCATTACTCTTGTCGATGTTGATATTTCTGAATTCTAATGTTTTATTCGAAAAGCTATCATCAAAAAGCCGTGTCTTTGGAATAATGTGTTCGATGTCAATTTCTTTAGAGAACAGTTTTTCCTGAGGGATGTATTGGTTAGAATAGAGGGTTTTGAAACCATTTGACTTTAGCTCCAAATAAAGCTTGTAACGAATAATATCGTTTCTGGTTGGGTTTAGAATGTGAAAATCCTCCATCAAAATTTTATGGTATTCGTCGTGTAGCTTTTTCGAATTGTTTATGCTCTCAGTCATTTTTTCCCGCTCCTTTGCGGATTTCTTTAATTCACGAGCCAGTTCAATTCTGATTTCATCAGGCTTGCCTAATGTTGGGTCATCTATAATGGCATTGACAACATTTACCATTTGGTTCAATATTTTTTCGACGACTGGATTTCGCAAACTGTTTTTGGGAATGAGTTCTATCCGGTCTTTTAATATCCTCTTTTCGTTCTCCTCTTTTGTTACAGAATGGGAATGATTGTAGCCGGCAAATTCGCAGGCTTTGCTATAAGTGCACTCCTTGATAAAAGGGAAAATTTTCCGAATTGCTTTGGTGCTTAAACTTCCGTAGTCATCCTGGAAATTCAAGTTTATCAAGTATTGCGCATGCTCTTTTTTAAAGCCAAATTTTTTATTCAAAACATTGTAAATGGCTTCGTTTCCGGATTTTGAATTATCACCTTCGTAAGAATAGAGCAAGTGCCATAGTTGGAAGCTTTTTTGTTTTTCAAATTCAGCTCCATCTTCTTCTGCATTAAAGAATAAAATCTCGGTGCTTATTCCTAACATTCCAAATATGGCTCTGATTGATTCTTTAATTTCATCGGCAGTTGATTTGCTGAAATCAATCTCATGCCCTTCATGAAATATTATTTTTTGGAAAGCTTCATATAGTATTTTGTTAGTTGTATTGCCTTGCAATTGCAGATAATTCATGTTCCATTCGTTCGGATTTAGTTCAAACAACCTCAGGACATCATTCTTTTTTAGATTGCCTTTAATATTCAACTCATTAAATAGGAGTTGTTTTGTCTCCAAATCATTGTCAACAAACTTTTCAACCTGTTTGGTTTTCTTATTTGTAAATTCAAGATTAGACAGATTTTGCCAAATTTTGAATTCCTGAAAAATCGGTGATGATTTTGGGCAAACTCTGGATCCAGTGACCTTAATTTTCTTTTTACCATCAACTATTTCAATCCATGGTTTGCTCTCAAATTCGCAATGACTAATGAGCCACTTCTGTGATTTAAGTCGTCTCTGGTAGAAAATAATAATATCACGTAACTCATTTTTTAACTGATCTGTTAGCTCAGTATGAAACAACTTTTGGGTTTCCCATATTTGCTCGAATTCGTCAAAATAATCTTGTCGGTAAAATGCTTTCCCTTTCAGTCGTGTATGTCGGTTTTTGGTTATTTGCTCGTAAAGGTATTCTCCCACGGTCTGCTTATTTAGATACAAGTTTTTGCTTCGATCACTAATCGCACCCAAATATCCACTTGAACTATTCAGGTTATTATTGATTTCTGCTAACACAAAAGCAAGCTGATCAATTTCAAGCCGTTCCGAAATGGCCTTACTTCTCCATAAATAGGCGTTTAATTTTTTTTCTTCCTTCTTCCCTTTGTTTTCGGCGGTAAAAATCCCTTTAATTGCCAAAAGTCGTTTTCTAGTGCTTTGCATCCCTT
>CAZTCX010000230.1:0-5049 GCA_964612515.1 uncultured Lentimicrobiaceae bacterium | reverse complement strand
GAATTGCTCGAAATTGTTCATCAAAGCGATAATGAAAGGGAGGAGATTAAACTTGATTAATAATCGACAACATTTAAAAATTTTTGTAGCTATCTGATCACTAACCCCGGCCTTTAGGCCGGGGATATGGCAAAAACATTTCAGTGGGCTTTAGCCCAAATAAATAGATATAAATCTATAATAAAAATCCTAATGAAAATCCGTTCGATAAAACTCAAGAATATCCACTCTTTCAAAGGAGAAATCTCCATCGATTTTGAAAATGGTCCGTTGGCGCAAACAGGGCTTTTTGCAATCATCGGCCCTACCGGTTCGGGGAAAAGCACGCTGCTCGACGCCATTACGCTGGCGCTTTACAATGCCACGCCGCGTGCGGGAGTATTGTCGAAAGCATCTATCGAGAAAACCGGCGCCATCATCACGCGCAATACCGACGACGCCTACAGTGAAGTGGAATATGAAGCCGGTGGCAAGATTTACCGCGCCCGCTGGGAGATAAGCCGCGCCCGCACCGGTAACCTGCGGGATTATGAACTTTCGCTGGCAACGAAAGATGCGGAAGGAGTTTTCAGAAATCTCGATCTGAAAAAAGGTGAAGTTGCAGCTCGGAACACAGCGATCATCGGGCTGAGCTACGATCAGTTTATGAAATCCATTCTGCTCTCGCAGGGTGAGTTTGCCCGTTTTCTGAAAGCGGATCCCAAAGAGCGCAGCGCCCTGCTCGAAAAGATTACCGGCACCGGCATTTACCGCCGCATTGGTGCGGCGGCTTACGAACAGCAAAAACAACAAAAACAATTGTGTGATCAGTTTCAGCAGCAACTGGGGAGTATTATTCTGATGGATGAAGAGACCCGGTTGCAAACGGAAGAACAATTGAAGGTTCTTAAAAAGGAATCCGAGATGCATCGTAAATTGTCAGGAGAGATACACCAACAGATCGAACGGAAAAAGCAGCTCGTGCAGCGGCGCACATCTTTGCAGGATGTGCTGGCGCAGATAGGAAATCTTATTAAAAAAGAGGAAACACTGAAAAACGATTCGGAGCGCCTAAAGCTGCACCAGACGTTGCTTCCGCTCAAAAGCGACATAGATCGGCTACTGTCGCTTTGGCAGAAGTTGGTCGGAGATCGGGAAGAAGAATCCTTGTCGAAAGTACGAATACAAAAGTTGCGTGATGAAATCAAAAGCGCCAAAGATCAATATACCGTAGCAAAGCAGCAATCCGAAAATTTGAACCTTGAAGTTCAGAAAATGCAGCCGGTTTTTGATGAGGTGCTACAGCTCGACAAGCAATTGGATGCGCATCGCACCAGCCTGCAGCATATCCAAAAACAAATTTTGGATATTGATAAAGAAACTGGTCAGACGCAGGAGCAACAAAAAACGTTGGGCAGCACGTTGCTGGCCATCGATGAAAAGCTTGCCGGCATTTCGCGGTTTCTCGTACAGAACCCTGTGCTGGAAATGCTTCCCGATGCTTTGCCCGAAATTACAAATGAAATCAAACACGCTACCACTTCTGGTGAGCTTTTAATAAAACAAATCAACGAAGCCCTTCCCGGGCATAAGTTCACAGCGATTGCCGGCGGCGATGAAAGGGAAAATCTGCTTTCATCACAGCATGAAAAACTCACCACACACCGGCAGCAACTGATCTACGGCATGGGCGGCAAAATCATTACCACCAAAGAAATCCTGGAGCAAATAAGCCGTCTTGAAAAACTCCTTGGCGGGATTAGTAAACTGCTGCAACTGTTGGAAGAGAAGGAAACATTGCGCAAAGCTGAAATGAAAACTACGGAAGAGCTGGCGCAGATGAACGAGCAGGTGACGCTGGTAATGAAAAGCTGCGACACCAGTGGCAAAGCCATCGAGATTGCCGAGAGCCGGCTGGCGGAGCTGGAAGCAACCAAAACCCGGCAAGCACTCGAAGCCAACTACGAGCAGGCGCGGCAGCTTTTGCAACCCGGGCAGCCCTGTCCGCTTTGCGGCGCCACCGCGCATCCCTTTGCCGAAGGGCACCCTCCGCATGTTTCGGATATCGATCTTTTTATTAAAAAACAAAAAGAGGAAAAAACTACGCTAATCGAAAAACTAAAAGCGCAGCAGGAGCAGCTTAAAATTTCTTTTTCGGAAGTAAAAACACGCGAGAATATTCAGGCAATGCAGCAGAAGCGGCAAAAGGAGCTTGCTGTTGAAATCGGAAAAGCAGAAGATTTGCTGCCGGATGAAATTGCTCCAAACGATGTTTCGGCATTGCAGTCGCAGCAGCAAAAGGCGGAGGAGGATTTGGCTGTAGCCAAAAAGAATCTTGAGACCGTTCAGGAGTTTATCGCGCTGGAGCAAAACATCAAAACAATTGCAGAGCTGAAGGATAAAAATAATGCGTTGCTTCTTCAAGAGCAAAATCTTGCCCGGATGCTTGCTCCTTATGCTGTTTATCTTTCGGAGTGTGGGAATGATTATGCAAAAATTAGCCAGGCGCTGGAAAATCAACTGCGTTATTATCGGGAAGCCATCAGGCTGCAGCAGGAGAAAAAAGATGAAAAAACGGCTGTTGACACCAAAATTGAAAATATTACAAAACGCCTGGAAGAATTAGCTTTAGCAAAGAAAAATCTAACTGAAGAGCAGCAGGTGCAGCAAGGAAAATATACTGCACTGCACGAGCAGCGGGTCGGGCTTTTTGGTGAAAAGGATGTTGCTACGGCGCAGCGCGATCTGGCGCAAAAGCAACGTGTTGCCGAAAGCCAGGCGGCAACGCTTGCCACGCAACTGGCGCGCAGCGAAACGGCCGAAACAAACGAAAGCCGGCAGCTCGCTAAGCTGAGTGAGGAGATAGGAAAGCAAACCAAAGAATCGGAAGCGCTGGCGGCGACGTTGCAGCCACAGCTTGCCGAAGCAAAAATGGAAACGGTGCAGCAGGCGGCTGATGCGCTGCTCCCTGCCACCGAGGCGCGCCGCATAGATGAAATGCTGACGGCTCAGGACAAAGCCATGAGCCAGGCAGCGTTTCAGCGCAAGACGCTGCAGGAGGAGATTGATGAATTGCAAAAAAGTGACGATGCTGCGCTGACGGCGGAGATGCTGGCGGAGAAAAAAGCTGCTGCCGACACGGCGCTCGACCAAAACAACCAGCGCACGGGCGACCTACGCCGACGGCTGGAGGAGCACGACGAAAATGCAAAACGCCACAGCGTGATTGTGCAGCAACTCAAAGCGCAGCAAAGAGAGTATCAGCGGTGGGACGCTCTCAGCAGGGTGATGGGCGACGCGCAGGGCATGCGTTTTTCGCGGTTTGCGCAACGGCTCACACTGCTGAATCTGCTCGGGCGCGCCAACCAGCACCTGAAAAAGCTTTCGGCACGCTACATCCTCATCAATGAGGGCGACGAGAACGGCGACGAACTTTTTGTGATCGACACACAACACGGCGACGACCGGCGCTCGGTGAATACGCTTTCCGGCGGCGAAAGTTTTATGGTGAGCCTGGCGCTGGCGCTGGGACTTTCGGATCTGGCCGGGAAAAATACGCGCATCAACAGCCTCTTCATCGACGAAGGCTTTGGCAGCCTCGACCAGGAAACCCTCGACACGGCGCTCTCCACACTCGAACGCCTGCAGCACGAAACCAACCGCACCATAGGAATCATTAGCCACGTGGCCGCACTCAAAGAACGCATCACCACCCAAATAGAACTCACCAAAGACGCCGGCGGGAGGAGCAGCATTACGGTGCGGGGGTGAGGGGGGAACTAAAATGACGGAAAAGTCGGGGGAGTAAGAAAAGTAGATAGCGATTGGCGGTACGAAATGTTGTAGAATACAGTATGTATAACTATTCCTAATTACAAAATTCAATGCGAACAAAAATGTTCCTACAACTATTAAAAACCCAATGTTTTATGAACGCATGTTGTGGTTGGCTTTTTCTATTTCATTCATCTCTATCATTTTGCATAATCCTGTTAAGTCGGGATAAACTTTCATATTATTTATTCCTTCTTTATCGATTTCTTCAAGGATTTCCCATCTTGCTGAATTCTTAAATTTGAATTTTATTAAAAAGTACTCAAAGTTTTCATCTTCATTAAGAGTGTTATAATTATTAAAATGAGGTAACCCGTCATCACCTTTTCCGAAAATTTGAGGTGGTTGAATCGAGAACCATGATTCTTGATTTATTACTCTATTATCAGAGTGCTTTGCTTCAAATATTTTTATAAATCGACCTCCAAATAGTGTGTCACTTTGGAAGTCCACTTTAGAATCATCCTCAACAACTAATCCGAATACGACTCTGTCTTTATCATTATCTTTTTCTTTCTCCAATGCAAACCACAATGCAATTAACGGATTTGCAGTCCAATCAAGAAGTCTTGTTGGAAGTCCGTAATGCTGGCCTATAGACAACAATTCCCAATCATTTAATTCAATCCCGTAAATCGTTTTATATTTTTCTTTAAATTGGTTAAAAATCCTTTTTTCAATTTTAAAAAAGTCGTCAATTTGTTTCTTTTCTCGAACTAACCTAAGTAATTTGCTATCAATAGACCAGTCTTCCATTTGTCCACGGAATAATCGTGTTTTTCTATCATTATGCACAGATAAATATTCTAAAAACTCCTTTGCAGAATTGAACGATATTTCTTTAATTTCCATGTTTTTTAATATTACCCACTAGGTATCTGCAAAGTTAAGTTGTCTATGAATTTTTAATCCTTCTCAAAATTCAGGCTAATCACCTCAAAAATTTCTAATACCATTCTTAAAAGCGCTATGGATCACTTGAAGAAGCTTTAACATTGTCTTATAAAGATTTAAGGTCAATTATCATGTTTTCAAATTCTACTATTTCACTCTCAGTTGGTGATAACTTTTCGTACACAAGTTTTCTAATTTTTACTTTATCTGGATAAATTATAATTGTTGATTTAAAAGACTCTCCAACAGAAGGAAAGCTATCTCCGTCTTTTTCTGACAAAACGAGTTCTGCATCATATACTTTTTCAGCATTTTTGTAAAATCTTAACCCAAATGGGAAAG
>CAZTCX010000229.1:0-5096 GCA_964612515.1 uncultured Lentimicrobiaceae bacterium | reverse complement strand
TGTAAATCTTTTGGCTGTGACACTGCCGCCCGTAGCTGTCGTAGCAGCGCAGTTCTATGTTGGCGTGATGCTCCGTATTTTCAAATTCCAACGTAATAGCGTCCTCCTTTACCGGATTGGGAAAAGCGGTGATGGGTATTTGGCTGATGCGCTCGTTGTATTGCTGTGGCGTGGGTATTTCGTCCATGCCAACAAACAACCCACAATCGCTAAGCGTGATAAACCCAGTCTGTGGAAGCCCTGGCGTAGTACACAAGCTATCGTAAGTGTAGGTGCCGGGGTAGAGGGTGTCGTATTCGAGATTAGAGTTTAACTTTGCCAGAAAAATGTCTTTTGCACTTAACAAACTTGCTGAACTAGTTAGAATTTTCATGTCGTTGGTTTTCCTCATCGAATAAGGCTCCTCGCACAAATGCTGTTTAAGGTTCAAAACATTAATAGAATTGAAGATATTAGTATCTAAAATTATTTCAGTAGCGAGGCCTTGCTGCAGGGTTCCATAAATGCCACCTAAAACAAATACATTTCCATTCTTAATAAAATCCAGTGGAACACCTTTTATAACATCTGGGCTAATGTTTTCATTTTCAATCTTTACGTACTGCATAAATTTTCCTAGTGAATCAAAGTTGACTAAGATCGTTTGCATGGTTTCTGTTGGCCACTTGTTGACGATCCCCAAGTAGGAGCCTTGACTTCTTTCGTAAATGTTAAATCCTTGGCCAAATATGGTATCTGCTGTGCCAAAAGGTGTTACCCATTGTTCGATTCCTGAGCTATCGACCAGTACGAACATCGATCGTATTCCTTTTGGACCACCCGGGTTCCAGGCGTCTTCCCAATATACATCACCCGTGATAAGATATTGATTTGTAGAGGAAATCAACAGCTTCCAACCCATAGGATTAATGCTGCCAGGATGCTCATAAGCACTGGCATAAGGATTCCGCCACAACACATCGCCCGAAGCATTAAGTTTAAACAGATGCAGGGTATTGATGGGATGGTTACCATATTCGTTTACCAGTACTACAATGTCGCCTGACGGCAATTCTTTTATATCCTGCGCCCAGGGGGTGTTGATTTCCCCCTGGTTTTCGGCAAAGTTTACGCACCACTCTTTTTCGCCACAAGCGTTAAGTTTGATTACATAGGGAGCTGTTTTATCACCTTCAGCCCGTTCGTTCATACCACAAATCAACACGCCTCCATCCCGCGTAGGTTCAAGTGCCTGAGATTTATTAAAGTAGCTGGTAAAAACCTTTTCCCACAAAACTTCACCATTAATATCGGTTTTGATGAGCCAGGTTTTTTGAACAACGGAAGAATATTGATATCCCAATATAAAGTATCCTTTATCGTAAGCTTCAGCTATGTCGTAGCTATAGTCGTAGCGGCCGGGTTGGCCGTAGTATTTCGGCCATGTTTGTCCATTCAAAGCTATTGTTGCGGCAACAATCAGCAGCAGCAAAATGTATCGTATTTCTTGTATATTTTTCATTATTTGTCAGTTTTAAGTATCCGGATAGCTCCCCACGAATAGGGAGCGATCCGAATTGATGAATTTATTTGTAAATGCTTACTTTTTTAGCGGCAATCTGTTTGTTGTTAACAATGAGCGCCACCACATAAACGCCCGGTTTTAAGCCAACGGTATTGATCACCTGTTGTCCGGCTGAACCGCTAAGCGGAAACTGGCTGACTATCCTGCCATCCAATCCCGCAATTTGTGCGGTGCCTGAAGCGTCCGGATGCTCCAGCATCCATTTGATGATGAGGTGATCGGCTGCCGGATTGGGATATACCTCCAGTTGCTCCCTGGCTTCGGCTGGTGCGCCGCCGTAAGGATACTGATGAACAGCAGCCGACTTGGTGGCGTCAGGAAACAAAACCGGCTCGTCGTAGTCGATCAACTCCATTGCCAGCAACAGGTTGCGTGCAAAGGTATTGGCCGGGCCGGCGCCATTTAGGGTTGCATTCATCAACCAATCCACCTCTGCACTGTCAGGTTCCGGTTGTTGCATGGTCAGCAGCAGGTTCATGTAATCTGTGAGTAAGGCATGCTCTGCCAACTGTTGTGCATCCAAAGTATATTGCATCGGGATGGCCGCAAGGGCATTCACTGCCGCCAGGCTGTCGGTTTGCTGCAGGTAGCAAAAAGCCAGATGCTCTTGTGCAGCCATATTTTTCTCGTTTTGCAGCAACACCATCAGGCTGTCGGTGGCTGCCGGACCGATGGTATCGGAAGCATAGATTTGTTTCAGCACCCTGCCGGCAAAGGCCATGCGATTTGTATAGAAAACTTCGGCAGCCATCAGGTCGCCATAAACGGATATCAGGCTGCGTCCCTGCAATATCTGCCCCAGCATGTATTCAGGTACCGGGTTGGTGCGCTCCTGCAGCTTTTGCAGCAATGCGTCATTTTTGGCAGCCTCGGGGTTGGCCACCATCACATCACGTATCATGGCATCGGGCAGCACCCCTTCTTTAGCAATGGCCGAGGCCATTACGGTGTCGCTTACATAAGGCGAGGTGTTTAACAATTTGCTGTATATCTCATACGATTGTTCCGGCAGGCTCATATCCACGCTCCATTGCAGCGTTTCGGTATTGCCGGCATCTTCGAGCGCCTGCAGCAACTTACCTATCGAATCGGCCCGTTGCACCGATTCAGCAAGCAGTTCCCGCATCTCCTGTTCAATAGCCCCTCCGCTACCTGGCGGGTTGAGATAGGAAACACAACTTGAATCGTTCCATGCAGCTTTAGGAACCGGAACAGCAGTGACTTTTAATGAATCGTAGTATATTGGTTTTAAAGGTTCATATAAATATACATGATAAAAATAGGTAAAATGGAGACCCAGGTTGTTAATATCGGTAAAGGTACCCTGATGGCCTGTCCAGCTAAAGCGGTTGCCGGCAGGGGCATCGGGCTGTGGAGCAGAGGAACCCTGGTAGCGCGCTATGCCAAAGTTTACGCTGCCTGCGGCATCCGCCACCACAATGTCGTATTGCCCTAAGCTAAAGTTGTTGCATTTGCACACCAACCCTTCGCCGGTGCGCTGGTTCCGGTTGTGGCCCTGTGCAAGTATGCCGTAGTTTACTTCCTCAAAGGTGTTGCGGTAAATCTCGTTGGGCGCGTTGCCCGAGTTGTTTACCACAATGCCGGCATGGTTGTTTACCTCCAGACCCGCAGTAAAGTAATTGTCTTCCACATGATAATCGGTACAGCCATCCAGATAAAGGCCATATACTCCTTTAACTTCAAATGTATTGCTTGTCACTTCGGCCAGGCTCATGCCGCTGAGGTAGATACCCCTTTTGTTGCGGATAAAGCTGGTGTTGTCTATTGCAACATGGGTAAGCGGTGTAGTGGCGAGGGCATAAATGCCATATTCAAGGTTTTTGAAAGTGCTGGTTTTCCAGTCGATGCAGTCGTCGCCATACAAAGCATTGCAGTAGCGGTTTACAGAGTATTGGGCATCGTAAGAGCGGATACCTGAACCTCTACCAGTAGTATTCGAGTTATTAACAAAATCGCACCCGGCAAAACGCACATTCTTTACATTATCAAGCAGCGCCATACGGAATACTTCATTGGGCGCAAGGATGTCGTCATACAAAAAGATGCATTTCAAAAACCGGCTGGTATTGTGCTGTGTATAAGGAACAAAACTAACGCCTGTAATATTATTTTCAAAGCGGGCATCGGTAGCTACGATGATGCCGCCTCCTTTGCGGTCTTCGGGCGGCGTGCTTCCGCCGTCGGGTGCTGCCATAATGCTGTGTCCTGCAAGTGCTCCCGTAAGTGCATAGGATATGGTGGCGCCATTTTTCATCACCAGCACACCCTGGTTAGACGATGGCGACTGGCCAAGCTCCTCGTTGCCCCACACCTCTATGCCTTGCCAGCGGTCGCCGCAGCGCCGCGTTAGCAAACAACTGTCGAGCACCAGCCGTGCGCCGGGTTTTACCACCACCCTGGCCGAAGGCGGGAAATACACTTCGCCACCGGCAGCTATCGTAAGGGTAGCACCCGGTTCTACTACTATACCACATTGCAGGGGAATGTTGGTGTTCCAGATGGTATCGGTTGTGATGTGCAGGGCTTCGATAGGTAGACTAGAATCTGGCTGCCCAAACCCGCCGGGCGCCATCAACACAACCAAAGCGATGCACAGCCAAAGCCTCCGGATTGGCCGCAGCATCCTGCCTGAAATTGTTTTTTGTGCCATGATTTGTGAGTTTTAAATTTATAATTAAAGAACGAAAAGAATTTCAGTCCCGGGGTCACCAAAAAGCCGCTACAGTAAAGCCACACCTGTTTGTTTTTCCTACAAAAAACCTATCTGCGTAGCGACTTTCAATAATGACATCAAAATTAAAAAAGAATTTTGAAAGAGCAATGAAAAATTATCAGAATTTTTTTTGCCTGCCTGGTTTTTTTTCAAAAGGGGTGGTAATAACCGCTTCCGGAGAAAGATATTTGTAAAAAATAAATTGTGGCGAGAAAATCAGTGTCAACTTGGTACATCCAATTGGGATACTTTGATAATAGTCGATTCATTGAGAATGTCTGACAGCTGCAGATTTTCGTCTTCAGATTGGTTCACGCAAATTGAAATCCTAATGGACTAATGCAGGATATTCCTTTCAAACAGGGCGTTCTTACACTCGCCGAAGTTGACCGGTCGTGCCAGGATGGTCTGGTCGCTGAAGAGCAGCAGCATGGTGGGCGTGGCGTAAATGTCGTATTGCTGTACCAGCGCCCCCTGCCATTTCTGATAATCGGCAACCTGTAGCCACGGATAGTCTCCTTCGCTAAGAAAAGTTTGTAGTTTTTCGGGATCATCGTCCAGCGAAATGGCGATAATTTCGAAGCCTTTGTTGTGTGCCGGCTCGTAAATGGTAGCAATGTCTCTGACCAACTGCGGACAATGCGGGCACCAGGTAGCCCAAAACAGCAGAAGCGTGTAGCCGGATTCCATTTCCGATAAGGTGATCTTTTTTCCATCCAAGGTGGTTGCAGTAAAATCAGGTGCCTTTTCGCCGATGGCAAATTTCTTAAAACGCTCCACCTTTTTCTCAAGGGCTGC
>CAZTCX010000228.1:0-5108 GCA_964612515.1 uncultured Lentimicrobiaceae bacterium | reverse complement strand
TAAAAAAACGACAAGTTTTCTCAGTGGTTGATGCTACTGATGCTTTTTTGTACTGGTAATAGCATGTGTGGAGAAAAAGAAGCTGGCACTTCTCCGAAAAATATTTTAAACTATTTGATCAGGTGCATTGAGATTTGTCAAAATAACCTGCCTGGCGTGCAATGGAGATCCAACTCAGATGTGGATAGGCGATCTAAAGTTTGAGAGTATTAACATGCGTGGGCGAAAAAACTCCCAATTATATACTTCCCCAGCTATATTTATAGCCTTTGTCTTGCTACTTACTCGTTAGGCTCCCACAATTCAATTTTGTTTCCTTCTATGTCGATGATATGAACAAACTTTCCGTAATCAGTGCTTTCCATTTTGTCAACAATGGTTACTCCTTCCTTTTTTAGTTCTTCAACCAATGCTTCCAAATCAGCGACTCTGTAGTTGATCATAAACTCTTTTGTAGAAGGTTCAAAATATTCTGTGGCCTCAGCAAACGGGCTCCATTGCGTAGAACCTTTTTTCGTCGCGTCAGAAGCTTCTCTCCACTCAAAACTTGCCCCATATTCGTTTGTATCCAAACCAAGATGTGTTTTATACCACTCCTTTATCTTGCCAGGGTCTTTGCACTTGAAAAAGATACCACCAATACCTGTTACTTTTTTCATTGCTGTCTCGTTTTTAATTTGTTTAATTCTAATCGTTTTGAATCCATCCTGGTCAGAAGTTTGCCGGAAGGATCGGCGCCTATTATATAGGTTTACGGATTCATTTTTTAAAAGTCGTGTTGATGACGTCAGGCGTTGCTTTTACCATTGCTTCACTAAAACCAAAAGTAAGTTCAGTTTTGCCCTCTTTCATTTGCTGAAATACTACTTCTACAAAATCACTCACCGCTGGTTGTCCATCGTGTAGGCCTTTCCCACCCAGGTCGGTGTTTAATGCAAGTTTCATGGTTTTTAATAGTTAATTGTAACAAAGTGTCGTTTTACAATGACTATTAACAATGATGCTAAGCGGCAGTTTTAAGGCCGCTTAGCTTTTGTTCAACTTATTTTTCCAGAGACAATTTGCCTTTATTAGCTTTCTTCAGTCTCTTTTCTTCTTTTTTCTCTTTAGGCGTTTTAGCTGCCTCTTTCTTAACGTTTTTCTGTGTGTCTTGACCTTTTGCCATAATATTATCTTTTAAGTGTTAATGATTATTCAATTTTAAACAACAGTTAGCGGTTTGAAAAGTTGCCGGTTTCGAAGCGCTTTCCTGTCAAATTACAAGAAAGTTACAAACCTTCGCAAGCCACCGAAATCCGCATTCAATACCAAACAAATTATCAAAACATGCAAATTTTGATAGTTTTGATATTCATTGCCTACTACTAACCCTTCTCCTCGCTCACTCTCCCTACTCCCCCACTTTCTCCAGCACCAGCGCCGTCCTGTTGGGAAGATATACCTGCAGGAAGTGCCGTCCGCTCTTTTCGTCGAGCTGCGAGGAATGAACGATCGAATCGTCCACGCGGTTGTGACCGCCAAAGGCTGCCGCGTCAGAGTCGAGAATTACCTTGTAGTCGCCTTTGTCCGGCACGTCAAAATCGTAGTCGGGCAGCGACTGGTTCACGTGGAAATTGAAAGCAAAAATCAGCCCTGCCTTTTCAAAGACGATCACTTTGTTCCAGTCGTCGGTCTTTATCAGGTTGCCCCAGCCGGCAGCAAGCAGCTTGTAATCGGTGGCCAGCTTTATCATCGCTATGTCCCATTCGGCCAGAAACTGGTATTTCAGATCGGGGTTGTAGCGCAGCGACCATTGGCGGCGGGCATGTTGGTAGCTCCAGCCGTTGCCTTCGCGCGGAAAATCGATCCATTCGGGGTGGCCAAACTCGTTGCCCATAAAGTTGAGATATGCCTGCCCGCCAAGCGCCAGCGTAATGAAGCGGATCATCTTGTGAAGCGCCATGCCGCGGGCTATCACCAGGTTGTCGTCGTCGCGGTGCATGTGGAAATACATCTCTTTGTCCATCAGCCAAAAGGCGATCGTTTTATCTCCAACCAGTGCCTGGTCGTGCGATTCGGCGTAAGCTATCGTTCCCACGCCGGGGCGGCGGTCGGTGAGCGTGTTCCACAGCTCATCCATGTTCCAGTCTTCGTCGCGTTTTTCTTTCAGCGTCTTAATCCAGAAATCCGGGATGCCCATTGCCAGCCGGTAATCGAAGCCAATGCCGCCATCATTGATGGGAATGCAAAGTCCGGGCATGCCGCTGACGTCTTCGGCGATGGTCACGGCATCTTTTTTCACTTTGTGCACCAGCGTGTTGGCCAGTTGCAGGTAAGTGATGGCGTCCCACTCCACTCCGTCCGTAAAAAACTTGTCGCGGCTGTCGAACTCCGTCAGCCCGTGATGGAAATACATCATCGAGGTGACGCCATCGAAGCGGAAGCCATCAAAATGAAACTCTTCGAGCCAATATTTCAGGTTGCTCAGCAAAAACTGAATCACCTCTGTTTTTCCATAATCAAAAACTTTGGAATCCCACGCCGGATGCTCGCCGCGCGCACCCGGATGCATAAACTGGTGGTCGGAGCCGTCGAATTGGCTAATCCCTTCGTTGAGGTTCTTTACCGTGTGCGAATGCACGATGTCCATGATTACGGCAATGCCCATGCCGTGGGCTTTTTTTATCAGATATTTCAACTCTTCGGGCGTGCCAAAACGGCTGGAAGGCGCAAAGAAATTGGCAACATGGTAGCCAAACGAACCATAATACGGATGCTCGGCGATGGCCATCACCTGCAGCGTGTTGTAGCCTGCTGCCTTCACCTTGGGCAAAATGTGATCGGCAAACTCCAGATAGGTTCCCACGGCGTGTTTCTCGAGCGCCATGCCCACGTGCGTTTCGTAAATCAACATCTGGTCGAGGCTGCGCAAACTAAAGGTGTCGCCAGCCCACGAAAACTCCTCCGTTGGTTTCCACACCTGGCCGGCAAAATCTTTGGTATAGTCGTCCTGCACCACGCGCGTTATCCACACCGGAATGCGCTCGTTCCAGCCATTGGCGCCATGCACCAGCACTTTTACTTTGCTGTTGTGCACAAAACTATCGGCGTATGTAGCGTCATCCAAAAAAATCTCCCACACGCCGTTTTCCTTCTTTTCCATTCGATTCGCCTGCCGGTCCCAGTGGTTGAAATCGCCAAAAAAGAACAGTTCGTACGCTTCCGGCGCCCACTCGCGGTAGTACCAGCCACGGGCTTTTTTATCGTAATGAATCCCGAAAAACTTATGCGCATCGGCAAACTTTGTCAGGCTGCCATACTCCTTCTCAATTTGCGCCAGCCGCTGCTTATATCGCTCCAGCCGGTTTTCTATCTCTTGTGCCACCGGCTCCAGCCAGCTATCCTGCGCCACCAGCGGCAGCACATTTTTCTCTTTTGAACCTTCATCTTTTTTCATAATATCCGAGTTTTTGTAATTGTCTTTTTGGTCGTGATGTTTTTCATATCGTGATGACCCCATCCCCGCCACTTCCCCTGAAGGAGAAGGGAGACCAGCCGCACATGCCGCTGCAGTGGCCAATGCGGTGGCATTCTCCCCCTTCAGGGGGAGTTAGAGCGGGTCGTAAGTTGAGGTCTTTCAATTTAAACATAGCTAAATAGTTACGATTTTCTTTTATTTTCAAAATCTTAATAATTTGGGCGGCCGGGCGGGCTTTCCGCTATACTCACCTTGCAGGGCTTTCCGCTTTCGTAGCCTGATGGGGCTTGCAGTACTTTGCAGAATTCGTTAGCCTACGCCCTTTTGCAAAACTGTAAAGCCCTGCTGCGGCGGGTGCCGCTGCAATCCCTGCCGCACGTACCCGCGGAGCTTTAACAAACCTGGTCACTTGTCGTTCACTTTCAATCTCCTTTTTAGATTCGATTAATTTATTTCACAACACTTGCCCTGCGGTGGCTGCGGTGGCTGAGCCTGTCGAAGCCTACTTGTCGTTCACTTTCAATCTCCTTTTTAGATTCGATTAATTTGTCAGAACAACACTTTCCCACTAGTGCCTTCGGTGGCTGTGGTGGCTGAGCGTCGGTTGGTGAGCGTAGTCGAACCAAGTCGAAGCGAACAATGAACAACAAACAACGAACAATTAACAATGAACAAAAAACAATGAACAAAAAACAATGAACAAAAAACAATGAACTCCTACCCTTCCTCCCCCAGCACCATCGCCGAAATAGGTGGCACAGTTATTTTGTCATTATTTATCGTGCGCAATCCGGCAGGGTGCAAACCATTTTCATCAAAAAATAAAGTCCATTTCCCAGTCGGAATCTCTACGATCTTTTCCTCGTCATACATATTATAAATTACCACAATATTTTTCCATGAATCGCCATTGGCGTGATTTTTTAAAACAAAAACAATGACGCCGGGAAGATCAGTTTGTTCAACAAACTGCAGGTTTTGCCGTATCTCCTCACCGGTGGACATCCTGAAGGCGGGATGCCCGCGGCGCAAAGTGATCAGGTCACGGTAAAAATCAAATACGTCGTGGTATTTTGCTTTGCGACTCCAGTCGATCTGATTGATACTGTCGGGGGCATTGTACGAGTTTTCGACGCCCTGCTTGGTGCGCAACATCTCCACGCCGGCATGCAGCAAAGGGATTCCCTGAGAGGTAAGAACAATGCTGTTGGCGAGCTTGTGCCTACGGATAAGTGTAGCTTCATCGTCGTCGGGATTGGAGATGTGCAGCTTGTCCAGTAGCGTGTGGTTGTCGTGCACCGACACATAATTTATCGTCTGCCACGGCTCCCGCGCCCAGGCGGTATCGGAGTAGCTCACCTTATTGTAATCCACCTGCGGATGCGGCACCGAAGCCACAATGCCAAAACGGACATCTTGTTGCAATTCTGCATTGCCACTCACCCATCCTTTGGCCTGGTAGTCGTTCCAGGCGCCTTTGATACCGTCGCGGATGTCGTCGCTAAACACGGCGATGCTGTCGAGCAGCGCCACATTTTTCTTTAGCGCAAGCTGATTGTCGGGCAATGGGCATGCGCCGGCGGTCCACCCTTCTCCGTAAAGGAAAATAGTAGGGTCGATGGCATGAATTGCTTCACTCACCGCGTTCATC
>CAZTCX010000227.1:0-5173 GCA_964612515.1 uncultured Lentimicrobiaceae bacterium | reverse complement strand
TAGCTGCGCGCCGTTTACAAACTTTGTCGCAGTACCCCGCAGGGTTCTCCATTTTCAGGAAGTTCATAAAGCAATAAGTAATATTGTAGCTAAATTAGTCGCAGTACCCCGCAGGGTTCTCCATTTTCAGGAAGAGCCACATAATCAAGGCGTCTTCCTGACTTACTATCCCATCCTCCAAATCGATTATTCCTAAATCAACTTCCTGTCAATGGTTTGCAAATCTAACGGTTTTTTTCGCAAATCCCCTCCTTTTTTATCCCCAATTCCCGTAGTTTGCATATGGCTTTAGGCTTAAAGCGTTGGCATTAAATGTTTAACACCATAAAAAATGCTCGCAAATCCTCTGCCGGTTTGTGCCTACAGTGGCATTTGCGAAAAACGACTTGCGAAGCAACAGCCAGGATTTTGCAATCGCCTGAAAACTAATGACCACCAAAATATGTGTTTCCACCGCTTTGGTTACTTTTCGCAAATGATATAACTATCGCAGAATTTTTTGCCATTTGCGAATGATTTTGCATGAAAGAATCCATTTGCTTGTGGCAATTCTTTTTACCGAAAATCATATTATCAGGATGTCAAAGAACTGTAGGTATGATAAAACTAAACAATATGGGTAGGCGCAAAAAGCGGATGGCTAAGGCCCTGCCGCTCTATTTTTTCGATGCAGGAAGCGCACAGCGTGTAATAAAGCACGCTGTCGTGCCGGACGTTTATCAGTGGTTCGATCTGTGTTTTAAGTTTTCGCAATTGTATGCCCGTTAGCAGGCATTCGAACACACTGTAGTTTACCCGTATGCCATACTCCTGGAGCAAGTCCGACAGTTTTTTGCGTCGCCGGTTGTTGCAGATGTCATAAGCCACTACTATCAATTGTTTTTTTACCATTTGGCTACGTAAGGTTTATAGGATTTCGTTTTTCCGGTGATAAGTTTTGCAAGATTTTCGGCCTGCGAAATAATAATATCGGAAAGGCGCGCCTGCCCTTTTCTAAAGGCTTCGGGATTGTTGAGGCGTTCGAGTACTTTTTCGGCAATGCGTTTTCGTGTTTTTTCGGCCAGTAATCCGTCTTTAATCTCATAGGCTTCTCCTTTGGTAATAAAAGCAATAACGGCTCTATCGACAGCCTGCTGACGAAACTCTTCGATGAAGTCGAAAACCAATCCGGGCTTGTTGCGCTCGGAAGAATGCAGATAGCTGATGTACGGATTAAGCCCGGCACGCTGCAAGGCCTGCCATATACGCGAATACAAAATTCCATAGCCGTAGTTGAGCAAAACATTTACTATGTCCGCGGCATCCTGGTGCTGCCGGCCGGGAAAATCGATGTAGTCGTCGATAAGGGTTTTTATCAACGACCAATAAATGGCGGCAGTTTGTCCTTCGATGGCAAATACTGATTTGCGAAAAGCCTCAATATCTTCATGCGGAAGATGCTTGATGGAGGATTGAAGTTTGGAGAGTGCATGGATTTTGTTATCGAAAAGTGCAGCAAAATCCGGGTCGGTATTTTTGCGGTATTTGTGGTAATATTTGATTAGGTTTATTTGGTTTTTCATTTTGGCTGAAACTGAGGCTTTCACAAAATTTTGGGCAATACCGTTGTGAAGACTTTCGAGCTGCGCCAGGCCGGTTTTGGCGTGTATAAAAGCCGGTGAGATAAATTGCGCATACGGCGAGCCATCATAATTGAGGAAGTGGATGGCGATGTCGTGTTGGGCACAATGCAACACCAGATTGGAAGAGAGCGCCACGCCCTGCGAAGTGATGGAGATATTTTTCAGGTTGCTGCGCGGCATGGAATGGATGACCTTTCCTGCTTTTTTTAAAATAATTCGGTTTTGATTTATTCCGGCAAAAATACCAGGAGTACTAACGATGAGTTCCATGCCGGCTGATTCTAACTTTTCGTATTCGCGACGTTTTCGGGCCACGATTTTGACGGCGTCCTGCTGAGGAGGTGGCTCCCCGGGCTGATTGGTTTGATACACCAATGGCTTTACTTCGGGCAGCTTGTCGAAAAGTGTCACTTGATCCAAGTCATTTTTAAGAGCCACCTTGCATTTTTGCAGCATATTTTCGGAAAGTTCCACACGCTCCAGGTTGTAGCGTGAGGAGAAGTATCGGATACCTGACATCACATGCATAAAAGCCTTGTCGGAAAGAATGGTTTTGTTTTTTCGGGCCAGGAATATTTTGTGTGCCACCATATTAATAAAGGTGCTGTCGATGGTTTCGAGCACATTCTCGGGCAGCACCTTACCATAATAATTGCGGATGTTCTGGCAAACTGTATGAAACATAGGATTGACGATGCCCGTGTCAGTGATAATAAATTCTCTTTCGAGTGACTGGCCAAGGTTCTTCAATTTTTCGCCGGAAAGGAAAACCTCATTGTTTTTGAAAGAAACACCCAAAAACTCAAAGCCTTCGCTGATATGCTTTACATGGGGCTCGTCGTTGAGTGCCAGCATAAGTTTTTTTGTAATAAACCATTTGGCTGTGTCGGCCACTTTTTGGGCATCGATTTTATGGCGGGCAAGAATTACAAAGTCGTCGGCGTATCTTACAAAGCCAGCCTTCTGTTTCATCATCAGGCCGTCGAGCGGGTGCAGATAAAAGTTGCTAAGCAAAGGCGAAAGGATAGCTCCCTGCGGCACTCCGGCATTACGCTCAGTCCAGGAGCGATCTGCGTTGATATCTCCCATTTTTATCCAGCAGGAAATTAGCTCCATCGTAGCCTGGCTTTGTATTTTCCGGCTTAGCTTGTCCAGCAGCAAGTCGTGCGGGATGGTATCGAAAAACTTATCGATGTCGCACACGGCAAGCCACTTAAGGTTGTCGTCGCCGGCAAATCGCACTATTTGGCGGATAGCCATCAAAGTGTTTTTATTTTTGCGGTAAGCATAGCTGCACGGAAAAAACCGGCTTTCGATTTCGGGTTCAATGATATTTTTCACGGCTACCTGCACTATTTTATCTTTTACCGTCATCAGTCCGATGGGTCGGGCGTCGGCTCCGTTTACATGCAATTGGTAGTGCTTGTATGGCTCGGGTGTGTATTGTTGGCTTTTGAGTTCGTGGTGGAGCTGCATAAGATTTCCATCCGCATCGGCATCAAACGTTCCCACAGAAACCAAATCGATACCACCCGATTTGCCTTTTGCTTTTACAGTATTCCAGGCAGTATTCAGGTTTTGGATGTTGGCAATCTGATCATAAATTTTATCATCCATACGCCAGCCTGTATTGTCCCAATCCGAGTGCTGCCATTTTTCCCAGGTTTACATATTGCCCCAAGGCCAACAACGGGTAAAGCGTGGTTAGCTCACCGCGCAGCTCAATGGTTCCTATTATTCCGGAAAGATCCAGACGCTTGCCGTGGCGGTTGGAGAATCGTGCAAACGGATACTTATGCAAGTCGTAAATGGTTTCGATTGCGGGGAATTTATATTCGTCTCCTTCTGTCAAAGCTCCGCCGCAATAAAAATGGTTGAGCAATATCAGCCGCTCGTAAATCCGATGCAACAAAAGGCCGGCACCTGGTGTGGCCGCCGGCTGGCCTTTGTCTTTGATGTGCAGCGGCGCCACAAACTGCATGCGTACCCATGAAATGGTTTGAGGCATTCCGAAAATAGGCTGCAAATCGACTGGAATCGGATTTTGGTTTCCATCGAGTGGCGCGTAGGTATCGTTGCCGGTGCTATCCTGCAAAACAGCAACAATTTCAAATTTCCCGGCTAGCCGTCCCATACCGATTTCACCCGCCAGACGGAAAGCATCGATAAAGTATTGGAGGTCACGGATGGCATGGCCGATCAGCACCAGGCCAAAGGAAAACGATGCTCCCGGCAAAAAGAGGGTGCGGTCGTACACATCTTTGCGGATGATGAAGGGCTGAGGAGGCTCGGCATATTTGCGGGCATGCGCATGATTGGGCGACGCTTCATTAAAAAAGATACGCCAGTAGTTGCAGTCGGATTTGTCCTGGCAGTCGATGCACTGCGGGTTGCCGTTGCTACACAACTGCTTCCTAAGCGCCTGCCCCAAAACACCATGCAGCATGCTGCCCCAAAACGGTCCTGCTTCGAGCAGCGTTACTGCACGACAATCGAAGCGGAGCTTATAAATTTTGAGCGATTGTAAATGTGAGAAATCCATAATAAAAGTTGCTTTCTTAATTTGATAACGATTCGATGGTATCGGATGCCCAATGCCAAAGCTCGAGCAAGAGATTGATGTTTCCGACCACGGCATAGCTGCCCGGAAAGTAGGTGTTCCCACTGCTCACCAGGTTGTGATTTCCATACTTACTCGCAAAGCCATACAGGTTGGATGCAGTTTTGCGAAGCTCACCAGGCAGGAACTTTTCGTGTGTCAGCCGATCCATAATGCCACGGGTGCGGCTGGTGCCTTTTACCTCAAAACTTTCGGGCGTTTTACCCAACACGTTTACCGCCGCGACATCAAAAAGTTTTTCAAGCAACCGGCGCGTTACCGCAATGTTGGTAATAATGGAGTGCGGGTCGGATTTTTCGGCTTGCATCAGCAGCGATTCCATCAGGTCTTCGTCGTGGTCGGAGCAATAGTCTTCGAGAAAGTCGAAGATTAAGGGATGTTTTTCGCGTACAACTATTTCGGGCAGCAGGGCGATGGTTTCGTCGAGTTGGCGGAAAAGCTCACTGCTTCCCTGCTTCTTCGAGATTACACGCGCCAGGCCGTCGAGGTCTTTTTCGAGATCGAAGAGGTCGTTGGCAAAAACCAGAAAAGGGATATATCGGTTTTGCTGATGCTCGATGCGGTTGATCTGATCCATGGCATGAAACACAAAGTTGGTTTTGATGCTTGCCGAATCCTGCTCATCGTCGAGGGCACAGCGGCTGTCGAGCACCACAGCGCGTATTTTCTGGTTTTTCTCCAGATGATCAATGCCCTCTTCGAGCGTATGAAAACATTCGATCAGAAACCGGTTGCTGCGGGCTTCGTCACGGAGCATCTTGCAGTATTCCGGCTCATCGTCGATAAGCAGGATGTGGATAGGTTTTTTGAGCATGGATTAGGATTTTTAAATTTTATTCCATTTGTCCATATCCCACGTTGGTTTTCGCACCGATGCCCATATCAAGGAGTATTTTGCGGAAAAGTTCTCGCTTGTGATCAGAAGTAAACG
>CAZTCX010000226.1:0-5206 GCA_964612515.1 uncultured Lentimicrobiaceae bacterium | reverse complement strand
AAGAAGAAAACATAGATAAAAACCAAAACCAGCGTTCCCAAAAAACCAAAGAGCGACATGGCTGAATTGGCTGCGCCAGTGAGCACTTTTTGGCTGGACAAGGAACCAAAAGGATTTTCTTGTGAGGCGTTGGTGGTGTCGCTCTTCGGCTGTGGCGCCGCAGATGCACCTTGCTGACCGGCACTGGTACTGTCGGCCTTACTTTGCATAAATGAAGGCATGGTAAACATTTTGTCGAGCGAGATGTCCCCTTTTCTTTCCACATATTCAATGGCATCGTCAATCTTAGGCTCAAGCTTTTCGGTAATTGTATCCCAGTCGCTCACTACCAAACTAATCTGGGCGCCAAGCACGAACACGAATCCCAGGGTTGCGATTACCAGCACCATATCAGCAAGTATAGAGGCCACTCCACGGCCCAGCCCCCACTGCTCCAGCTTGTCGGCAATTGGCAACACCACCATTGCCAGCAAAACAGCTATTACAAGCGGCGCCAGAAAGCTTTGCGCTACTAAAAGTCCGTGAAAAGCATAATAGGAACCTACGATGACGAGAAACAGATAAAAGAGAATTCTGCCGGCTTTATTCATGATGTTTTATTGGTTTAAAATTTATTCTTCTAATAAACAGTAGCTCGGCAAATTGTTTATTCGACAATAAAATTTACATTGATTCAACTTTGGTAACCATCAAACCTGAAGAGAAACCTCAGAGTTTTCCTCTCGTGATAGGATCAAACTACAATCCTCGGTCAAATTGAATAAAGGTATGGGTCAGTTCTTAATAGATTTAAAGCTGGTCTTCCATTTCCCGGTTTTCATTTTAGAAATTATTAACAACAAAATGCCCGTTAACAATCGGTGACTCA
This sequence comes from uncultured Lentimicrobiaceae bacterium, assembly GCA_964612515.1. Taxonomy (GTDB): domain Bacteria; phylum Bacteroidota; class Bacteroidia; order Bacteroidales; family 4484-276; genus SABY01. The sequence goes on along the minus strand of CAZTCX010000226.1, from coordinate 4,338 downwards.
GACAAGATTATTATATTTTTGACTTTTCTATGAATTCATTATCATTTAAACCAAAGTTTACCTTTATGAAAAAAAAATTACATCTGAGCATTATGGTTCTGATCATTTTAACTGTAGGCGCTCTGCAGGCAGGAGTGGTTCCGAAGCATGCTGCCCGTGAATCAATTGCTCCCCCCATCAATCTTCAGGCTGCAGTCATTGGCAATAATGTGAATCTGACATGGTCAGCATCACCCCAACCTCAGTGGCTACACTGGGACGATGGCGCTACGTTTAGTTATTTTGCACTGTCCGGTATCAGCGACTATCGCATGGCTTTGCGGTTCACTCCCACTGATCTGCAAGAACTCGACGGGATGTTTCTGACGCGGTTTTCTGCAAACATAGGCGATGCCAGTGCGGGCTATCAGCTTAAAATTTATAAGGGCGCTGTCGGTAATAATCTCATCTATTCCCAAATACTAACGGACATTGTTGCCAATACCTGGAACACTTTTGAACTTGCCATGCCGGTTGAAATTGACGCCAGCAGCGATTTGTTTATTGCTATACAAGTTACCAATGCCAACAACAATATCCCAACGATCGGTTTGGACAACGGTCCGGCAGTAGTCGGAAAAGGGGATTTGGTTTCATTTGACGGCGTCAATTGGTATAACATTTCCAGTTATGGTTTTGATAGAAATTTTTCCATGCGCGCTTACGCAGATATTTCTGCAGGTGGTAAAGCAATGGCACAGGGGCAATGGCTCGAAGAACCTACATACGCTGAACCAACAGGAGAGATCAAAATAAATCCTATCCTCGCATACGGTGAAGCGTTCAATAGTACCAGGGATTTGCCAGGCTATAATGTTTATCGCAACAACATCAAAATAAATTCATCGCTGATAACCAGTACCACCTACGCCGATAACAATGTACCATCAGCAGCCTATACCTATCACGTCACTGCGGTCATAAACGGCGACGAGTCGGTTCCTTCGGTTCCGGTAAATGTGAGTCCGGGAGCAATACAACGAAATTATTCGCTCCATGCCGGATGGAACAGCATTTCATCGGATATTACGCCGGCCTTTACTGATGCGGCTATCATTGGTAGCCCCATCAGTGATAAGCTGGTAATGATAAGCAACCTCACCGGAACCTATTATCCTGCTTATAATGTAAATACACTCGGCAACTGGGATGTAAAGAATGGCTACATGATAAAAGTCAGCAGTGCCTGCGAACTTCCTTTCATCGGCTTCCCCAACACCAACAGGAACGCCAACCTTGTTTCAGGCTGGAACCTGATTTCGGTATTATCTGCCTGCGATGTAAATACAGCACAGCTTTTTATATACGTGCTCGATAAGCTCGTGATTGTTAAGGAGGCTGCCGGAACAGGCGTTTTCTGGCCGGAACAAGGTGTTAATACACTGCCAGTACTTGTGCCTGGAAAATCTTATTTTGTAAAAATGACCGCCAGCCGTACCGTTGTGTTCCCGGTGTGTCCATAGTGAAAGTTACATCAACGAATGTGATACTTTCTTTACATTAAAATTAAGGGATGCCAGCCGTTTCAGAACTGACATCCCTTACGCGCTGCTATCTGTGGGCTGTCTGTTGGGGGTTGCAGACAGTGGATTAGCCGCCTTACTTTTGAATTTCAGCTTTCAAATTTCTGGATGATTTAAACCAAAGTACGCCAAAGATAATCGCAGCTATTGCTAATATAAAAGCAACCGGCCTGGCATCGGCCCAAAGCCAACGTATTTCTAAATTATCAAAGGTGAAAGCGAAACAGCAAAGGCCACAAATCAGTGCAGCGCTTCTAAACAGATTTCTTCTTTTCATGGTATAAATTATTAGTTGGACAATTATTTGTCGCTGCAAAAATATGTAGCACCTGAATGCACTAAAAGAAAAGAAGGGTTGAAAAAAGGTTGAGCGTGGGGTTGAAAAAAGGCTTACTCGTTGGTATCTAATTCATTTCCAAACATTTTTGTTTCTCTGCGACTTTTGATTCCAAGTATTTTATAAATCTGGTTGATGTGCGTTTTAAGGGTGCTCAATTCGATATTAAGTGCTGCGGTTATCTCCTTATTGGATTTTCCTTTTAATATTAAATCGAAAACTTCACGCTGTCGTAAGCTTAGCTCAGTTAGTTTGCTCTCTGTTTTAGTCTCTTTTTCAGCATTCTTTTTTTGAAGCTCATTGATGAGAAATTGGGTTTTGCGCTTTTCAATTCTAAGCCAAATCATTGCTAATAAAGCAGTAGCAAGTGCCAATAGAATTGCTACAGACGGATAATGGCTCCAAAACAAACTCACCTGGTTTCTTTTAAAAGAAAATGCCACCAAAGAGAAGAAAAGAAAAATTGCTACGATCTCAATGATCTTTTGTCTTCGGTAAAGTAGATCAGTTATTTTGGTTAGGATAGCCATTTCATGTTTTTAGAAGATTTATTCTTTGAAATTTCAGTTTTAAAAAAGCATCACTCCACTACTTTTTTTTACAACGGAAGCTTCCTTTTGCCGGAAGCGAAACAAACGGTTAACGGTGCGGAAAGCGAGCAACGTTACCAATGGCATAATTTCGAGCGGGAAAACCTGTGGCATGCGCGCCCAATTGATGATCATGAATGAGAGCAACACCACATAGATGATGAGCCAGATGCGCGCGAGCAGCCTGCGGCGGGCGGCAATTGCCCATACCAATAGCACGTTGATCGGGTTTGCCCAAAGCAAATTGAGATTGACATGTAGCGGAAGGTGGCGGCTCCACAGCCAAAGCGCCAGCAACAAAAGCCCGAGTACAGCGCTGGCAGCAAAAAGAATTATGTCGATGATATCGCTGCGGCGCGCGGAAGGTTTCATAACAAATACTTCGGCGATAAGCACCAGCAAGAGTATCCAGAAAAGAATCATCGGCACATTGGGTTCAAGTGGTGCTGGCGGTGAAAAGCTCCCATCGAAAACACTACGAGGCAGCGCAGCCAGGCCTATTTCGGCGGCTACGTGCATCAGGTTTTCGGGTAAAAAAGTACTTTGCAGCCGCGACATCGGCTGGTCGGCGAAAGGGCCCAGCAACAGATTTATTCCAACATTCGTCCAATCATAACCTGCGATGTAAGGCTTGAGTGCCTTGCGAAATGTGTTGCCAACAGGTTTTAGTAGTGTATCAGGCAGAACCTGATTTTGTGCATAAAACAACACCAGATCAAAAACGCGTGTAGAGCAGTTGTTGGTAAAAAAGCCATAGTGGTAGTTTCGGTTTTCCGGAAGCATTAGAATCTCCAACGAATCGGCCATACGCTTTAACGATACAGAATCGGCAAGTACCAGTTGTTCGAACACCCAGCGGTTGTCGGCAATGTATTCGGCCATGTATTGTTGGTAGGTGGTTCGGGTGATTTGGTAATAGAGGGTTCCGGCAAGAAACTTTCGATAAAAGCCGTCGGTGTCTTCATCGAAAGTACCGAAGTTGTAAACTTGGTCTGTACCAGCTTGCACATCGCGGACACGCAAGGCGGTGTGGCCAAATAGCGCATAAAGTTCCTCTCCCGGGCCGCTGGTCAATATCGAAACTTCAAGCGGCGGTTGTGCTTGCGCTAATATCAATTTTGGTGGACTCGCTGTAACGGCCTGCCAAGATGCTCCAATCACCAGCATCAGCAGCCATCTCAAGGAAGTAAATTTTAGTTTATTGCTCATTGCGTCTTACCACAGCATAAAAATCATTGTCGATAGGCAGGTATCCCATTTCGTAGCAAAAGTAATAAACGCGGCCTGTTTTGGTGGTGTAGGTGTTAGTAAAATAATCGAAAGCAAAACCCTGCTTCGTCAGCATATCCTTGTGCACTGTGTGTTTGTCGCCGGGCACCAGGTCGCTCAGTATCTGCCGGTTTCGGCGCAGAATGGAATTGATGCGGCGCATGTAGTTGGTGGTGTTGCGGTTTTGCTTATTGTTCCAGGCATTGCGGCACATGTCGCTGCAAAACTTCTTGTCGGCGCGCCCTACAATGGATTCTCCGCATTCAGGACAGGTGCGTTGGCCGGTTTCCGGATTGGCTTCTTGCATCATCAGTGATTTTGATTATTTCTCTACAAATGTAATTTTTTCGGATAAACCTAAGACACGAAAAGGGAATTCCGAAACGCAGCTTCAGACCAACTTACAAGTTCCAAAAAACAAAATCCAAATAAACTACAAAATCCAAATTTCAAAAATTAAAACCTTTCAGATATTCAAATATTGGTGTCCGGTTAAAAACAATAGATTCTTCGCTACGCTCAGAAATACAAGGGTTTGCGAGGGATTGGAGGAGGGAGTGCTAAGTCGGCGGCGGAGCCG
>CAZTCX010000225.1:0-5207 GCA_964612515.1 uncultured Lentimicrobiaceae bacterium | reverse complement strand
CGGGTTCACCGTTGAGCATGGTCATCAACTCCATCCGCGGCATGCATGTGCTGGTACCCCGCAACCTGACGCAGGCTGCAGGATTCTACAATACGCTGATGGCCGGCGACGACCCGGCACTCATCATCGAGCCACTCAATGGATATCGCTTGCGCGAACGCGTACCCGAAAACCTCGGCGAATTTCGCGTGCCAATTGGTGTGCCCGAGCTATTAAAACAAGGAACTGACATAACTGTAGTGACTTATGGCGCATGCGTGCGCATTGCACAGGATGCCGCCGAACAGTTGCAGGATTTTGGCATCGACGTGGAGCTGATCGACGTACAGTCGCTGCTACCGTTTGATCTGAATCACACCATCGTGGAATCGCTTAAAAAAACCAATAAAATCTTGTTTTTTGATGAAGACGTCCCCGGTGGCGCCACGGCTTTTATGATGCAAAAAGTGCTGGAAGAGCAAAAAGGATATTATTATCTCGACACCCAACCACGCACTGTCACCGCCAAAGCGCACCGCCCCGCCTATAGCACCGATGGCGATTATTTCTCCAATCCCAACGCCGAAGATGTGTTTGACGCCGTTTACAATATGATGCACGATGAAAATCCTCACAAGTATCCGAAGATATTTTAATGAAGAATCTGTTATTGTTAATCTGACAATAGTAGAAAAAAAACATCTTTGATTGCGCTTTGCCGTAAAACAAAATTTGCTACTTTTATCCGATCAAAAAACCCAAACCAGGCACGGCATGAGTTCAACTACCGGAAATTTAGCACAGTTGGCCGCTGCTTTCGTCAACAGCACCGAGCGGCATATTTTTTTAACGGGAAAAGCAGGAACAGGCAAAACAACATTTTTGCACAGCATCAGTCAATCTACCCACAAGAAATGCCTGATAGCCACGCCCACCGGCATCGCGGCCATCAACGCCGGGGGCGTAACGTTGCATTCACTTTTGCAACTCCCGTTCGGTTGCTTCATTCCAGCCGAAATTCCCGCAGGACAAACCTCCTTCTCTGTCGAAATCAACACACCGCAGAGCCTGCTGCGCCAGCGTCGCTTCAGCCGCAATAAGATTAATATGCTGCGCGAGATGGAGCTATTAGTTATCGACGAGGTGAGCATGTTGCGCGCTGATTTGCTCGACGCCATCGACCACATGTTGCGTTCATTGCGCCGTAAGCGCCACATCCCGTTTGGCGGGGTGCAGATGCTTTTTATCGGCGACCTGCTGCAACTGCCGCCGGTGATAAAAGAGGCCGAATGGCAATATCTGGCCCCCTATTATCCATCCGCTTACTTTTTTGAAGCACACGCTTTGCGCGAAAATCCCCCGATCTACATCGAACTCGATAAGATTTATCGACAAAGCGACCAACAGTTTATCGAGCTTCTCAACCGCTTTCGCAACAATCAGCAGGAGGCTTCCGATGTGGAGTTGCTCAATAAGAAATATTGCCGCGACTTTCAAAAGAAAATTGATGAAGGATACATCTTGCTTACCACACATAATTATAAAGCGGATCAGATTAATAAAAACTCTTTGCAGCAATTGCCTGGGAAGATTTATAATTATTCGGCAGAGGTGACAGGCGAATTTTCGGAGCACAGTTATCCGGTGGATCAGGTGCTGTCGCTAAAAAAAGAGGCAAGGGTGATGTTTATCAAAAATGATCCCTCAGGCGAAGGCCGCTTCTACAATGGCCGTATTGGCAAAATAAAAAGCCTGGATGATGATGAGATAGAAGTTGGTTTTGATGATGATAGTGAAACGGTAACCGTGGAGCGGTACCGCTGGGATAACAAAAGATATATGTTGAATGAGGAAAATGGCGAAATAGAAGAATCGAGTCTTGGGAGTTTCAATCATTTCCCGCTAAAACTGGCCTGGGCCGTGACGGTGCACAAAAGCCAGGGACTGACTTTCGAAAAAGCTGTGCTTGACCTCGCGGATGCTTTTGCTCCGGGTCAGGTTTATGTGGCTTTGTCGCGATTGACAAGCCTGCAAGGTCTGGCGCTAAGCTCGCCCATCAGCACGCGCAACCTGCAGATGGAGCAAGCAGTAATGCAATATTCTAAAAATAAAGCTCCGGGCGATAAACTTGCCACGCACCTGCAGGAGGAACGACAGCGCTTTATTACCGCACAGGCCATCAGAGCTTTTGATATGCAATGGATCAAACAGGAATTGCGACAGCATTACAACAGCTACACGAAAGATGCTACCAAATCAGAAAAACAACGCTATAAATCATGGGCGCTGGAGCTGCTCAACAAAATTGACGAACCATTGGCAGTTGCTGATAAATTTATCCTGCAAATCCAGCACATTACGAGCGGCAATCATGCTGACCTACAGCACTTACTCACACGAATAGAAGCTGCCAAAAACTATTTCGATCCAATTCTAAAAGAGTTTACAAGCCAGATAACCGAGCATATTGCAAGCCTGAAGAGTAGCAAAAAGATAAAAGCCTACCTGAGCGAGCTTACTGATCTGGAGATGATATTTTTCAGGCAGCGGTATTACATCCATAAAGCGGGAGCTATCGTACAAAGTGCACTCGACAACAGAGAGCTTACTCCGGAATCGCTCAAAGACAGTGGGCTTTACAGCGATCGCAGCAAAACCAAACCGGTCGGGGATGTGAGTGAAAAAAAGGGGAAAAAGTATCCACAAGAAAAGAAAACAAAAAAAGGAGTTAAGATTGACACACGCCAAGTTAGTTTTGATCTTTATAAATCTGGTAAAACGCTCGAAGAAATTGCCGCAGAGCGTAAACTTACGTTGGGGACGATTCAAGGACATTTTTCTAAATTTATCGAAACGGGCACAATCAGCGTGGAGGATATTCTCGACAAAGCAAAAGTGGAAGCTATCCGTGATTATGCCGGCAAACATGAGAAGGCTACGCTGGCGGAGCTACATGCAGGCATGAAAGGCGAATATAGCTTTGGTGAAATCCGATTGGTGTCGGCAGATATGACGGCCAAAGCTGCTAAAGAATAGATGACGCAGGGCGCATGGCGAAATCTTCAAACGATCCTGGGTTTTAAAATTCAAGATTCAAGATTTCAATTCGTCCTTCGCCAATTAAAAATCTATTCTCTAATTTCTAATCTCCAACTTCTAATCTCTACCTTCTACCCTCTGATTGCCTTTTAAAACTTTATCTCTGGTTGGGCTGTTGTTAACCAAATAAAAACAAATTCCATGCATCACCGTTAGCCTGACGCAAAAACAGTGTAAAACTATCTTAATGAAAAACAACATAATTAATCCTCAGGATAGCAATAACCTCTTCGGCCAAAACGAAATAGAATACCCCGTAAACTACGACCTGAAAGTAATTTTTGAAACTACCGAGGCGATGGATATCCAAAAGCGCAATCTGGAGCTGGTGATAGAAGATGCCGATGTACCGCACAAATTTATTCGGTCGCGGCAAAGCAGTAAAGGAAAGTACGTGAGCCTTACGGTAAATATCACATTACACAGCAACGAACAATTACAATATCTCTATCAACGCTTAAAGCTGCTGCCGGGGATAAAATTTGCTGTTTAAAACAGTTGTTTTCTCTTTGGAATTTTTATCTTTGTAATCCTTTTACAACTTAAAAATAAATCCGAGATGAAAACACATGCACTTTGGTTTCTGTTGGCTGCGGTCACAATGATCGCTGCCTGTGACAAGGATGACGATCCTACGGCTAAAAACCAACTCCCCGTCGTAGCAATGATCTCGCCGCTAAATTGGGTCAATTACAATTTGTACGATACACTGCAATTTGTGGCTGAAGCATCCGATCCGGATGGTAAGATCGAAAATGTACTTTTTTATTTTGACCAGATATTGGTCGGTACCGACTCTACCATGCCCTATCAGTGTGAGAAGATAATGACAGAGACGGGAACGCATATTATTTTTGCCAAAGCCACCGACAACATGGGAGCGAGTGCTTTTACTGATTCGACATACATTTATTCACAGGATCCTAATGCGCCAGGTGTCAACTTAACGATTTCTCCTTTCAGCTATCTGTACAAGGAATTTGATAATTTACAATTCAATCTTACGGTTGTATCGCCCGTCGGAGAAATTGTATCAAGCGCTTTGTATATCAATAATCATCTTTACGGTATAGATTCAACGTCTCCTTTTTCATTTACGTGGGATTCGATTCCGGCAGGTACGTATCTTATTTATGGTATTGCCGAAGACGACAAGGGGAGAATAGGAACCTCAGCGGTTACGTATCTTTCAATAAATCCCAATGAACCACCCACCGTGCAAATTAATCTTACCGGTGGGCAAAATTTTGAATATTTGCCTGGTGAGTTCGTAAAAATAGATGTCTCAGTTAATGATCCTGACGGACCAATAGATTATGTTGAGCTTTTTGCTAATGATCAACTCTTGGATACCCTTAGAAATTATTTTGTTTATTGGTGGGAGAATGCTCCTTCAGGCGAATACGACCTGATAGCCAAGGCGTATGACACCAAAGGCGGTGTGGGTATTTCCGAACCCAAACATATTAAGGTTTTACCAGGGATTGTTTACAACGACGTTATTGACGAATTAACATACAGTGAAAACGATGATTTGGTTTTTGGTTTGAATCAATCCAAAAATAAACTTTTGCTGATCAACCCTATCAACCCCTATCATACCGAAATCACGCTCCCCTTTGCACAGCCAATTGCGATGGATTATTCCGTCCAGGATCAGAAGCTTTACATAATTTATAAGTTCACCGGCAGCATTTCTGTATTTGATCATAGCACACAAAGTTTATCTGAATTAGAGTTTTCGGCTGTGGACGATGGAAGGGATATTTGCGTGGACGCGCTTAATCGCCGGATTTACTTGCTTTCAACAGCAGGGTTATATATTTTGGACATGCAAAGTGGTGATGTATTGCTTAACGCGACAGCCATAGAAGGTGCCTCCATGGTGATCGAGCCTGACAATCAATGGCTGTTTACAGCTTCCTCAATAAGTTCAAGCGAAACACTTTATAAATATTCCGTCGAAGGAGATGTGTTAAATCTTATTCAAACCAGATCCGGAATCGGTTCAAGCGCTAAAAAGATAAAAATACATCCGGAGGGAGATTATGTAGTTATTCCATGTATCGGAGGTAACGGGCGAAATCAATCTGTTTTTGCCTATTCTACTGCTGACCTCGACAATATCC
>CAZTCX010000224.1:0-5283 GCA_964612515.1 uncultured Lentimicrobiaceae bacterium | reverse complement strand
CCATTGTTGTTGTTTAGACGGATGGTAAGCATGTCGAACTCGGCAGATGGATTGGTGATGGTGGTGCTGAAAACATAATATTCCACTTTGGTGGAGCTGGGCTGGGCGGGAATGCTTGCCGTTTCAGACGAAACCGCCGCCAATGATGAAGTGCTCCATCCATCGGTGGTGTATCTCACATAAAATTTCTCTTCGGCTGATGGCGTGGCTGAATAACTTACCGAAATGATAACCGCATCGGCGCTGGTAACCAATACCGGGTTTTGCGTTACCGAAGTAATGGAGACAGGCGCTGCCGAAGTTTCCATAAAAATGGCCTGTGTATTTGTATAGCCCTGGTCGCGCCAGTTCATGGTGTACCATCTTCCGTTGGCTACCGTGATGTAATTGTTGGAAGCTGAACTGCTCCAGGAATATGTTTGAAGGTTGTTCATCGAAACTGTAATATTACCCCATTTGTTATTCCAGGGGCTACCAGACGAGCCGCTTGTAAAAAGCCATTCGTAGGTTCCTCCGGTTACATCGGCGCCACTGGCCGCCACGCTAAAGGTTGTCTGCCAGCGGGCAGTGCCTGTGTTAATTTTGGTGATCCTGCCTCCGGAAACCTGAGAACTGCTGGCAAAAGCAAGGTTGGTCGGAGGATTATTCCATCCGTCCCATGCACCGGGCATGTTCAAACCTTCAGGCAGAAATATCTGCGCGGAAGCTGACATTTCAGCAAAGAGAAAAAACAAAAAGACCAGGCTTACCACTATTTTTGATTTAGAAAGAAGTGTGATGTTCATAATTTTTAAATTAATTTTAAAAAACAAAACTACAATAAAGTCGGATTTGTATTTGCACCATTTGGCGATATAGAGCAAGGTCTTCAATCATACCTGCTCCGTAACTTTTCATTTGATCTCTTCTAATGCTACTTTAACAGATTAAGTTCAAATAGAAAAATCAATCCATTTTAACCCCAACCCTAAAGGGAGATGGATTGATTTTTCTGCATTCTCCTTTTAGGGTTCGGGGTAAAAATGCAGAAAAATCTATCTGTTAAAGTAGAACTAATAGTGAATCTGTAACAATTTAACCTTGAATGCTGCCGGAGCATAGAACAAAATTCCAAACCTTCATCCGCTCGCCTGGCGATATTCACGGGGTGACTTTTCATTTCCGACGGCAGTCACGCCGTGAATTCTGTTCGAGCCTGGAGCATTAACAATCGATGTCGCCCCTTTGGGGCTTTGGGTTTCCGGTCGCTTTCTATCAAAGCGCTGCGCACTTTGCTATTGATGTCGCCCCGTTGAGGCTGGCTTTTTATTTTCCGGCGGCAGTCACACACCTTGAATGCTGCCTGAGCATAGAACAATATTCCAAACCTCCATCCGCTCACCTGGCGATATTCACGGGATGACTTTCCAAATGCCACAAGGCAGTCACACCGTGAATGCTGCCTGAGCATAGAACAATATTCCAAACCTCCATCCGTCCGCCTGGCGTTATTCACGGGATGACTTTCAGTTGATAATAAAAAAGCCCGATCCTAAAGAACCGGGCAGGTAATATTATAAAAGTCAGGGTTTGACTTTAAGTCAGGGTTTTAAGTCAGGGTTTGACTTTTAGTCAAGCCCTGACTAACAGAGTAGTTGACTTTTAGCCAAGCCCTGACTATCTTAGTCGGAGATACTTTTCTTGTGATGCAAGTACCATTTGCGCGTGCCGTAGGCTGCGCCCATCATGGTTAGTACCAATACGCCGCCGCCAATGGCAGCGCCACCGCCGGCAGGCTGGTTCCCGGTTTGGCCATGCTCACCCGGAGGGGGTGGTGGATCGCCGCCCTGCGAAAAAGCTATTGATGTTGTGGTTAGTAGGATTGCAGTAATCCATAATTGTAAGTAGTTAGCAAATCGAGCTTTTTTCATTATTCAAAAATTTTTGTTAAAAATAAAATTATTCCGATTGCTACAAACTTTCCGGCTCTGATTTTCCATTTTTCCACTTGCGCACACCGTAAGCTGCAGCCAGCGTGGCAAGCACCAGCAGGCCTTCGCCTATTGGAGCACCACCGCCTTGAGGTGGCTGGTTATTGCCTTGACCATGTCCTCCACCAGGAGGAGGAGGCGGATCTTGCGCTGAAACGGGTAAAACTGTAAAGAGGCTGATGACCACGGCCACCAGTGAAATCCTGAATATGTTGATGAAATTTTTCATATCTGTAGTTATTTTTAGGGTTATTAGTTAGCCTTGATAAAAACTTTTTGTGTGGCGATGCCTTCCTGTGTTCTCACCTTCACGATGTACCATCCGGTGATAACATTCAGCGTGATTTGCTTCTGCCCGTCGAGCATCATACGGCTGCCATAAACTTGCTGACCGGTGACGTTGTAAACAGAAACCTGAGCATCGGCACTTTGGGTGCTGCTGATGTAAAGCGATTGACCATGTGAATAGATGGTTGTGGCTTCCACTGTGGGTGTGTCACCAATGCCAACGGCGCCAAACTTGAGCACGAAACGATTAGCAGCGTCGCCCTGGGCAGCCGTGAAGTTGTAAACGGCATTCTCTTTCAGGTTCTGGCTCGAACCCGTTTTCAGGTCGAAAAGGTAAGGTGTAGCTGTTATTCCTTCGAGGCCCGTAGCTGTAATGCTAAACTGAGTCCCTTCGTTTTTGATAAAATTAAAAGGTATTTCCGTTTCAGCGGATATCTGCGGAAGCGAATTGGTGCTTAGCTTTACATCGCCAGCCAAAGAGTAGAATGATGGGCCATAACCGGCAAGGAATTCGCCGTCGAGCATCACATCAAAACCTGTGGTTGCATCAGGATTTTCGATAATCCTTGATTCCTGGGCATTTCCTGCTTCGTGACTTCTTGCGGTAAGCATGAAACCTGAAGCTGTAGATTTATAAAAGGCCTGCGCAGAATGTTGACGCTTGGAAGCTGGTATGGTGAGGCTGCCACCAGCGTTATTAGTTACCTGAACCATGAATCCGTTTGTTGCCGGAATCACCATTGGTGATGCGGAAAGAATGTCGGTGTAACCTTGGTCGTCTTCATTCCAAATTTTGGCAACACCAGCAATGTTGGACAAATTCCAATCGCCTATTGCATCCCATGTCAAAGCACTGCTGAACGGGTTACCTATCAGGTGCCAGCTTCTGTGGAAGGAGGTGTTGGTGATCCCCAATCCACTGACTGCAACATCAGCCACATTTAGCACTCCCGAAAACTCTTTTGTACCTGACACATCATAAGCCGCCATATAGCCACGACCCATCGTAAAGTTGTTGGAACCATTCACCACGTCAAAATAAGGAGCAGTACCATTGCCACCACTTTGGTTTTTGTAATTAATCCATTCGTTGGTGGGTTCGTTCCAAAGGTAAAAATCGTAAGGGTCGGTTGTAAATTCTGTGCTGATAGCCTGGTTTAATACCGGTGAGCTAAGGAAATGCCAGCCATCTTTCCAGTTGTTCCAGTCGGCGTTGTTCATGTAGCGTTGCACGGTGGCATTTACGCCGGCAGTGCTTTGGATTAAAGAACCAGTGCCATTTACAGTGGAACTAACCTCTAGACCTACAGCACCAGCATCATTTCTAAGTGTTCCGGAAACGGTAAGTGAACCGTCAATGCTAAGATATCCTTCCTCTTTTATTAAAAGATTAGCAACTTCAGCATTTCCTTCTAATCCAATCATAGTAGAGCCCGGTACTATTGCTGCACGGTTGGCCACTGGCACACCGGCATCCCAGTTGGCAGCTACAGCCCAGTCTGTGTCAGAATAGTTGATAAATGCAGTGCCAAATTCACCGATGTTTCCTGTATAATCTTGATCCATTATAATCCATTCTGAGTCCTCGGCAGTTGTACCGAATGAACCTAAGGGTGTTATGTTGCCCTTTGTGACGGATAGTTTTCTGATTAATGTATGATTTTCTGTCGCTCCTGCTGTACCAGCTACGGACCACGCTGAACCAGGATCATTTCCAATATCACCAAAAACATCTGTCATCTGACTGTCATAGAATATTGCCAAAGCATCATCACCATTGTAATATGTAACCAGTGAAGTCGCGTAAGCGTAAGTAGTGATATCAGGTAAGGCTGCATTTGGGTCGCGCAGAATAATTGTGTTACCAGGATCGAGGGTTCCTGAAGTTCCTGTCCATGATTCAGTTGCTGTAGGCGAACCATTTGAATATAAATTTACAGTCAATTTTGTGAGGTCTAAAGGAGTACTTTCTCCGTTGTAAATTTCGATAGCTTTGTTGTTATTGCTTCCTTCGAGGTACTCACTAAAAAATACTTTTGGTAAAGCAGGTCCCTCAAGGGTAGTAGCAGAAGCCTCCTGTGCACCGACGGTTTTGTAGTTGATAGTACCATCGGAGCCATTGTAGGGATAAATTTTAAAATAATAAGTTGTTGAAGCTGTAAGCCCGGTAAACTGGAATGTTCCGTTCCCGGAAGCTACATTTTGCACCAATAGTCCATTGGTTTCTGCTGTTCCATCAACTGGAGCGCTTATGTTTGAATAGCCAACATTGCTTCCTTTTATCAGATAACCCGAGGCATCGGAATCTGTCCAGCTAACAGTAATCGAATTGCTTGAGTTGGCTGTGGCGGAAAAGGCTGTTGGGTGGGCGGAGGGTTCGCCGGCAAGTGTAGAAAAACTTGCTTCATCTGAAAGTGCCGTTCCGATTCCATTTGTTGCATAGGCTCTGTAAAATACCTTAGTGCCTGCCGGTAATGATGTCCTGTTATGTGTGAAAACTCCGGTAGCAGTGCCACCTTCATCTAATTTATTATCTGTAATAGTAACGCCGGCAGATGTTTTCCAAACAGTTCCTCTTTCGGTAATTGCACTTCCGCCATCCGATGTAATATTTCCTCCTAAAGTGGCGGAAGTAGCTGTGATAGCTGTAGCTGTGGGTGAAGTGATGACAGGTGCAGAATTACCAGCCAATGTTTCAACATCAATTTCATTTGAATTTGCACTTGTGCCATTGGCATTGTAGGCTCTTACCACGTAATAATAATCAGTAGCTGCTGTTAAGCCGGAAACGGCGTAGGAGGTAACATTTGCAACATCTAAATTTTCATATCCAGAAACGTATGTGATTGAGCTGCCGCCACCGAAGGTATGGCTACCAAGATATGTAAAAGTATCAGTGGCATATTCATCCCAGTCCGCGATAGCATAAGAAACCGTTGGACTATTTATTGTGCTTTTTCTAACAAGAGTAACATTTTCCCCCCACGCGGCGACTTGATCTACAACACCAACGACATCTATTTGT
>CAZTCX010000223.1:0-5287 GCA_964612515.1 uncultured Lentimicrobiaceae bacterium | reverse complement strand
CATTAGAACTCTTTTTTGTAGTGCGGCAAATTTAGGCATAATGTTTTTAATTACTAAATGAATTTCGGTAAAAATATTTTTGATTTTCACAAAATCCTGTAAAAGTCATCCGATGAATAGTGCTTAAGCAAACGACCATTTACTCAGGGAAAAATTCAGTGTCTGGAGTTATTCATCGGATGACTAGCTTCCACGCAAGTCACACCGTGAATTCTTTCGAAGCGCAGCGCAGGCTTAAAAGTAAAGCAAAACTTCCCTGAGCTATTCACGGTGTGACTCTGTATCCTACTTCTTCACCCACTTACCCGAACCCACTATTTTGTTTTGATAAGTAATCAGGTAAGGATACGTTCCTGGGGAAAGATTGTGGGTGCTTATCGTTTCCCGCCTTTCATCAAGCGTGGTAGTAAGCACAAGATTCCCATTCATATCAAAAAGTTCAAACAAAGCATTGATGATCTGCGGGCCGGATTGAATATTGAAATATTCGTTGCCCGGGTTTGGATACACGATGGCATCCTGAACTGAGATGTTTGGCAGTTCTCCCCCGGTACCGACAATCAGGCCATTTTCATCTACTTTTAGGATATAAAGATCCCGCAAATTTGTTTGAGTAACATAGTCATATCTGGTGCCGGCCATCAGGCAACCGCCATCCTGGGTGGCTATCATATTCCACAGGTTATAATAGGCATCGCCACCATAAAACTTTTGCCACTGGACTTCGAGATTACTATCGAGCTTGTTGAGGAAAAACCACGAATCTACTGGTGCGAAGTAATTAAAAGCCAGATTTTTGACCCCTGCATAATAGATTTCATTTTCATTCACAAAATCAAGATTGCTGTAAAAACCAGGGTAAGTAATCGTATCTTCAGAGCCGAATAAGTGGATTTCCTGCATCATGTCAGCAGTATCCATGCGCATGAGTGCAAGTTTTGTTGTCTGACTGTCTCCCCAAGGAATATCTTTTTTTCCGGAAAGCAGGTAATGGGCATCATCAATATGCTTTGCATCCATATATGAATAAACGTACTCAGGAATATCAGTGTATTTTAGTCTGTTTAAGTTTTTGTCTATTAATAAAATCTGGCCTGTAGCACCAAATGGTGGGCCAAATCCCCGCGTAAAAACCTTAAAATAATTATTATCATGTGTGGGGAGCATATCAAAAGCATAAATTATTCCCTCCTCGGGATATACTTTGCTTCTGATGGTATCATAGGCAGAATTGACCAGGTATGAAAACAAATGAGTGCGCGGATATGGTGTGTAGCTTCCACAACCTACTACGATGTATCCATCATAAAATTTCTCAACATTAAGGTACTCAGTCGAATAAAAACCAGTCCGGTACGTTTTTTCGGTGAGTATAGAAAGATTATCGTCCATTTCTAATATTGTAAAAAATAGAGCCGTATCCTCAGCAGCTTTCTGAAACCCAAATCCTGTAATTTTACCATTTCCTTCATTAATTATTGTTGATAAATTAAAATCGAATTGGTCGGGTTTTATCTCTTGAATTTTGATTATGTTTCCACCTTTATCAGTTTTATAGATATTGGTTTTGAAACTGGGATTATATAGTATTTCAGTAAAAAAATAGGATTTATCAGTTTCAATTACTGCAGTGGTCATTTGATCCAGGGTATCCTCAATCAGCAGTTCAAAACTTTGCTGTGTCCAACCTGCCAAAGATATGAGCCAAAATATGAGTGTAAAAGCTGTCGTTTTCATTTGCAAGTATATTTTAGATTGAGATTGTCATCACCAGATATTTTAACCTGGTGATGACAACTACAGTACAGTTAATAATTAATCTTGTGGGTCAGAACTTATGTAGGGTATTCCATATTGAACCAATGCATGATGCATATACGATGTACCATACTGACCACAAATACAATCCCCCATAAGATCAACCGTGATAAGGCTTTTGCCGGGTGGCCTGGCAAATTGAGGTTGATCATGGTTTAATACATATTGCGTTCCCAGGTAATAAAAATTCATTTCATCTACTGAAACGCACGTATGTACATTTGGCATAATGCCTGCATAATCATCAAAACAATAAAACATCAAATAGTCGTACATATTATTATTTGGTTCCAGGTCTTCAGTATTTACAAAAGAAATAGCATGAATTTCGAAGGATTCAACATCAGTGTATTTTACGTTTGGAGCTGGAGTACCTTTTAATAACAGGATTTTATCCTCAATTATTTCCGCCGCATCAGTTCCAAGATAATTAAAATCACAGTCACCTTTTAACATTCCATAATACCAGGCATGATTAAAATATCCACTCGTTCCGGCGCTCTCTTCAACGCCAAAGCCTGCAATAATCATGAAAGTTGCCGTGCCGCTTTCCGATCCCATTAGCGAAATGTCATTAACAACTAAATGTTTTTCTTCATAATCAATAGCGTCAAAGCTGCCAGCGATGCCGTTGATCATTTCATCGTATGCAGAAATTAGGTCATTTAAATCGACTTCGCCATTGGTTGTAGCTATGAAAATATTAAAAGAATCAACAACTAATTTATCCCACGGGGTATTTGCATTTCCGTATGAATAATTAGATGCCGCCTCCATATACCACACGGCACTATCTACACTCATTGTTTCGACACTTTTGTACGAAGGATTTTCACGCAGAAGTTCCATTTTGCTTTTAAACGCCCTGATCTTGTTTTCGATCAGGATGTCAGCATCGGATTGAGAGATTTCGGTTGCGGAACTTACTGGTTCCGTTTGGTCCTGCTTGGCGCAGGAATATGTAATGGCAGCCACAACGAATAGTGCCAAAGAAAGCATTGTAAGTTTAAAATTTTTCATCTTTATAAAATTTAATGTTTTAAGGAAATCTGTTAAAAAACAAAAGTGTAAGAAAATGGCATTGGCAGCAGACAGGTCAATACAAACTGAACAGAAAAAGCTGAATCTTTTGGAGAACAGATTTTGTGGTGTGACGAATAAAATTTGGAAGGCAGTTGCAGCGAAAAGAAGAGTTAGCCGGCTTGAGGCGAGGAACACATGGAAGGTTTGTTTTTACGCTGCGAAAGAATCTTGTTCCGTCGCAGTAAAAATTTTCTGCGGCAGGCAGGCAGGCATCGTTATGTAAAAAAGAACCTTTCATTAGAATTCTTTTTTGTAGTGGAGCAAAGATAGGCAAAGCGTTTTTAATTACCAAGTGGATTTTGATAAAAATATTTTTTTTGATTTTCATAAAACCCTGTAAAAATCAATCTTCTCTGCCCGCCTAAATTTTTAATGGGAACTCACGTGAGAGCTTTCGGTAATAGACGGGCAGCAAACACTTCTTTCTAACCAATCAACTCCCCAAAAGAAACCCCGCCGATAGTTTCGGCTATTTGTAGCAGCTCGTCAAAGCTGGAGAGTTCTTTATTGGGTGTGGCATAGTAAAGCGCTTTGGCAAAATCGACAAGCGAGGCGGTGACGGGATAGCGCAGATACTTTACCTTGAGGTTGGTTTCGCTGATGCGAATGCGGTCGAGCGCGTCGGCATCTTTGAGCAATGCTGTAATTTTATAATAGGGATGTTGATGCGTCATCTCATGGCGCACCGAGTGGTTGGCCACCGCAGCTTTGATGGCACGCAGGCCATCGGTATCCACGCCTTGCTGTGCAAAAAAACCACGAAATATCGGGAGTTTTGTGTTGGCAGACCATGCGCCGTGCTCGGTGCAATAGCCGTCGTGCTTGCGCGCCATATCGTGGATGTAAGCGGCACACCAGGCCGGCAATATCTCGCCGTCGAGGTTCGCTTTCTGCCCAATGTTGAGCACGTGCAGCATCACGCGATAGGTATGATTGATACCATGCAGGCTGCTCTGATGATCGAAGTAATCAGGGCGAAGTTTAAATTGCTGATGGTGGACGAGGCGCATGACTTGTTGAATCTTTTGGCAAAAATAATCATTATCGCAATCCTCCCGCCGCTACTTCATGCCCCGCGCGTAGATGGCAATGATAAGTATGATGAACGATGCGATGGCGATGTTAATCCAGTCGTAGGTGTGGAGCACAAATACCAGTGTAGCCAGGATAGCAATTTGCGAAGGCGCAAAATACCAAATGCCTGCACGTCGCTGCCACCACAAGAGGATAAGCCCGAATAATGATATTGCGAAAAGCGCTACAGCTCCCGCATTGGCGGCCAGTGAGAGGTTAGGCGAAATATAAATCTGTTTGTAATATTGCTGCAGAATGTTGTGGACGATGTCAGGGAAAAACAATCCGGCTACCATCAGCACCAGCATCAACCCGTTGTACACAAACGAAAATATCAGCAGGATGGCCAGACCAAGCGGCAACGATTTTCTGCGGCGGCTTTTCCTATCAGCCTGCGGTGTGGGGCTATCTATCGGGGTGTTCTCTTTTTCCATTTTATGCAAATTTGTTAAAACTTTTAGATAATATCTTTCAAAAATAAAATTCAAATAAGAAATTTTCTTTTAGAAATGCCCCCACTACCCCTCAATCCCCTAAAGGGGAAGCCTACCCGCACACTTTCGCTTGTGCGGTTGCACGCCCCCTTTAGGGGGTCGGGGGGTGTGAGGTGGATGTTCTTAAATCTATAAAACCTTTCATTTGATGTGAATTTATAAAAGTCAATCACCTAAATAATTACAATTTTCTTTAAACAAACGAAGGATAAAAACGATAAAACAAAAAGATGAAAAGTGCGGTGACAAGGCCATCGAGGAACGGGAATGGGAAGCCCTGGATATAAAACAGCGGCATGATGAGGATCATCACCTGCGAACCGGTGTAGATGTGAAAACCAACTTTGCGCAAACGCCACATCAGCCCAACGCCTATCAGCGAGAGGAAATAAAAGATTGCTCCTGCCAGAAAGAAGTTGCGCCCTGCACTCAGATACAGCTCCATGCCCGGCATGTTAATTCCCATCTCTTCGATCATGGGCGTGAGCTGCGCATAAGCCGTAAAGACCATAAAAAAGCTAAAAGCACCCAGTGAGCCGCCAATGTAACTCAGGACACACAAAATGGTGAGCAGTTGTGGGCGGATAGGAGCGGGTGCGGGTGTTTGCGGATAATCGTTCATGAGCTATTAAATATTGAGCCGCAAAACTACACAGAATTTGAAGGAGGAGAAAGAGAGAAAGAGAGAAAGAGAGAAGGAGAGAAGGGGAGAAAGAGAGAAGAGGGGAGAAGGGAGAAAGGAGAAAGGTGAAAGGAGAAAGGAGAAGGGAGAAAGGAGAAGGGGAGAATTGGAGGGGATGTTGAGCTATTGATTCTTC
>CAZTCX010000222.1:0-5332 GCA_964612515.1 uncultured Lentimicrobiaceae bacterium | reverse complement strand
CTTGTGCTTCTTATAATTATAAGAACTTTATTCATGTTAACTGATACTCATAAAACAAATTTCAAATAAATTTCAATATTTAAAGATCAATGAAAAAACCGTTTTAGATGTTTTGAAACTGTCATTTGGAATTTATTTGTCATCTGTCATTTGTGTTTTGAGATTTTACAAAAAAAAGCGCTGCACTTTTGCAACGCCTTTTATTTTTTAATGGTTTTACTTTTTAAAGATGAATTACCGCACCACCAATTGGCGAACCCACTGTTCGGTGCCGGTATCGATATTTACAAAGTAGATTCCCGTTTCAAAATCCTTCAGATTTATATTGTGCGTAAAACGGCCTTTTTCGGCTTGCAGATCTTTGGCACTCCATCTTGGCTTGCCGGTTCTGTCGGTGATGGTGATGGTGACTTTTTCGTTCTTATCAACATCAAAAAACACTTGAACATTGTCAGTTGCCGGATTTGGAAACAGATTAATATTGGTATTGTCGGCAGCATCCATTGCGGTTTGTGGCCACGACTGCGAGGTGTCCCAAAGTAGAAATCCTGTGGGTGTAAAATATCCCATGCCACGCATTCCTGCACCGGCACCGCGGCCATAGCCTTGTCCATTCATCCGGTTTCCACCGCCGTATCCCTGGCCGTTCATCCGGTTTCCGGATCCATTGCCGTAGCCATTGCCGTAGCCCATGCAGTTCCCGCCACCACGCTTGCCGTTGCCACGTCCGCCGTTGCCATAGCCTTGGCCGGCTGCAGGTCTGTAGCTGTCGAGAATGCCTACGATGGCATCGAAATAGTTATCGGCCATTTCGTCAACTTCAAGGCGCAAGGTCTGAATTTTTGTACGGTTTTCGCGCATCTGCTTCCATTGGGCAGTGGTGGGAGTAACATTGTTGTCGTACATCTGCTGGCGCTGCTGCCAGTTTTGGTTGTGCAGCGATTGAAGCTGTGTGCGGATTTCTGCAAGTCGGGTTCTGTCGGTTTGTGACAGTTGCTTGTCGAAGGCATCGCGCTCAGCGCTAAGCTCCTGCAGAAGTTCCTGGTTAGGGCAATTTCCCTGGACGTAGTTGTATCCATTGGGGCAGTTGCCAAAATTTCTTCCCATTCGGTTTTGGGCTTCGCCATTAAAAGCGCCCAAAAACATCATTGCAATTGCAATCAAAAAAACTTTACTTTTCATTGTATTTATTTTTAAAAGGTTATTGTGATCGTTTGTTAGTTTGACAAGTTGCTTCTGTCATTTATTCCATTATTTTTAATTTAAGATCAAACGCCGGTTAATTCCAGTTGCGATGGCGAGAGCCACGTCCATGTGGCGGCCCCCGGTGTCCGCGCCTTTGCGGGTCGCCACGGAAATTCTGATGCGCATTTTTTATCCACTCCATCTGCTCAGTGGTGAGATAAGGCCGCAGTTCGTCGATCATCGCCTGATGCAAACCCTGCATGTTTTGGCGCGACTCCATAATATTCTCGTCGGCAAGTGCTGCATATTTTTCCAGGATAGGTTCTATTTGCCTGGCCTGCTGCGGATCGGGATCGATGCCCTGGATCATGCGGTATCTGAAAAAGTTGTAGCTGCCCTGATTAACAAAGGTGTCGAGCCGCTGGCGGGTAATCTGTGCATTGGTGAGAAACCCGATGGCAAAGCCAATGAGCAGTGTAGCTACGATGATAATAATGGATTTGGTCTTCATACCAGATTAAAATTATGGGTTGTAAAGGATAAAATCAGAAAGATAGGCAGGCTGCAACTGCTCTACTCCAAGTAATGTATCGATGGAGAAAGTATGGCTACCGGCCAGCGCAATGAGTAGTAGAATAACGGCTGCTGCCAGCAACGGCAGGGCAAAGCGTTTAAAAGCGAATGCCATCCCTTGTGCAAGCGTGGCTTCTTCGAGCTTTTCGATACGGCTCATCACCCGCGTGACAAAAAATGGCCGGAAAGGCTGCGGTGCTTCTGCCACTAGCGCGTGCAAGCTTTGTAGCTTTTCGGCTTCAGCCTGTAAATTTTCATCGGATTGTAGCCAGTCGTTGAGCTGCTGCTGCTCCTCTGCCGACAACTCCCTGAGAAAGGAATTCATGAGCAATCGCATTTTTTTCTTTTCCATGATCATTCGATTATATTTTTCAACAAATCTTTTAGTTTTTCCTGTGCCCGCGCCAACCGCGAAAGCACTGTTCCCTGCGGAACTTTTAATATTTGGGCTGTTTCGATGGTAGAATATCCTTGCAACATGCGCAACACTACCACGCTTCTAAATTTCGGCTCCAGCTCCTGCAGTGCCTGATGAACCAGCTCGCGTGTGTCGCGCTGCTCGCCTTCATCATGCGTATCACCTATGGCAGCCAGCGTTTCATCATTATCTGTTTTAATAAAGAACATGCGGCGGCGCTTCCTGCTTTTCAGCTCATTGAGCGAAAGGTTGATGGCGATACGTGTGAGATAGGTGCCCAACGCCGCCTCGCCTCTGAAGTCATCGATGGCACGATAAAAACGGATAAAAACATTCTGACCCACATCATCCGCATCGTCACCTACGCCAAGCATTCCGTTGACTGTTGCAGCCACGACCATTTCGTAGCGGCGCACCAACTCGCCGAAAGCCGCCTGGTTGCCCTGCTTCACCTGCTCGATTAGTTCCTGGTCGTTGATTTCATTCGTCGTTGCCAAAGTTTACTTCAGTATTTATGGGTTTGACAGCCGGAAGATAGTATTTATTCCGTCAGCGGAAAAAAGAGCAGGGAAGAAAGAATTATTAACCTTTTGCTCCTTCTCAAATCTGGATTTAGTTGTAGTGAAGCTTATGCTTCGCATCCATTATTATTTTCAATACTTTTGCCAGCAATAAAAATGAGGTGACATGCACTTCATTCCAGCAAATATGAAGGCTCAGCAAGGTGTTAATTTTACTACAGGCCAACAATCTAAATTGCCTGTAAGCGCTAACGATACTGGACGATGGCAAAAGTATTGATACTCTATTTAAGCTCACGGGACAAAGAAATCCTCGACGAACTTTTCAACAGATATTTGGGCAGAAGCAATTATCTTCATTTTCGATACCCGGCACCCATGCAGGCTTTGGAGTCAAATCCTGGAAATCAACTTATAATTCTTTCAGCGGAACAGCCTTCCATTGCGCTCGACGCGGCCTATACAAATTTGCTATCGGTGCTCCCAACAGATACGCTGTCCATGTTGGCAAGTGATTTTGCTAATAGTGGAGTGAACTTATCCACTCTCAATTTTGACCTTGTTATTAATACCACCAAAGGCTTGCAAGCAATTGCTGCTTTGATGCAACAAAATAGCGATTTGGTGACTGACATAAAGAGATTGCGCCTATCGAGCCGGAGATATAAATCGATGATGAATAATATTCGGGGTTGCTATTTTAGCTGCAAAAACGATAGCGACTGGACGATGCTTGAGCTAAGTTCTTCATTCGAAAAGTTATCCGGTTATTCTGCTGATGATGTTATCCTGAACAAAAACCTGGCTTACTCCGACCTGATTCTTCCGCAGGACCGCGAAAATGTGTGGCTGCATATTCAACAGGCGATCAGGCAGCGAAAGACCTACGAGGTGAAGTATCGGATGAAAACAATAAGCGGTAAGATCAGATACATCAGCGAAACTGGTTTTGCAAGTCAAGGCAATGGGGGTGGTTCGGTGATAGAGGGCATAATAATCGACGCCACACATACACAGCGCCTTGAGATGCAGCTCGAAACAATAAAAAAAATCATACTCCTGTCGCACAACACGCACAGCCTCACCGAGCTTACCGAACTTATCAAAGAAGAACTTGCCGATGTTTTTCACAATTCAAAAAGTCATCTTGCTTTTTATGATCGTTCGGTAAAAGCTTTCATGGTGCCGGTGGTAGAAAAGGGAGAAGCATTTTTTAATAAACAGGATCTCGATAAAACACTTGATGCACTGGTGGTTTTGCGCAATCGCAGCATGATATTCAGTAATGGTGAGATTTTAAAACTTAAACGCCAGGGAAAACTTCGGAGCGATCATCCGGAGCCTAAAGTTTACCTGGGAGTACCGCTATCGATTGATGGAAAAGCACACGGTATTATTTCTATTCAAAACCATGAACACGAAAACGCGCTGGATAAAACCGATCTCATCCTGCTGGAGTTCATTGCCGTGCAGATAGCTGGTGTAATGCTTCAAAAAGTTGCATCAGACGAAGCCAATGTGCTGGTAGATGCGATCGCGCAAAACCCCGAAGCCATTACGATCACTGATCTTGACGGGCGTATAATTTATGCCAATTTGCATGCTATGGATATTTCGGGTTTAAACGAAAAAAAGATGATCGGGTCGCTGCCGGCAATTCTTGATACCGATCTTAATAGTATGGAGCAGGTGCAGCAGATTTGGGATGCTTTGGAGCAACATAAACAATGGGAAGGCGAGTTTCAAAATAAGGATGCGAAAGGTGAGCCGTTTTGGGAATTTGCGCTGATAGCGCCGTTGAAAAATCATCAGGATCATGTGACCAATTACATCTATGTGCAGGAGTGCCTCACCGAACGTAAAAAAGCTGAAGCAGAGCTTATCGTTGCGCGCCGTCGCGCCGAAGAAAGCGACAAGCTGAAAACTGCTTTCCTCAGTAATATGTCGCACGAAATCCGGACACCAATGAACGCGATTATTGGTTTTGCGGAAATGCTTGCTACCGATAACTATTCGTTTCAGGATCACGATGAGTTTATTAAACTAATTCTGGAAAACGGATATATGCTGATTAACACCATCGACGAAATCATTGATATCGCCCAGGTCGAAGCCGGGCAATTCCACATTGAAGCAGCCAAATGCTCGGCCAACAAAATTTTGTATGATAATTATTACAACCTGAAAACATTACAGCAGAAATACGATAAAGAAAACCTGAAACTCATTGCCAATCAACATCGTAATAACGAAAACGTAATTTTCCTTTCCGATGCCCATCGCATCAATCAGATTATTAACAACCTGATAGAGAACGCTCTGAAGTACACCTTCGAAGGGTTTATTGAGCTGGGATATCAATTGCTGCGTGAGGAAGGAACTGAGTACATCTGTTTTTATGTTAAAGACAGCGGCACTGGAATCGCCGTCAAACAAATCGAAACAATCTTTGATAGTTTTAGGCAGGCCACCGACAATTATATGAGTACGAAAAGTAGCAATGGCCTGGGGTTGGCAATTTCGCGTAATGTAGCCCGGTTAATGGGTGGTGATTTACGTGTAGAATCGAAAATTGGTAAAGGTTCGATATTTTATTTTATGTTGCCGCTTAAGCGTGCGAAGGCTGAGATTACTG
>CAZTCX010000221.1:0-5357 GCA_964612515.1 uncultured Lentimicrobiaceae bacterium | reverse complement strand
CAAAGAAAACGTTAACGTAAAATAGAAAGGACGCACAAAATGCCAAGCGGAAAAAAGAGAAAAAGACATAAAATGTCAACCCACAAGCGAAAAAAACGCTTAAGGAAAAACAGACATAAAAATAAAAAGAAATAATTTTTAACCTGTCGTAAAAATTATTACATGATGTCATTGTGTGATGGCAACGTGTAATAATTTTTTTTTTAAAGCCAGCCGACAAATTATAAACTACAAAATTCTAATGCGTATTACCAAACTGCACAAAGCGTGGACAGGGATTTAATCATTAATTCGAATTCCTCCGGGGTTGATATTGCGTTACTCGAGGATAAATATCTTGTAGAGCTTACAAAGGAAAAATCCAACAAGAAATATTCAGTAGGCGACGTCTATCTGGGCAAAGTGAAAAAACTCATGCCCGGGCTAAATGCTGCCTTTGTGAATGTTGGCTATGAGAAAGATGCCTTTCTGCACTACCTCGACCTGGGTCCACAGGTGCGTTCGCTGATAAAATTTACCAAACTGGCCAGCGCGGGAAAAATCCCCAACGTGCCGCTGAGCGATTTCAGGCTCGAGCCGGATATTGAGAAGACCGGTAAGATATCCGATATCTTTTCCGTAAACCAACCTATTCTGGTACAAATTGCCAAAGAGCCAATTTCGACCAAGGGGCCGCGCATTTCGTCGGAGATAAGTTTTGCCGGACGTTATCTGGTGCTTGTTCCGTTGGCCGATCGTATTTCTATTTCGCAAAAGATCCGGAGCCTCGAAGAACGCAAACGCCTGAAAAGGCTCATCAAAAGCATCAAACCTAACAACTTTGGTGTGATTGTGCGCACGGCCTCCGAAAATAAACTCGTAGCTGACCTGGATGCCGACCTGAAGGATTTGCTGAGCAAATGGGACATCATTGCCAACAAACTCAACAAAGCCGAACCACCCACAAAAATTGTAAGTGAGCTCGACCGCACCTCTGCCATTCTTCGCGACCACCTCAACGAATCGTTCAACAACATCCACGTTGACGATGCTGCCCTGGCCGAAGAAGTACGAAATTTTATCCGGCAGATCGCTCCCGAAAAGGCCAGCATCGTTAAACATTACAGCGGATCCAAGCCTATCTTTGAGCATTTTGGTGTAGATAAGCAGGTCAAAAATTCCTTTGGGAAAATTGTCACCATCAAGAGCGGGGTCTATCTGATTATCGAACAAACCGAGGCGATGCACACCATCGACGTAAACTCGGGGCACCGCGTGAACAAGGATAAAAACCAGGAAAGCAACTCCCTGGAGGTAAATCTGGAAGCCGCTACCGAGATAGCCCGCCAGTTGCGTCTGCGCGATATCGGCGGCATCATCGTGGTTGACTTCATCGACATGACCGAGGCCAAACACCGCCGCCAGCTTTACCAGCGTCTCAAAGACGAGATGGAAAAAGACAAAGCCAAGCACTCCATCTTGCCACCGAGCAAGTTTGGGTTGGTTCAGATAACGCGTCAGCGGGTGCGTCCGGCAATGAATATCCAGATTCTCGAAAAATGCCCTGTGTGCAACGGAACCGGCGAAAGCAAAGCGGCCATCCTCATTGTGGATGAGATCGAAAACAATTTGCAATATCTGCTGCAGGAACAAAACGAAAAGAACCTTACCATCACGGTACATCCTTTTGTGCATGCCCAACTCTCCATCGGATTCCCATCGATGCGCATGAAATGGATGTGGCGCTACAAGCAACGCATCAATATCAAGCCCAGCGCTTCGCACCACTTCCTGGAGTATCATTTTTTTAATAGTAAAAACGACGAGCTCAAAATGTAAGTAGTGATTGTTTATCACCCCATCACTGGAGCATTGTCGTTAAATCAAAAGTTCAAAAAACAAAATCCAAATACATTATGGAAATTGTCGTCAGTGGCATCCGGCCCACCGGAAACCTTCATTTGGGAAATTATTTTGGCGCCCTCAGCAACTTTTTAAAAATGCAGCAAACCCACCGCTGCTTTTTCTTTATTGCCGATTACCATTCCCTTACCACGCACCCCACCCCTGCCGATCTTCATGGCAATGTGAAACAGGTATTGGTGGAATATCTGGCTGCAGGCATCGATCCCGAAAAGGCGACTCTTTACATACAAAGCGACCTGCCCGAAACGGCTGAACTTTACCTGCTGCTCAACATGAATGCCTACATGGGCGAGCTGGAACGCGTGACGACTTTTAAGGAAAAAGCACGTAAGCAACCAGAAAATGTTAATGCTGGTCTGCTTACCTATCCATCGCTGATGGCTGCCGACATCATCATCCATAAAGCACAGAAAGTGCCTGTGGGCAAAGACCAGGAGCAACATCTGGAGATGACGCGGACTTTTGCACGCCGCTTCAACCGCATGTATAACCAGGAGTTTTTCCCGGAACCTACCGCTTTCAATTTTGGTGCTGAGCTGATAAAAATTCCTGGACTTGATGGTAGTGGAAAAATGGGCAAATCAGAAGGTGAAGGCAATGCAATTTTCCTGGCCGACGATCCCAAAGTAATCCGCAAAAAAGTGATGCGTGCCGTTACCGATACGGGACCCACCATTCCCAACCAACCCATGACTGAGGGCGTGGCCAATCTTTTCAGCCTGATGCGCGTGATGTCAAAACCCGAAGCTGTCGATCATTTCCTCACCGAATACAACGCCTGCACCGTAAGATATGGCGATATGAAAAAGCATCTTGCCGAAGATATCATCAACTTTACTGAGCCTATTCGCGAGCGTATTCAGGAACTCGCTGCCGACGAAAAATATTTATCAAAGGTGGTGAAGATGGGTGCCGAAAAAGCGCATGAGAGCGCTGGTAAAACCATCAGTGAAGTGCGCGAGATTATTGGTTTCAGGAAGTTTTAAAGGCTGAGCGATTTTTATCATTATCCAATTTCAGATCATTTGCGCAAAGCCAACGAATGAAAAATCCCAAAATTCAATAGTGTTTGCTGATTTTTGAAAATTGTTTTTTTGAGATTTATTTGTTATTTGTCTTTTGAAAATTGGAGCTTTGTCGTCGCTGATGTTGATGAACTGAAAGTATTCCCCAACTGTTTGTTGAAAAATAGAAATTATGGCGCAAAATACTGAAACTGCTGTCCGTAAGGAAAAGGTGGTGCTGGTAGGATTGATTACCGGAAAGACCGATGAAGCCCGCATGGAAGAATATCTCGACGAGCTGGAATTTCTGGTTGAGACCGCCGGCGGCATCCCCATGAAACGGTTTACGCAAAAGCTCGATCGTCCCGACACACGTACTTTTGTAGGTTCGGGTAAGTTGGATGAAATTCGTCAATATGTGGTTGCCGAAGAGATCGATCTGGTAGTCTTTGATGATGAACTGGGCGCCTCACAGATCAAAAATATTGAAAAGGTTTTAGAGTGTCGTATCCTGGATCGCACCAATCTTATTCTCGATATTTTTGCCAGCCGGGCGCGCACGGCGCATGCCAAAACACAAGTAGAGCTGGCGCAATACGAATATTTGCTTCCGCGCCTAACGCGCATGTGGACGCACCTGGAGCGACAGCAAGGCGGCATCGGGATGCGTGGTCCGGGCGAAACGGAAATTGAAACCGACCGCCGTATCATCCGCGATAAGATTAGCCTGCTCAAGAAAAAACTCGAACTCATCGACCGCCAGATGATGGTGCAGCGCAAAAGCCGTGGCAACATGGTGCGTGTATCGTTGGTAGGTTATACCAACGTGGGTAAATCGACCATAATGAATCGAATGGCCAAAGCAGAGGTGTTTGCCGAAGACAAGCTCTTTGCAACCCTTGACACCACCATCCGCAAAGTGGTGATCGAAAACTTGCCTTTCCTGCTCACCGACACAGTAGGTTTTATCCGCAAGCTACCGCATGGGCTTGTCGAATCTTTTAAATCGACACTCGACGAGGTGCGTGAAGCCGACCTGCTGCTGCATATTGTGGACATTTCGCATGACGATTTTGAAGAGCAGATAAACGTGGTAAATGAAACGCTGAGCGAAATTGGTGCGGCTGACAAACCCACCATCATGGTCTTTAATAAAATGGATGCTTACACCTGGAAAACCAAAGATGTCGACGACCTGACGGAAGCTACCGACGAAAACGTGACGCTGGAGGAACTCCGCAAAACCTGGATTGCCAAAAGTAATGCACCTGCGATTTTTATCTCAGCCAAGCACAAACAAAATTGGGACGCTTTGAAAACACTCATTTACCAAAAGGTGAAAGAGATCCATGGCGCCCGCTTCCCGTACGATAATTTTCTTTATTAATACTTTTGTCAGATTAAGCTGATCTCCTATTGATGAAACTCCAAAAAAAACGCCTTTACCTGTTGTCGCTGTTGTCGGCGCTGCTGCTGACGGCCGGCTGGCCGATGTACGGCTTTCCTTTCCTGCTCTTTGTAGGATTTGTCCCGCTACTTTTCCTTATCGATCACCTGGATGCACACCCGGAACGATATCATCGTTTCAGTAGTTTCCAGTACAGTTATGTGGCTTTTTTCGTATGGAATGTGCTCACCACCTGGTGGATCTGGAACTCGACGATTTTTGGTGCAATAATGGCCGTGCTGCTCAACAGCCTGTTTTTTGCGATTGTGTTTATGGTTTTTCACCTGAGCCGACGCAGCTTTTTCCGTAAGTCCGACGCCATTTATCTGCTCATCGTTTATTGGATAGCTTTCGAATATTTTCATCTCGACTGGGATTTGTCGTGGCCCTGGCTCAATCTGGGCAATGGCTTTGCCATGTACACGCCCTGGGTGCAGTGGTACGAATACACCGGCACGCTGGGTGGCACGCTTTGGATACTGCTGGTGAATATCTTTGTTTATCAGCTTATCAAAAATATCCTGCAAAACGATAGCCGCCGTAAGCTTATCGTGAATGTGGCAAAGACAACTTTTGCGATCATCATTCCAATGATTATTTCGTGGGTGATGTATCAAAATTATGAAGAGAAAGGCGAAATAGCCGAAGTCATCGTCACGCAGCCCAATTTCGATCCTTGGTCGGAGCAGTTTATTTTACCCTCGGCAAAGATGATTGAGATGAATCTGAACCTTGCTGACTCGCTTATTACACCGGAAACGGATTTTGTGGTTTCGCCCGAATCTGCTATTCAGGAAGATCTGTGGCATGCCACCATCGAAGGGTCGCGCGCAGTGAAACAGATCCGTGCGTTTCTCGATGACCACCCACAGGTCAGCATTGTAATTGGCGCCTCCACCTACCGGCTTTTTACCGAAGGGGAGCCGCTCACACCCACAGCACGCAAGTTTGGCGATGTGGATAAATATTACGAAGCTTTTAATTCGGCTATATTTATTAAT
>CAZTCX010000220.1:0-5398 GCA_964612515.1 uncultured Lentimicrobiaceae bacterium | reverse complement strand
CCTGCCGGGACTTACACAATCGAATACAAAATCTGTGACGCGTTGAACCCGACCAATTGCGACCCGGCAACGATCACAGTAGTTGTAGCTCCTGCGGTTATTCTAGCTGTTGACGACACCGGCACCCCGATTAATGGATACGTCGGCGGCGTTTCGGTTCCCACTGTATTTGTTAACGACCTTTTGAATGGCGCTCCTTTTAATCCTTCACAAGTTACGCTTACGCAAATCAGCCCTGTTATTCCTGGCATCACCCTTAATTTGATTACAGGCCAAGTAACAGTTGCTCCCGGCACCCCGGCAGGCAATTATGAGTTGGTTTATAAAATCTGTGAAATTCTCAATCCTGCTAATTGCGACCAGGCTATTGTATTTGTTCCGGTAACGGCTCCAGAAATTTTAGCTGTCGACGACAATGGCCCCCTGATCAATGGCGTTTTGGGTGGCGTTTCAGTTGCAAATGTTCTGGCTAACGACCTGCTGAATGGCATCCTTGTAAATCCTGCATTGATTACGCTTACGCAAATCAGCACCACCAATCCAGGCGTTACGCTCGATCCAATCACCGGTGCTGTAAATGTAGCAGCCGGCACATCCACAGGAACCTACTATGTAGAATACAAAATTTGTGAAATCCTCAACCCAGCCAACTGCGACCAGGCGCTGGTGACGGTACCCGTATTCCAGGAACCCACTGTAACTTTCTGTTTAAATAGCGAGGAAGCACAAAGCAGCGGACTATATACCTACTGCTCCACCGAACCTGTTGCCTTCACCCTGTGCGGCATCGACGCTGGCGTTGCACCCTTCGACATCTGCTACGAAATCAATGGCGTGCCCAACTGTGTTTACGACATTGCTTTGGATGATGTAATTTTCAGCCAACTGTTTGCTGCCGGCACTTACAATATCACCATAATCTCCATCACCGACCAGGCAGGTTACAGCGTGTTTGATCTGAGCTCCTACCACTTCGACTTTACCATTAGCGTTGGCGCAACGGCTTTTGCAGGAAATGATGCTGCAATTTGTCAGGGAAGCACGTATGATTTATCATCCGCAACAGCGCAAAATGCAAGTAGCGTCATGTGGAGTGGGGGAGATGGTACATTTGCTCCCACGGTCAATACGCTGAACGTGGTTTATACACCCGGCCCGCTGGATATCCTGGCAGGCTCTGTAGAACTTTGCCTGACAGCACAATCGGAGCTGCCTTGCACCCTGGAATCGGTAGATTGCCTGACTTTAACCATTACAGTGCCACCGTCGGCTGATGCAGGTTCAGACATAATAGCTTGCGAGAGCGATGGCTTTGTGATGCTGGATGGAGTTGTAAATAATGCAGCTTCCGCTGAATGGAACACTACAAGCACCGATGGCTTCTTTTTCGATGAAAATGAGGCAAGCACAATTTACGTCTTTGGTGCCGACGATATCGCCAATGGTGGTGCTACCTTATGCCTGACGGCTACAGCCATCGGCCCATGTTTGGATCCAGCTACTGATTGCCTCGTTTTGACCATCATCGCCGATCCTACTGCCAATGCCGGTTCGAATGCTACAATCTGTGAAGGAAATGATTATACACTTTCAGGAGCCAGCGTAACGAATGCCGGAGAGGTTATGTGGGAAACCTTTGGTGATGGCATGTTTGACAATCCATCATTATTAAACCCAACCTATACACCCGGCGCTGCTGATATTGCGGCAGGTACTGTACAACTTTGCATTGATGCGGAAGCTGCTCAAAACTGTGGCACTACCGCTTTTGACTGCATGATACTGACCATTGCCAAACTTCCGCTGGCCAATCCTGGCGGCGACTTATCTCTGTCATGTAGCGACTACGACATCCCCAACGGAAAGTGGCTGCCGGTAGAACTTACCAACACCATCACTGGTGACTATGAATCTATACTATGGACAACAAATGGCGATGGTACCTTTAGTGATCCCACTGCAGTGGCTCCGCTCTACAATCCCGGCCTTGCCGACATCTGGAAAGGCGACATCGAGCTGTGCGTAACGGTAGAGGGCGTAGAAGCCTGCCAGACGAGCGACACCAAGTGCATGATGCTTTACATCCCGCAGCAGCTCATCTATTTTGATGCTGATGGCTGGTGGGGAGTTTCTTCCTATCTCGACACCGATCTGCCACTGGTATCGCAGGTAATGGATCCGCTGGTACTCATCCCCGGATCGCAACATCTGGTGACCATGCTCGACAAACAGGGTAAATACTTCTGGCCAGAACCGATTCCTGCACAAGGAAACTTAGGCAACTGGATACCCATTGGTTACAAGGCCAAGATTAAAAATCCACCCGCCTGTCTGCCTATTTATGGCGACTCGCTGCTCAACCAGACCTTTACCGTGAGCGGAGCTTTCACCTTCCTGCCCGTGCTTACCAACGTGCCGGTTGCTATCAACCAGCTTTTGGCCGGACATCTGAGCGACATCCTGCTGATCTACGACTGGAGCAACAAAGTGCTGTGGACGCCGCAGGCTGCCGACTTCACGGAGTTATTCCCCGGTCGTGCGTACCTGATGGTGAACAAACTGGCTACAGGATCATACACCATCGAGTATCCTGACTTTGTTCCCAATGCTCCGCACCTTTATCCTACAACGCTGCCCAAATCGGCAATCGTTCATAACTCGCCGTGGCAGCAGGAAAGCAACACTGCCGTGCCACACATCATGCTTTTCGACAACAAAGTGATGAGCAAGCTCAACAGTGGTGATATTCTCGCAGTCTTCGACAGCCAGGGCAACTGCTACGGTCAGACCGAATATGGCAACGCGGAAGAAGTATTTAGTCTGATAGCGATGGGTCGCAACGATCAATTGCGTGATGAACGTGCAGGTTTTGAAACAGGCGAGAAGATGTTCATGCGCAGATACAATGCAGCCACAGGAGTACAGCAGACGGTAACTTTCGTTTATGACACCGACTTCCCCTCAAGCGATGGACTGTTTGCTGAAAACGGAGCTTCGCGCGTGGTTGACTTCATCGAAACTGCAACTAATGTGAACGACGATCTGATCATGAACAACGTCACGATCTATCCCAATCCGGCCAGCAGCGAGATCAACATCAAAGCCGCCGGCAACATCCGCAAGGTAGAACTGCTCAGCAGCACCGGCCAGATCATCATGAGCCAGAGCTTCGATGCCACTCAGATTCGTCTGGATGTGTCGCAATACAAAGCAGGCGTTTACATCGTAGCCATCACACAATCCAGTGGTAATGTAATCACCCGCCGGGTCACCATCTTTTAGTACAATCATTTAAACGAAATCATAAAAAGGCTGCTTCGCGAGAGGCGGCCTTTTTTGTTGGAAACGTCTTCTCAACATTTTTTACCGGCCAGCGTATGGAAATTAGAAAAAAGATCTAATTTTGTTCACAATATTTACTCGTTCACGTAACGTGAACAAAACAACCGTGTGAACATGAAGGAGACAACTTTAATACATACTGCCTTGGAAAACTTGGAAAGAACTAATGGTATTGGGGCTGTTTGGGAAGAAATGACAAATACAGATTTTGATGGTAAGTTAAAATTCGACTATGAAAATCATCATTTTACCTTTAATGTCGAAATTAAAAAAGATATTAGAAACCATCAAATAGAAAAAATACAACAGCAGGCAATTCACAATAGCCCTTTCATGCTCTGTACAATCCGGATTTTTCCTAAAATTAAAGAGTTGCTACGCCAAAATGGGATAGCATGGCTGGAGGCAAATGGGAACGTTTATTTCAAACAACACGGACAAACAGTATGGATTGATACACAAAAACCCTACACGACTGAAAAGGATAAAGCCAATCGCGCTTTCACAAAAACAGGACTGAAGGTGGTTTTCCACTTTTTGCTGGACAGCCAACTCATCAACGAAAAACACCGCGAACTCGCCAGGAAAACAAATACTGCTCTGGGCAATGTTAGCAATGTACTTAAAGGCCTCAAAGAAACGGGATTCATTGTCGATCAGGACAAACAGACAATGGTTCTGATTAATAAAAAGGAGCTTGTCGCAAAATGGATTACTACCTATCAGGAGGTGTTAAAGCCCACTTTGCTCATCGGCACCTATAGATTCATCAACAAAGATGATTACATCAAATGGCAGGAAATAAAACTAGATACTGCCAATACGTATTGGGGTGGCGAGCCTGCAGCAGATATTTTAACAGGGCATTTGCGTCCGGAAAAATTTACCATTTATACAAATGAGCCAAGAACGGTACTTCTGAAAAAATACCGATTGGTTCCTGATGAAAAAGGAGACATACTGATTTATAAAAAGTTTTGGCAAGAACAGCCCGAGGATGACAGCATTGTTCCTGTTATGCTAATTTATGCGGATCTTATTGGCGAAGATGAAAAAAGATGCCTTGAAACAGCACAATTAATCTATAAAAATTGGCTCAATGAACAGTTTTAAAGAGCTTGGCTTACCCTATTTTAAAGAAGTATTTGCCCTGGTTGATGAGGTTATGATCAATCATCAAACACCCTATTATCTCATTGGAGCAACTGCTATTTCTTTAAAACTGATGCAGGAGGGCTATCGCCCATCACGCGGTACCAAGGACATCGACTTTGCCATTATGGTTTCATCTATAGCAAAATATGATGAAATCAAAGAAGATTTAATTGCAAAAGGATTTAACAAAGTTGAAAGTGAAATAACTCTTTACCATCCGGAATACAATACAACCATTGACCTTTTGCCTTTTGGTGAGGTGGAAGAACAAAACACCGAACAGTTTACACAACGAAAAATTGATCTTGTGGTCTTTGGCTATCGGGAGACCCTGGAGCACACCGAAAAAATTATTGTCGACGAGCATTTGGTTATTAATATCCCCCCGTTGCCCGCCATTACCATGCTAAAGCTAATTTCATGGAATGACCGACCTGAGTTACGAAGTCAGGATTTGGACGATATTTATTTGATCATTTCAAAGTTTTTTGACATTGCGACAGATGAAATTTATGAGCAGCATACCGACCTGCTCGAAATGGAACCCTTCAACCGGTTCCTTATTGCAGCCCGATTACTCGGGAGAAAGATCAGCGTCTATCTTCTAAAATCAGAAACCGTAAAAACCAGAGTGCTTCAAATATTGGGTCAGCAGGTTAAATCATCCGATGATCATGAAATAGTGATGCAATGGGCGCAAAAACATGATCTCACTGTGGAAGCTTCCAGGCAATTATTACTCGAACTACAAAAAGGAATCGAAGAATCATTATGATAATTTTAAGAAAATAAGGAACACTGGTGTCCGGTTAACAACAATAGATTCTCGGATGAGCTACACACAATAAATAATATCAGAGCCATCAAAATAAAACCAGATTACAAACAGAACAAGGTAACA
>CAZTCX010000219.1:0-5409 GCA_964612515.1 uncultured Lentimicrobiaceae bacterium | reverse complement strand
TCTTTTCGTGTGTCTCATCTAATCAGCCTCTCTTTTCAAGAGCCAAAATTAACAAACTATTTCGTTGACAAGGACATTCCTCCATCTTTAATTTTTTGCTTCGCTATTGTCAAGCCAACCCTTTGGTGGAGATTTTAAAAACTCCTTTACCAATTGTTATCAAGGAATCCTTATTTTTGCCGTCCGCCGTTGTGGCGCAACCGTAAATTTTTGCCGGCATGAGCATCTTCAGTATTTTCTCCAAAGAGAGGAGCGACAATTTCAGATACAAGACCACCGTCTTTGTGATCTGCCTGATTATCTCGTCGCTCATCTGGACGCTCATCAAGCTGGCCGAGGTGAACAACGCCAATATTAGGATTCCCATCACCTACACGGACACCCCTGAAGGCAAGATACTTACCAGCCGCATAGACACTACCCTCACCATCGGCATCCGCGACCAGGGATTTGTGCTGGTGTGGGTTAAGTATTTTGCTAATAAAAAACCACTCAAAATCAGCCTGGCCGATTACCGTCTGCGCCGCAACGGGAGCCACTTTGAATCCACCATCAATACCAGCCGCTGGGCACAGGACTTTCTGGATCAGTACAATCTGGGTGGCAGCGTTGAATCTATTTCGCCCGACACGCTTCATTTCATTTTTGAAAATAGAGTAGAAAAAACGGTTCCGGTAAAATCGAATATCAAATTTAGTTTTCAAAATCAATATTTCAGCCTCGACACCCTCACTCTCCATCCCGGCTCGGTGGTGGTGAGCGGGCTCAAAAAGGTTATTGCTACTATCACCGAAATAGAGACGGAGCCCACCGATTTCAACAACCTGAGCACTTCCATCAACGAAAAGATTAAACTCCTGAGACCGGCTGACGCGACTGCGCTGCGCATCGACCCGCCACAGGTTGAGGCAACCCTTAAGGTCGAAAAGTTTACGGAAGCCGAAATAGAAATCCCTATAGAGAAGATAAATTCCCCCGGCCCATCCAAGGTTAAGATTTTCCCGGAAACGGTCACAATCCGCTATCTGGTGTCGCTCGACAACTATTCGAAAATTACCCGCGACCTGTTCGAGAGTACCGTGGATCTTTCGAAAATCGGCAACCGCGAAAGCCAGAAATTAACGATCAATCTGCCCGTATCACCGCAATTTGTTCGCGTAGTGAGGCTGGAGCCGGAAGAAGTCGATTTTTTAATTTTTAAATAAAAATGATCACAGCGGGACTCACCGGGAACATAGGAAGCGGTAAAAGTATTGCTGCAAAAATTTTTAAGGCGCTGGGCGTGCCGGTTTTTGATGCCGATGACTACTCCCGCCAACTAACGCAACAGCCGGAAATTCTGCAGCAGATCTCCGATACTTTTGGTGCGCATCTCATCGCCGGCGAAAGCCTCGATAGAAAGGCACTGGCGGCGATCGTTTTTAAAGATGAACAAAAACTCGATTTGCTCAATCAAATTATTCATCCAGCCGTTCATGCCGCTTTCGCTAAATGGGCTTCGCAGCAAGTGGCGCCGTATATTCTTTATGAAGCGGCCATCATTGCCGAAACCGGCCGAGCCAATGATCTGGATACGCTCATCGTGGTAACGGCACCAGAAGAAATGCGCCTGCAGCGGGTGATGAAGCGCGACAATGCAACCCGCGAAATGGTGCTGCAGCGAACGAAAAACCAATGGCCGGAAGAGAAAAAAATTGCAGCTGCCAATCATATTATTTATAACGACAACAGCCGGCTGGTGATTCCACAGGTGCTGGCAATCGATGCCGCATTGCGACAGAATAGCACAGCATAGCGCGTGGTTAATCATCTAGAAAACTCAAATGCCGAAAAGTGATGAACTCCATCTCAATCTCTCGCAGCTTTGTACCCTCAGGATTTAGGATTTTTTAATGACGAGCTTCGTTTAATTAAATGTTGTCAATTGAAAACCTGCCGAATAAAAAAAGGAACGAGGCGTTGCGCACCCCATTCCTTTTCCTTATTCACATTCTTAATTTCTTCCGAAAATATCGGTATTCTTAGGTGTTCACATCATTCTCAAATCTGTCGCCTTCCAGTTTTATTTTGCGCGCCAGCAAGGCTACATAACCAATGGTGAGATAAATTGCAAGAGCAGAAACTGTAAAAGATATCAGCAGCCAAATGGGCACGAAATCATTGTTTTTCCAAAGTGCCCGTCGATCTGTCCAATAGTCCTGTGGATTGGATATCCCCCACTCCACAGCTTCGGTAATCTCTGCAGGTTTGTAATCCATATCTTCGATAGAAGCCACTATCTGGATCGTTCCTTTGGGATCTTCGCCAACTACACTATCGTTGAAAGCCACCGTTACCGTTCCATTTTCATCGGTATAATGATCAGCAGGAGCGATGGGCAGCCTACCCAGAACAAAATGGGTTTGCACAGCAAAGTTTACTTTCATTCCGGCTACCGGTACCACCTGACCCTCAGCATTGGTTTCTTCCACTTTGGCGGTAAGCGCTCGCTGACCATCGGCATCATTAAAGGAAAGTGAAACTGTGGCGTCTTTCAAAGCGGCACTGTCGCGAACCTCCGAAAGGCTTCGTATGTAATTAACCACGTCCCAAATCTGGTTGTCGGGGAGCGCACTAAAACTGGGCATCACGCCACGCCCCTGATGAATCCTGTAATAAATAGCACCATCAGTCTCCTCCAGAAATACGGGTGTGGTGAGGTTGGCCGATTTTATCAGACCGTCTCCCTTGCCAGATTCACCAT
Organism: uncultured Lentimicrobiaceae bacterium; assembly: GCA_964612515.1. GTDB lineage: Bacteria > Bacteroidota > Bacteroidia > Bacteroidales > 4484-276 > SABY01. Next base: position 2,666 of record CAZTCX010000219.1, on the reverse strand, counting down.
GGCAGGCTTTGCATTGCGTCTCGAACAGCGTCCTGCCCGATTGCAACGATTCTTTTGTGGACGCTACCGGATTTTCGACGGCAGCAGCTTCGTCGGGTACCGGCCAGGGAGCAAAATCCTGCGCATTGGCCAATAAACCACTGTAAAGAAATACAACGCAAAGCGTTGCTGACATAAGTAAGTTACGCTTCATTTTCATGGATATTGGAGGTTTTTTCTGCTTTAAAAATCTTAAAAATTCCACGTTCGTGCGCTTCTTCCCAGATAGGAACTACCGGAAAAACGCGCACCAGCAAGGTGATGATTAGCATAGCGCCGGCTAGTGTGGCAGCCGAAATAGCATATTCGGTATAAGTTGGAACGTATTGGGTGAAAGATTCGGGAACATTCTGAATGGGGAACTGAGGGTGAAACTGCGTAGGAATAACAATAATCATCCGTTTCATCCAGGCCCCAAAGAGCACGAATATAGAAATGATCATCGATGGCAACGGCTTACGCATGCGGCGGAAAAGCAGCAAGGCAATAGGCAATATCAGGCCGAAAACCTGTGTAAGCCAAAATAATGCTGCTTCGTGTCCAAGCAATAACTCTCCCAGGTGGGCGCCGTCGAGACGCTGCCAGGTATAGCCCGGCACCAGGTATTCGTTGATATTAAAATATGCATACAAAATCATGGTGAGCACCAGCAACTTGTTCATCATATTAAAATGTTGATCGGTAATGTAGTCCTGCAATTTGTGACGTTTTTGGAAAACATACATTGCAATTACTACGGCTGCCGATCCTGCCACAAACGCTCCCGCCACGAAATAAGGACCAAAAATGGTGCTGTGCCAGCCCGTTCGGCTATTCACTGCAAAGAGCCAGGAGGTTACGGTATGGATTGAAAAAGCTACCGGAAGAATCAGCAGTATCATAGCGAGCATTGATCGCTTGAGCAAACGCCACTGCTCCTTAGTTCCATGCCATCCCAATGCAAGTACCTTGTACATCTTGCGCTGCCAGCTCGGCGATTCCGTCATTCGGTCGCGAAGGATTGCGATATCCGGTATCAGTGGCAGATAAAGCAGGATGATACTAATAAGCAGATAAGTATTAACAACAAAAAAGTCCCAGATGATTGGTGACTGAAGACGTCCGTGCAACACGACATTTTGCAGCCGGTCGGGGCGCCCCATGTCGATAACGATGGAAGCTGCCGCCATGACAATGGCTCCCAGGGCTATCAGTTCAGCGATCCGCGAAAGCGGGTTTGACCAATTCTGGTGGAGCAGTTTAAGGATGGAAGAAATCAGCGATCCGATGAGGCTCACTGCCACCCAAAACACAAAGTTGGCGATGTAAACTCCCCATGCCGAATAGTCGCGCATGGCGGTAACGCCCAGCCCTTTAATCAACTGGTGGGCATAGGCGATGGCGCCCAGGATAATGATGACAATAAGAAATCGTATCCACAATTTATTGGCAAAGGTGTTTTTGTGTAAAGGCCTTATCAGGTCTTCACGCACCTGCTCAAAGGTGAGAGCTTGTGGACGTGTAGCAGTGGTGACTGGTGCAGGCATATCTTTTTGTTATTTAAAATTGCTCGTAATTTCGATGATTAACTTTTCACTTCGGGATTATCTTCCAGAAATTTATCGACCGGCTTGTAAGGAGCAGTGCGGTTTTTGGGTGGCAGATAATACACCTGCGGTTTGGTGCCCAGATCCTCGAAGTAAGTGTAGCCGGCGTTGTCGCGGATCAATTCCGAGAACTTTACCGTTTCATGGGTGGTTCCGTTGGTGACGGTATCTTCCAGCTTGTCGCCAAACCAGTAAACGCCATTGGGACATGCCGAAACACAATAGGGCAGCTTACCAATGCGCAATCTATCCGCACTCATAAGGCACTTGCTGATGGTTCCTTTTTTCTGCGGTACGTTTAGCTCCACATCATACACACGCTTTTTCTGTTCTTCGGTGTAGTCAGGCTCAAACCATTGGAAAATCCTTGCTGAATACGGGCAGGCAGCTACACAAAAACGGCAGCCGATACAGCGCAGATTGTCGATAAGAACGATGCCATCGCTACGCTTAAAGGTTGCGTTTACCGGACACACCTTGGTACATGGCGGGTTATCACAATGAAAACAAGGCTTGGGCATATAATAAGGCGCGGCATCCTTGCCGTCCTGCATCTGCAAAACGTTGATGTGGTGCTGATAAGGCTGTAATTCGTGTGCTGACTGGCATGCTTCATCACATTTGCGTGCATTTTTACATTTGGAAAGGTCAATTACCCATGTCCAGTGATGGCCTAAAAGACCTTCGCGGCCACGCTCCTGAAGCTCGGTAAGCTTCTCCTTGCGAACCTTCTTTATTTGTGATGGATCCACCTCCACCAATTCGCCATTGGCCGTAAGTAGTTTTATTTTCTCGCCGCCACCCGCATCCTGGTTGCTGCATGAAGCCAGTACACCGGCTCCGGCCACTACTCCGGCACCCAGCAAAGCCGATTGCTTAAGGAAGTTGCGGCGTGAATCATTAGAAGTTTTATGTTGTTCTTTCATTAATAATAAAATATTGGTTTATTAATCACGACATCCAATTTCTCATAAAGTGGAGTAAAACTAGAACTACTTTTTGAACTCTCTGTAATAAAACGCTCAAATAGCCGTGATTTAA
>CAZTCX010000218.1:0-5467 GCA_964612515.1 uncultured Lentimicrobiaceae bacterium | reverse complement strand
AAACCCCTCGTCCGAACCTCTCGTCCAAACGCGCGTCCAAACATTTGTCTCAAAGTTTGATCACTTCAAATGAAAAACCCGTTTCACCCAATTCGGGAGGATAATCGCGCCGATGAAGATGTAGGGATAATAGCTTACGATGCGCCAAAGCAAGGCCAGCGCTGCTGTGAGGCCGATGGGAATAAAATCGCCCAGGAAGTCGGAGAAGAGATATTCTGCCACGCCACTGCTGCCAGGCGTAGGGCTGATGAGCAGGATCACCCACATTACCAGTTGGCGGGCATAGATGAGCAGATGTTCGTTCACCGGCGTGATGCTCATAATCAGGAAAATAACAACCCAAAAACGTGCTGTTCAGGAGATGAAAGTAGAAAAATAGGCTCTGAACCAAAAGAGTATTGGCTTGCCACGCATCTCACGCGAGGTGGTGATGATGTCGTCGCCGGCCTCACCAGCCTGTGGGCGCCATTTACGCAAAAAAGGCAGTTTGAAAATTCTGAGCAAAATCCATTTAAAACCACGCGGACGGATAAATACACCGTATGAGATGATGGCAGTGAGCACCACAATAAAAAGATAACCGAGCAAAAAGATTCCTTCCACGCCCAGTTGCGTATTCATGAAAAGGTAACTTTTGGCGCTGGTGAAGAGCGCGTGGGTTCCAACCAGGATAAAAATCATTGGAACCATGGTGATGTAGAAAATCTCGTCGAGCAGCGCGGTGATCATCACGATGGCGGTAGAGCGACCCGGGCTGATGCCTTCCTTGCTGACGATAAAAAGTGCCACCGCCGATCCTCCCACCACACTCGGCGTTACCGATGAGGCAAACTCCCAGAGCATGATCACATCAAACGAACGCCGCCACGACAGTTGCTTGTCAGTGAGCAGCCTGATGCGGTACATGTAGGCTATGTCGCGGGTTGCCATCATGAGCAAGGCAACAAAAATCCACAACGTAGAGTAGTAGGTCCAGCGAATTTTGTAGAAAGGCTCCGGATCAAAGTTGCGAAATACCAGAAAAGCTACCACACCCAATCCCAGTAGTACCGGGATGATAACACGCCGAAATTTGAAAATGCGCAGGAGTTTATGTTCGTGATGTGGCATGGTGTCGATAAATACTTTCTGTCAACAACTTTATTGAAAGTTTGCAAAAGTGTTAAAAATAACAGTGCTTCAGTATTTCAGAATCGTTAAAATCATGTAATTGGCCAGCCGGATACTTTTGGTTTAAAAACATAAACAGTTTTAACGACAAGAAGATGCACACAATTGCCATGATCATTCACAACTTTTATCTTTTAAAAACTACAACACAAGCAACTGTTTGCCGTCAGATTGACGCAACGAAAAACACTGGCGCTGCCACTTTGACGGCTAAACCATTGGTAAAAGCAATCAATTTGTATTGGTACAGATGTTGAAAAACGCTACTTCATAAATCAATAAAATTATAACAACAATAAGAAAGGAGACCCCAATGACAATGATGAGATTTAATCCGCATTCAGAACTTGCCGACTTATTTGAAGATTTGTTTGGCAATCAAAGAAAAGAGAAGATGGAAAGCCGTCGGTACGACTGCTCACCGTCCACCAACATCCTGGAGACCAACGAAGCTTTTCAGCTTCAGGTGGCTATTCCCGGCGTGAAAAAAGAAGATGTGAAAATTGATCTTGAAAAGAACATTCTGAACATCTCTTCCGAAAAGGAAGTAGAAGAAACCGACAACGAAAATGAGAAATACACGCGCCGTGAGTTTGCGTATGGCACTTTCTGCCGCTCATTTACACTTCCCGAAACCATCGACATCGACAACATTAAAGCTGAGGTAAAAGATGGAATCCTCTCCGTGACACTTCCCAAAAAAGAGGAAACACGCATCAGCAAAAAAATCAGTGTAAACTAATACCGGTTCACCGGAAAAAAAACGGCCACCTCGCAAGAGATGGCCGTTTTTTTATTTTCACAATCAAACCAGATTTCCAGGTTGACTTATTTTCAATAAATTAAGGTGGTGATGCTCGGATAAGATAATCAACTTCATAGACCCCCTCTAACTCCCCCTGCAGGGGGAGAATGCCGACGCACTGGCCATAAATGTGGCTCGTGCGGCTGGACTCCCTTCCTCTCGAGGGGAAGGGCTGGGGATGGGGTCATGATGATTTTGCAATCCAATTACACATCCTAAATAATTCTAAAAAATCAATACTCAAAGCCTGCTCATGTCGATATCAAATTTTATCTCTTTCTCCATCGTCGAGCAATGCAGTACGCACTGCTCGCAGATGGAAAGCTCGCCACGCAGACGCTTTTTTATCATGTCGTCGATGCGAATCTTCAGCGGCTCAATTTTAATATGGTTGATCACCTCGGCGGCAAAAGCATACATCAGCAGCATGCGTGCGTTTTCTTCGCCGATGCCGCGCGACTTTAGATAAAACATCGCCTGCTCATCAAGCTGGCCGATCGTGGCACCGTGACTACATTTTACATCGTCGGCGTAAATCTCCAGAAATGGCTGGGTGTTCACCACGGCTTTATCCGTAAGCATGATGTTCTTGTTGTTCTGGTATGCATTGGTTTTCTGTGCATCGCGGCGCACCAGAATGTGGCCATTAAAAACAGCATGTGCGCTGTCATCAACGATGCCTTTGAAAAGCTCGTTGCTGTAGCAGTTGGGAAACGCATGATCGATAAAAACCTGGTTATCCACATGCTGCTCTTTATCCACCAGATAAACGCCCATCACATTGGCCTCGCAGCCGGTACCACTCAGCGTCACATGGTTTTCGTTGCGAATCATTCCACCATTGAGGCTTATCGCATTGGTCGAAAGACGACCGTCGCGCTGTAGATCAAAAAAGATGGTGTTGATAAGTGTGGAGGCGTCGTTTTTGTTTTGCAGTTTGTAATGATCGAGTGACGAATTAGCACCAATAAACACCTCGGTAACGGTATTGATGAGGCTCCGCTGGTGATCCACCGAGTCGTCACACTGAACCAGTTGCAGGCTACTGTTTTTGCCCAGAATTATCAGGTTGTGGCTCATCACAAAAATATTTTTGTTGTGATGAATGATATTGACCATCTGCAGCGGCATCTCCACCTGCACGCCATCCGGCACATAGATGAACACGCCATCGGTAGCAAAAGCATTGTTGAGCGCTACAAAACCGTTTTTTTTATCAAAAGCAATTTTCCCGTAATGCTCGCTTACAATCTCAGGATATTTCTGAAAAGCATCCGTCAGACTGCCGATGATTACGCCATCACTACGCTGGTGCAACGAGGAACCGTTGCCTGAGACAAACCAGCCATTGAGCTGCGAAATCATCTCGGTTTTCAAATGCGGGATATTACATTCGAAAATATGGTCCAGATCCACCTGTTCGTCATATTCTGGCGCGAGATAGTAGTTGTAATCGTGCTCCAGCACTTTACTCATATCTGTGTTGCGCCAGTTTTCGAGCTTTTTAGTCGGGAAACCGATTTCTTTAAAAACTTCAAAAGCTTCGCGACGCCGGTTTGTTATCGTCGGTGTGTCGTAGCGTGTAATCAGCGGCTGATACTGCTCAAAGAGCTGCGCCATTTGCTTGCGCAACGTTATTTTTTCTGTGTTAATTTCCATTGGGATTAGTCTTTCAGCCAGTCGTAACCTTTGGCTTCGAGTTCAAGAGCCAGCTCTTTACGACCGGATTTTACAATTTTACCATCGAAAAGCACATGCACAAAGTCGGGCACGATATAGTCGAGCAGACGCTGGTAATGCGTGATGACTACCGTTGCGTTCTCATCGGTTTTCAGAGTGTTCACACCATTGGCCACCACTTTCAGCGCGTCGATGTCGAGACCTGAATCGGTTTCGTCGAGGATGGCAAGTTGCGGACGAAGCATGGCCATCTGAAAAATCTCATTCTTTTTCTTCTCACCACCCGAAAAACCTTCGTTTACCGAGCGGTTGGTAAGTTTTGTCTGAATTCCCACCATTTTCTTGGCTTCGTCCATCAGCTTCAGAAACTCGGCAGCCGTAATCTGCTCCAGACCTCTGTATTGACGAATATCATTAATGGCTGCCCGCATAAAATTGGTGATACTCACCCCTGGAATTTCCACCGGATATTGAAATCCCAGGAAGATTCCTTCGCGTGCCCGCTGTTCGATAGAGAGGCCGTTGATATTTTTTCCTTTGTAATAAATATCGCCTTCGGTCACATCGAAAATCCCTTCACGGCCTGCAATCACCGCAGCAAGGGTTGACTTGCCGGAACCGTTAGGTCCCATGATGGCGTGTACCTCACCCGCCTTTACTTCCAGGTCGAGACCTTTGATGATTTCGCGCCCGGCGATGGAAATATGCAAATTTTTAATTGATAACATCGTCTATTTTCTTTTTTTAATTTCTTAATAATAAAATCCAATAATCCTGGCAAAGCCCTCTCCTACCCCACACTACCTTCCAGACTGATGGCAAGTAGCTTTTGAGCTTCCACGGCAAATTCCATGGGCAGCTTGCGCAACACCTCCTTGGCGTAGCCATTCACGATAAGTCCGATGGCATTTTCTTCGCTGATGCCGCGCTGTTTGCAATAAAAAAGCTGGTCTTCTGAAATTTTGGAGGTGGTAGCTTCGTGCTCCACAATGGATGATTTGTTTTCGTTGTGGATGTATGGGAAGGTGTGTGCGCCACATTTGTCGCCCAGCAGCAGCGAGTCGCATTGCGAATAGTTACGTGCATTGTCGGCACGACGGCTCATGCGCACCAGTCCGCGGTAGCTGTTGTTGCTGTGGCCGGCCGAGATGCCTTTGGAAATAATGGTGCTGCGCGTATTCTTGCCAAGATGAATCATCTTACTTCCGGTGTCGGCCTGCTGGTAGTTGTTGGTGACGGCTACCGAATAAAACTCGCCCACCGAGTTGTCGCCCATAAGGATGCAACTTGGATATTTCCAGGTGATGGCGGAGCCGGTCTCTACCTGCGTCCACGATATTTTGCTGTTGGCGCCGCGACACATGCCCCGTTTCGTTACGAAATTATAAATACCTCCTTCGCCTTTGGAGTTACCGGGATACCAGTTTTGCACGGTCGAATACTTTACCTCAGCGTCTTTGAGCGCAATGATCTCTACAATGGCCGCGTGCAGTTGGTTTTCGTCGCGCATTGGCGCAGTGCATCCTTCCAGATAGCTAACGTAGCTGCCTTCGTCGCCAACGATGAGCGTGCGCTCAAACTGGCCGGTGTTGGCAGCATTGATACGGAAATAAGTGGAAAGCTCTACGGGACAGCGCACACCTTTGGGGATGTAACAAAAAGAGCCATCTGAGAAAACTGCCGAATTGAGGGCTGCAAAATAATTATCAGTATAGGGTACTACGCTGGCCATGTATTGGCGCACCAACTCCGGATGATTTTGTACCGCCTCACTAAAACTACAAAAGATAATGCCCAGCTTTGAAAGTGTTT
>CAZTCX010000217.1:0-5531 GCA_964612515.1 uncultured Lentimicrobiaceae bacterium | reverse complement strand
CATTCTGGTTAGTAATTGATCATGAATTCACAAGGCGGCGTGTTTTATCGCCGCCTTTTTTATTGACAAAGGAATGTTTCAGTAATAAAAAAAACCCATCGCTATTGCAATGAGGTTTTGTTGTCGGGATGGCGAGATTCGAACTCGCGGCCTCTTCGTCCCGAACGAAGCGCGCTACCGGGCTGCGCTACATCCCGAATTCCAATAATTTGGGACTGCAAAAGTAAAAATTATCCTTTTAGAATTATCTTTTTGTTTTAAATCTTTTTCACCTACAGTAGAATAATTACTCCTTTTTAACTTTAAGAAAAAACAAATTAAAAAAGTTAGTGTTAGTAACTTTAAAGTTACCTTTGCAAAATGAATAGAATTAGAGAAGTGATTGCTTATGAAGACTATTTTGAAAACTTTTTAAGGAAACAACCCACAAAAGTTCAAAATAAAATATTCAAGGTTATTGAAGCAATTGAAACTCTGGAGAGAATTCCAAAAAGCTACCTACAATCCATAAAGGGAACTAAAGGACTCTATGAGGCAAGAATTTCTTTAGCCTCAAATATTTGGAGAGTATTTTGTTTTTTTGACGAAGGTAGGTTTGTAATTCTGTTAAATGGCTTTGTTAAAAAAACACAGAAAACGCCTAAAAGCGAAATTGAAAAAGCCACAAGACTCATGAATGATTATTATAAAGATAAAGAGAGAAAGAAACATGAAAACTAAAACCTGGACAGAAATAAAAGACTCCGTTTATGGAGAAAAAGGAAGCGAGAGAAGAGATGAACTTGATAGAGATTTTGAGTCATTCAAAATAGGGATTTTGCTTAAGAAAGCCAGAGAAGAAAAGAAAATGACGCAACAAGAACTAGGAAGCATATTGGATAAAAAGCGAACTTTCATATCAAGAATTGAGAATGATGGTAGCAATGTTACCCTAAAAACCTTGTTCGATATTGTGGAAAAGGGATTGGGTGGGAAAGTAAACATTTCCATTGAAGTTTAAAAATTACGTGATACAACAAAGGCTAATAAGGCATGCCTGGCATAGTTGCCAATGGAGGTTTCGTGCTTCGGGTTATCTTCATCACAATTTGACAAACAAGTACGCTGAATCCCGCCACGCTTCATACATGATACCTTTGTCAAGAATAGATTGAATTAGCGCAAGTAGTTGACTTCTTGTCCACCTACAAATGACTATTAGAAATAGCGTCAAGAGGATTCGGGAACCTTAATGATAAAGAAGAAATAAACGGAATACTCACTATACGCAGACGTTGTAGTGCATGTTAAGAAATGAAGAATAAACTGAAAATATTGATTTTTTTAATTCTACCTTTATTTGGTTATTCACAGAACGTTAATATTTCTGGAAAAGTAATCCATTACACGACTTTACAACCAATGTTCTACACACAAATAATGTTTGACACAACAAATCAAGTTATAGCAAATGAACAAGGTGAATTTGAATTTGAAGTTCCAAAACAAATAATGAAAGACACGTTGAAAATTCGCTACTTAGGTTGTTTTGACATTAATTTTATTAATCTACCGACAGACCAAGAAAGTATCAACTTAGGTTCAATTCCGATTTTCGATTACTTCCCTGGGTATGACATGACCCATTTCAATTGCGCTGATAAAGACTTCGATTGTAAGGAAAAAGAAAAGAAACATATTGAAAAAGAAAATGAGAGAATTAAAGACTATTTCACAAAAGTTCATAACCTCATAGAAAATTTTGATTTCGTGTTTCAACACGAAACTTTTAAAATTGATATCGAAACAGGATGTATTAACTTACGCACAAAAGAAATTGAATAAACACGCACTACAACATCGGCGCATAAGCAATAGCGGGTTTGGTATTCCATGGACACCGCAGATTTAAGTAGAAAGCCCTGTCCTTCGGACAGAACATTCGCCGTGAAATCCGCTACAGCTCATCGCCATAACCGTTACCAAGAATCGATTGAATTACCCCAAGTAGTTGACTTACCTCAAAATCACTTTCTCACTTCCTATCAATCGTCCGTTGTCTGCGGATTTGAGCGTCAACAGATAAAGCCCTAGGGCAAAGTGGGAAACATCCAGGTTGAAGGATTGTATGCCCGGATTGAGATTATCCTTTTGCAAAAGCGATACGGCATGGCCACGGTTGTCGGTGAGCGAAATCAAAATAGAACTTTGTTCCTGCAGATTAAAGCTCACGGATAAGCTGCCGGAGGCGGGATTGGGAGAAACGTGTAGCCAGTTGCTTTCGGAGGTTTCTTCGGAAGGAACTTCGGGAACTCCTACGCCTGATGCAGCGCCACTTAGTTTTAGGTAAGCGTGCCCGTTGGCTGCATATTGTTCGTCGTTGCCCGGAAAGGGGAAGGTCATTTCCACGCTGGCAACTTCGCCGGTGCTTTCGTTTTGCAGGTATCGTTGTATGTAAACCCGGGCCACGAAACTTCGTAAGGAAGGCCATGTTTGATAGTGGCTTCCCCAAAATTGGCAACTTCAATAATTATCATAATAATCGTGCGTTACAAATCATGGAATTCACATTTGAAATCCTTATTCTTTCGTTGCAAAAATTTGATTGTAATCAATATTAGGAAGGTTTTAGTAAAATCATTGATTATAATCGAAAATAATTTGAGTGGCCTCCACAGCTTAAAAAATTATCTTTTCCTTTTTGTAATCGAGCGATCTTTCTTGCCATCACTTTTGGGAGCAAGTTTATTAATCACCTCCGACACAGCTTTCATGCTGATGGGTTTGGTTACATACTCGTCCATGCCGGCACTGATGCATTTTTCGCGGTCGCCTTTCATGGCGTGGGCCGTCATGGCAACGATTGGTGTATGCAGTTTTGTCTGTTTCTCGCGCTCTCTGATTACCCGTGTTGCTTCAAAACCATCCATCTCTGGCATTTGAATATCCATGAAAATGAGGTCGTAATTTTTTTGTTTTAATATTTCCACAGCCTCACCACCGTGGTTAGCCACCGTGACGATACATCCCAGATTGCTGAGCAGTCCGCTGGCGAGCTTCTGGTTGATCAGATTATCTTCCACCAAAAGAACCTCAAGACCTTTCGGGATTTGATAATCGCTGACGGTATTCGCCGGTTTTGGTTTGATTAGACCCCTGGTGTCGGTAAGTTCGTTGAGGATTCTTATCAGGTCGTTGGTAAAGATGGGTTTTATTAATACCCGCTCAATGCCTGCCTTGATAAGATTGGAGCGGCTCAGCGTGACGTCGTCGGACGAAAGCAACACGATTTTTGGCAAGGGGCTATCGCTCTTTTCGGTAAGAAGTTTTTTGGCCAATTGCAGCCCGTCGAGGTCGGGCATGTGGTAGTCGAGCAGCATAATGTCGAACGGTGTTTTCTGCTGCTGCTTTTCGCGAATCAATTGATAAGCCATTTTGCCATTTACAGCCAGTTCGCAATGTATGTCCAGGTGGCGCAAGAGACCATAGATAATCTTGCGGTTGGTATCGTTGTCGTCCACCACGAGTATCTTTTTTTGGTGTACTGCTGGCAGCACTTTGTCGCTACTGTAGCGCGCGGGTTCGGTTTTTAGTAGCCGTATAAAAAAGCTAAAGGTGCTTCCTTTGCCAGGTTGGCTTTCAACTTCTATGCGGCCGTTCATCATCTCCACCAGATTACGTGAAATGGCGAGTCCCAGCCCGGTGCCGCCAAACTTTCGGGAGGTAGTGCTGTCGGCCTGGCTGAAAGATTTGAAAAGATTGCCTAATTTGTCGTCGGCGATGCCAATGCCGGTATCGTGGATGGCAAAATGTAAAGTCGCCTCTTCGCCCTGCTGCTCCGGCATGCGCACTTCCAGGCGCACTTCGCCATGTTCGGTAAATTTGATGGCGTTGCCCAGCAGGTTAAACAGGATTTGCCGCATCCGCACCGGGTCGCCGATGTAGTTGTCGTGCACCTGCTGGCCGATGTCGAGGATGAGCTCCAGATTTTTCTGCGCAGTTTTGGACGAGAGCGGGCGCATCACCTTTTCGATAACGCCGCGCAGGCTAAAGGTTATAGCATCGAGTTCCAGCTTGCGGGCTTCTATTTTGGATAGGTCCAAAATATCGTTAACAATATCCAGCAACGACTCCCCTGAGAATTTCACTGCTTCGATGCGTTCGCGCTGGTCGTCGTCGAGTTCTCCCATTAGCGCAAGCTCGGTCATGCCAATGATGCCGTTGAGAGGCGTTCGTATTTCGTGGCTCATGTTGGCCAAAAATTCACTTTTGGTGCGGTTGGTTTGCTCGCCAAGTTTACGCGCCTGCTTTATCTCATTCTGAGCCTGCATCTGCCTGGATATGTCGCTGATAAAATTCAACATTGCACGTTCACCCTCCCAGTCGATGTTTACCGTGTTTATCTCTATCCATTTTATTTCGCCGGTACCCATTACAATTTTTGTGATGGTCTTGCGTGCTTGAAGGCCCTGTTCGAGCCTGCCGAAATGACTCTGTTGCAGCGGTTGCTGAAACTGTGGATGTACAAAGTCGATAAACTTTTTGTTGAGCAGATTGCACGATTTGCCGAAGAGTACCTCGCTGGTTTTGGGATTATAAAAGACAATCTTTTTATCTTTTAATACAAAAATTCCTTCGTTGGCATTTTCGAATATGTCGCGGTATTTATCATTGCTCAGCTTGAGCTGTTCTTTTGTAATAATAAGCTCTGCGGTGGTTTGTTCGAGTTTTTTGCGCAAGCGGTACATATTAATAAATATACTGACTTTGCTGTGCAAAAGGTCGGGATCGATAGGTTTAAAAATAAAGTCAACTACACCGGCATCACTACTTTTGAAAATGTGTTGTATTTCTGTGTCAATGGCGCTGATGGCGAATAGGATTGGGATGTGTCGGGATTTCCCGGTACTGCGCATCAATGTGGCCGTTTCAATCATTTTATCATCGAGCAGAACCAACGCGAAATCCATTTCCAAAATCAAAAGCAGCGCTTCATCCCCCGAATGTGTGCGAACGATATTTATCCCATCCGCATCAAGAATGCGCTCAATGGTCGCCAGGTTTCGCTCACGATCATCTACAACCAGAATATTAATGGTTTTGGCGTCATTCATAATTGCATTGGATAGGCTTCATTAACAAAAATCCAAAAAGCAAATCCCAAAAGACAAATAAATCCCAAAAAGCAAATTTCAAACATTCGTAGCGGTTTTGGTTATTGAGTTTTTAATATTGAAATTTATTTGTGATTTGTTTTATTGCTGTTTGTGATTTACTGGTAAAGTGCCTAGCGTTAAAAAACATACGCTCAGGTATTAATACCAAGCTTGTTTTTGATTTTGGTGGTAAGTATGTCGATGGCAACATGATTGGCACCGCCCTGTGGCACAATGATGTCGGCGTAGCGCTTGGTAGGCTCGATAAACTGAAGGTGCATGGGCTTCACAAAATATTCATAATGTTCAAGCACGCCCTGCACCGAGCGGCCACGTTCTATCAGGTCGCGGCGCACAATGCGCATCAGCCGGTCGTCAGTATCGGCATCCACAAAA
>CAZTCX010000216.1:0-5545 GCA_964612515.1 uncultured Lentimicrobiaceae bacterium | reverse complement strand
TTTAAAAAAATATCATCTGAATGAACCGTCGATCATTAGCTCTGAGCTATTAAAAAAGTGTCCCTTAGTTTTAATTTATTGCTTGCATTAATCGTGTGAATTATAAAAGCATACTTTTGTAAGGCGATATTAAATTATAAACAATCAACAAACTTTTACTATGAAAAAACTTCTACTTATCCTACTATTGGCAGGTTTCATTACAGGTGTTAATGGCCAGACCTACGTTTTCGAAAGTTTCGGTGGCGGCACCATGCCTCCTGCCGGATGGACTATTGACGGCTTTGCTGCCCAATGGTCGATCAACAATACTGCCAGTGCCGGTGGTACAGCGCCCGAAGCCATGTTCACATACATTCAGCAAACGGGAACTACGCGCTTAATCAGTCCTGCCGTGGATCTCACTGGGCAAGAAGGCGTTACGCTCGAATTCCGCCATTACCTCAATAATTATATTGGATCTGCTTATAGCATCGGCGTAGCTACCCAGTCGGGCGGAGGTGCCTGGAATAAAGTTCTGGAAATAAATGTTGTAGGAAACATTGGCCCGGAGCTTAAGTCGATTATGATCAACAATGGCGATGTGGGGCAACCCGACTTCAGGTTTTGCTTCTTTGTAACCGGCAACTTGTACAATATCGAAGGTTGGTTCATCGACGACATCTGGCTTAACAACCCTATAGATCTGGATGCCGGCCTGCTCGCCATCACCACTCCCAACTACCTCGCCCAGCCCACGGAAGTCTCCGCAATGGTTAAGAATTTTGGTACGAATACCATAACAAGTCTTGAATTGAGTTACCAGATTAATGGTGGCGATGCCATTTCAACAACTTTTACAGGATTGGACTTTAAATTTAGCGAAAGCCAGCAATTCGTTCTCGAAGGCACGCTCAATCTGGCCATCGGCTCCTATGAGCTTCAGGTAAATATTGTTGGTGTTAATGGTGGCCCGGATATGTACGCTGGCAACGACATGCTACAAAAGGATATTAATGTGATCAGCTACAGCGTGCCGCACCGTCCGACGCTTGAAGAGTTTACCAGCTCCACCTGCGGTCCGTGCGCTAGTTTTAATACCCAGTTTGTGCCCTGGTGCAATACACACGAGAATGAGATTACTTTGGTAAAATACCAGATGAACTGGCCTGGCAGCGGCGACCCATATTATACTGCCGAAGGTGGCTTGCGCCGCAACCAATACGGAGTAACATGGGTGCCCTGGACCAACCTCGACGGCACTTATACCGACAACAACATGGGAGCAATTAACTCGATGTTTCAAAGCTCACTCACCGAATTGGGTCTTGTAAAAGTAGTCGGCTCGCATACGCTTACCGGCACTGTGATGGACATCAACGTAAACCTGATTCCTTTTACCAACATCGCCAATGCGCAGGTTTACATTGTAGTTTTTGAATATTTAACCACCCAAAATGCAACATCCAATGGTGAAACGCAATTCGAACATGTGATGATGAAGATGGTTCCAAATGCAATGGGAACTCCGGTAAGTTTTGAAGACCGCGTGCCGGTAAACATCAGCCAAACCGTCAATCTGGCCGGCACCCATGTAGAAGAGTGGGACGACCTGGGCGTAGCCGTTATCGTTCAGAATTTGTCGACGATGTACATTTACCAGTCTAACTATTCGATGGAAAATGCCAACTACAGCAACGATGCGCAGCTTTCCGAAATTCTGGTGGATGGCTCTCCGCTCGAAGGCTTCGATCCTGACACTTACGAATATATCGTTCCCCTGCCCACAGGCACCACCGAAGTTCCAGAAATAACTGCGCAAACCCAAAGCGGTGAGGCTTTTGACATCGTTCTTCCAACCATGGTTTTGCCCGGCGCAACAACCATTGACGTTTTTGCTGAAGATGGCGCCACCAAGCTAACCTACACCATCCAGTTCGACGTGGACACCTACATCAACGACGCAATCAGTCAGGCTGTGCGCATCTACCCGAATCCATCCAGCGGCAAGGTGTTCATCAGCGGAGCCGAAAATGCTACCGTTACCGTTTACAATACCGCTGGCGTAGTAATGGCAAAATACAACCAGTTGACCAACGGAACTATCGACATGAGTGGATACAACAACGGCGTTTACTTGCTCAACATCGTCATCGGCAACCAGGCGGTGATTAATAAAAAGATCAATATTTTGAAATAGGATTTCACGCTTATTGAAATGCAAAGCTGCTTCTGTTTTCGCGGAAGCAGCTTTTTTGTTTCTTCCAACCAGCTTTTGGGCTATTTTTGCCGCTTGAAAATTATTACTACTTTATTAATAAAAAAACTATGATGATGATAAAACGCTGGCTGCCACTGCTGATGATTCTGGCAGCAACTTCTTTGCTCCTGAGCTGTACTAAAAAGGATGACTCCGCCGAAAAGCAGGCGGAACTTGACGAACAGATTATCCAGGATTATCTTGCCGAACACAACCTCACCGCCGAGCGCCATGCTTCGGGCATTTATTACAAAATAACCACTTATGGAGCCGGGGAGCATCCAACGCCCAACTCGACGGTAGAAGTATTTTACAAAGGATATCTTACCAATGGCAACATCTTCGACAAAACCGATGGTGCACCGAGGATTTTCCCACTTTCAAACCTTATCGAAGGCTGGAAGATTGCAATGCCACTTTTGCAGGCAGGTGGCTCCGGGACTTTCTTTATCCCGTCGGCACTGGGCTATCCCAACGGTAGCAACAACATCCCGCCCCACAGCGTGATCATCTTCGACATCGACCTGGTATCGGTGCGTTAGCGCGCAAAACGGCATGAATCCTACATTGAAAATAAGTATCAAAAAACGTTAATTTTAAAATTTTCGAAATTCGTGGCTACCTCGTCACAGCAATGTTTCTACTTTTGCACAAAACTTTTTTGAAATATGAACATAGGCGTCCTTTCCGAAACTTCACCCGAACAACGCGTTGCATTGCTGCCGGAAGCGGTAAAAGCACTTATCGAAAAATCTAATCAGGTCTTTATCGAAAAAGGTGCAGGCCGATATGCTTTTGCCAGCGACGCGGATTATGTTGCCGCCGGAGCTAAAGTCGTATCGCGCGACGAACTTATGGATAAAGCTGTATTGCTGCTCTCGGTCAACCTGCCTGAAGCTGATGATGTAAAGAAGCTCAAACCCGGTCATGTGGTGGTAAGTACCATGCAACCACTCACCAACACCAATATGGTGACACATTTTCGTGAAGCAGGTCTTACCAGTTTTAGCCTTGATGCCATCCCCCGAATTTCCAGGGCACAAGCCATGGATGTACTTTCGTCGATGGCAACTGTGGCCGGATACCGCGCAGTGCTGGAGGCTGCCATGAATCTACCGGTGTTTTTCCCGATGTTCATGTCGGCAGCCGGAACTATCCGACCTGCCAAATTATTGATATTAGGCGCCGGTGTAGCCGGATTGCAGGCCATCGCCACAGCACGCAAGTTGGGCGCTGTGGTGGAAGTTTTTGATGTTCGTGCTGCCGTAAAAGAAGAAGTAAAAAGCCTGGGTGCTAAATTTGTAGAAGTGGAAGGCGCCGTGGATGATGCCGCTGCCGGCGGTTATGCGGTAGAGCAAACCGAAGAATTCAAAGCGCGGCAAAGCCAGTTGATACAGGATCATGCTATAAAATCGGATGTGGTCATCTGCACCGCTCAAATTCCCGGTCGCAAAGCACCCGTTCTTATCAAAAAAGAAACTGTGAAACAAATGAAGCCCGGCTCCATCATCATCGACCTGGCAGCTTCTTCGGGTGGCAACTGCGAGCTTACGCAAAACGACAAAACCGTGGTGGAACATGGCGTGAAAATCTTTGGCAACTCAAATTATCCTTCTTCGATGCCCATTGATGCCAGCCGCATGTACGGCAAAAACCTCGTAAATTTCCTGGCACTGATCATCGACGAAAAAGGAAACTTAAACCTCAACTTCGAAGATGAAGTAGTGCAGGGAGCCTGCATTACCCACGACCATCAAATCATCAATCCACGTGTAAAATCTATTATTGAACCAGAAAAATCAAAATCATAAAATCCTATTCTTATGAACGAGATATTCATCTTTTTTTATTCCTATCGCGATATGATCTTCATCATCGCGCTTTCGGTATTTCTTGGCATCGAAGTCATCAGCAACGTGCCGTCAGTTCTTCACACGCCGCTCATGTCGGGTGCTAACGCCATTAGCGGCGTCATCATCATTGGCGGCATCATCCTGGTGGGTCACACCGATGTTACGAAATTTTCGCTGGAGCTGGTGCTCGGTATTCTCGCCGTATTTTTCGGCACTTTAAACGTGGCAGGCGGCTTTGCCGTTACCGACCGCATGTTGGAGATGTTTAAGAAAAAGAAATAAAGCCGACAACTCTCCTGTCAAAATCTTAATTAGTCCGCATTAATTATAATTATCAAACGCAACGCATAGTCACCCAAAAATGGATCAGACATTACAAACACTCAACGGCGCCAATTTTATTTTAGGCGATGCCATCCTTGAATTCAGCTACCTGCTCTCCGCCATATTTTTTGTAGTCGGCCTCAAGCTACTCAGCCATCCGCGCACAGCACGTAAAGGCAACTTTTATGCAGGCGGCGCCATGGTGCTGGCCATGATTACTACCCTATTTCTGTACCGAAATCCTGCCGGAGAAACCATTGGCTGGATGAGTGTGCTCGTTATTGTTGCTACCATTATTGTGGGTAGCGTGGTGGGAATCATTATTTCTAAACGCGTGAAGATGACCGCCATGCCTGAGTTGGTTTCATTTTTTAATGCCACCGGCGGTGCCGCTTCAGCACTTGTTGGTTTACTCGAATTTGGCAATCCTGAAAACGAATCGCTGCTCGTAACTTTGCTCGGACTGATAATAGGCTCGATTGCTTTCAGCGGCAGCCTTATCGCTTATGGCAAACTGGCCGGAAAGATTGGAAACGTTAATGCCCAACTGATGAAATGGGTGAACATGCTGATACTTGCCGCGCTGGTGGGTGCTACCATTTACGTGCTGTTGCAGCCGGTACCGCAGGATTATGCATGGCTGGTATATTTGCTCTTTGCAGCTTCCCTTCTTTACGGGATCATGTTTGTGCTGCCCATTGGTGGTGCCGACATGCCGGTGGTTATTTCGCTGCTCAACTCGCTCACAGGTGTTGCCGCAGCCATGGCAGGTTTTATTTATAATAATCTGGCAATGATTCTGGGAGGTATTTTTGTTGGTGCTGCCGGAAGCATCCTCACCATATTGATGACAAAGGCGATGAACCGCTCGCTACTCAACGTTATCATTGGTGGCTTCGGCGCTAAAGCCGGTGGAGCAGCAGGCGACGAAACGGGAAGCATCAAAGAGATTTCGCTTAGCGATGCTGCTGTTTTGCTCTCTTATTCCAAGTCGGTGGTGGTAGTTCCGGGCTATGGACTTGCGGTGGCGCAGGCACAACACACCATTCATGAACTCGAAAAGGTGCTTCAGGAAAAAGGTGTTCAGGTGCGTTACGGCATCCATCCGGTGGCGGGACGCATGCCGGGG
>CAZTCX010000215.1:0-5644 GCA_964612515.1 uncultured Lentimicrobiaceae bacterium | reverse complement strand
AATAGTCACCCGGTGAATCCCGCTAAAGCAGCGTGCTAAAGTTCAAAATACCGCCTGGCTGCCCGGGCAATTCATCGGGTGACTTCCAGGTTCC
This sequence comes from uncultured Lentimicrobiaceae bacterium, assembly GCA_964612515.1. Taxonomy (GTDB): domain Bacteria; phylum Bacteroidota; class Bacteroidia; order Bacteroidales; family 4484-276; genus SABY01. Next base: position 5,550 of record CAZTCX010000215.1, on the reverse strand, counting down.
TAAGGCGATGAACATTGTGTCTTTATTTCGTCATGTCGCGAGCAGGGTCGCCACCTCATCGCGGTAGGTTATCCCAATAGGAATTTCAAAATCTTTTATAAAGATTTCTGAACTTGAAAAGCTTTCAATTTTCATCCTGTTTATCAAAAACCCCCTATGCACCCTAAGGAATTGCTGGGCAGGCAATTTCGCTTCCATACCCACCAGCCGATCGTAAACATCCAGTTTTGAATTGTGGGTGTGGATGCGGATAAAATCGTCCATGCTCTCAATAAATAAAATTTCGTGGATAAAAACTTTGTGAAAACGTTTGTTTGCCTTAAGGATAAGAAATTCCAAATGGGTAGCGTCGGGATTTTCGATAACGGGCTTATCCGATACCGCCTCGTAAAACCGGTTGACGGCTTTCATAAATCGCTCCAGCGAGATGGGTTTCAATAAATAATCGAGCACCTGGAAATCGAAGGCCTCAGCAGCATAATTGCGGTGGGCCGTGGTAATGATGACTTTGGGCGGTAAGCTTAACGTTTTTAATAAACCAAAGCCGGTAATGGCAGGCATCTCGATATCGAGGAAGAGTAAATCCACAGGGTGTTTGGCCAGGTATTGCGAGGCAGCCAGCGGACACGTAAACGTCCCGGTAACACGCAAATTCTCTATCTGTGCCAGATGGTTTTGCAATACCTCGATGGCCATAGGTTCGTCGTCAATAATCACACACTTATATTCCATAGGTTTTGTAGTTTATTACACCGGATCCAGCGCTAGCGAAAGCTGCAATTTGTAACTATTCTCTGTCGCTTCAATTTCCAATCGATGTTTGCCTTCGTACAATATTGCCAACCGTTCTTTCACATTTTTTATCCCAATGCCTTTAATATCAGAATTTCTTCCTTTCGCATTACAGGTATTAAAAGTTGTGAAAATCAGATTTTGATCTATGATCTTTCCATCGATTTTGATAAAATACTCCTGACCGGTTGTGCTTTTTACATGTTTAAAACAGTTTTCGCAAAAAGGCAGCAATATCATCGGGGCAATCAAAAAGTTGCCTTGTCCAGCGGGCCAGAAAATTTCAAGGTTTAGATCCTTAAACTTATGCTTTTCCAGGGCGATGTAATCTTTTAAAAAATCAATTTCTTTTTCGATTAAAATCCGCTCATCATCGCAGCGATAAAGCATATAATCCAGCATATTCGAAAGATGAATAATCAGCTGTGGCGTTAGCTCCGACTTTTTAAGGCTATGACCATAAATCAGGTTCAACGAATTAAATAATGTGTGCGGGTGCAACTGGTTTTGCAGCATTTTCAGGCGGGCTTCTTTTAGTTGTAAATCGGTGGAAATTTGCTGCTCGATCATGCGGTGCTTTTCCTCCTGTTGATAGAATGACTCTTTAACAAAATGAATAGCTACACCGAGAAGCACCACCAAATACATTCCCGCCGAAATAAAAAATAAATCAAAATTGGCGCTTGGCATCCTGCCCACATCAAATTCCCATATCGTAATAAAGGTAAAAATGGATAAAAGGGAGTTCATCCACAGCGAAACAATAATGGTGGCAGTGAGTAAATAAAAGAATGCGTAGTGTTTTTTAAGAAAAAGAAAGCGGGGAACCAGCCAGTAATTGATGGCGTAGGTGGTGAGGATAACTATGGGCAGCTGCAGACACACGTAAAATAGGGTGTTGTAAGAATCGCGGTTAAAATGTCCGAAAAACAATGAGAGAAAAACTACAACCACCATCCAGTAAAGGATGTGAAGCAAGACTTTGTATTTGGGCTTTAGTAAAAACATTGGGCAAATCTAAAGAAATATGCTCTTAGCAAATTGCTTTACCCCCGAAAGCATGGTTTTATCCCCCGGATGTAACCTGCAGAAGACAGTTTTCGATAAGTCGCAAACTGTGGACTGCACAATTCTTTTCAGGGGATTTATCCCATCATTCGGGGAAAAGATTTTTTTATAGAATGAACCTCTACTACTATTGCCGGCAATTCATTTAATGTTAATTTTAAAAATTCAAAAAACTATGAGAGAATTCTTAATTGTCGGCGGAATTGCAGGAATGACCCTTATCCTTATTTTGGGCATTGCCATGCTTATCGTTAGCATCATCGTGATCACGCGAAGGGTTTCCAAACTCCCGCTTACCGAACTGGACCGCAAGCTGCTTTTGTCCATTCCGTCGCTGGGTGGAATTGCGCTGTTTTTTGGCTTGTTTTACCAGATACTTGGATTATACCAGGCCTTCCAGGATATCCAAATGGCCGGTGACATAGCGCCCCAGATCATCATGGCCGGTGTTTTCGTCTCGTTCTACCCAACTCTGTTTGGATTGGGTGTGGGACTGATTTCCTTTGTTATTTGGTATGTGGTGAAGATGGTGTGGCGTTAGGCTGGCTTGAAGTCTTTACACCATCGCTCTTCCATAAAACCCCGCAGGCACCTCCCATCCGGATAGTGCCTGCGTTATTTTTAAAATAGGATGGCCCACAAATGCCTGCTGAAAGTCTAATCGTGCTATCAATAAGAAATGTGAGATTTATGTTAGCGAATCGTTTTTGTCTGATCTTTCTTTTTCTCTAATTGAAAGCAATTCGCGGGTATTCATTACATTAAAAAAGCCCTTTTTGCGAAGGCCGTTGTACAATTCTTTATCACCTGTCCTAAAAGTTCCATTTAAGAATTCAGAGGTAGCCACAAAATCAATATCATTGATATCAATGTCGCTCACGACATTCTTTGCAAGCAACCATGTTTCAGGAGGTATTAATTCTTCATCAAGAAATGAGATCTTCTTGAAAAGTCTGTATTAGGATTCCTTCAACTCAGCATCACTTAGATTCGATGCCCTTAACAGCTTTCCCCAATGTTTTTCAATTTCATATCTCATGTATGAACAACTATAAAAACGAAAAAAGGGTTCGGAGTTGAATAATAAATCACCGATGCTGCCATCAGTGTTAACAAGTGCACTGAAAATAATATTGGTATCCACCACAATTTTCATTTCACAAGCCTGCTTTTATTCTTTTCCCACCAACCACTTTTCACCTCTTTGGCAAGTAAGTCTATCTCTTCCTGCCTGGCTTCCGATCTTGATGTTGCTTCACTATAAACAAGATAATCGATAAGGTTTTCGATTGCCTCAATCCTTACCCAGGAAGGCAGCCGGATAAGGATTTCATCTGCTGTTCTTTCGATTTGCATACTATCTGTTTTTATTTTAATAACTCAAAAGTAGTTCATTTTATTAAATGAAATTGATAATCCGCCAAAATTGAGCGGTTCCTCTCTACCAAGAGAAAAGGAATCGAAGAAAGAAAAACTCTTCCATAAAAAACCGCAGGCACTTACCATCCGGAAAGTGCCTGCGCTATTTTAAAATATGGTGGCCGACAAGTTTCTATTGAAACTCTATCAGCAGGAAATCTTTGGCAACAGCCTGACCTGGCTTTATGTGAACGGCTTTTATCACACCGTCCATCGGTGCCTTGATGATGTTCTGCATCTTCATGGCTTCGAGTATCAGCAGGTCGTCGTTCATTTTCACGCGTGAACGGCGCTTAACGTACACCGCTTTGATGGTGCCCGGGATGAACGCCTTGATCTTTTTTATGTTGGGCGGCTCATAGGGCTTCCGGTTCAGATATTTGCGCGTAAGGGTTGTGCGGTATTTTACCTCATCAACCCATAAACTCCGGTAGTCGAGTTCTTTTTCTTCGTTATCCATAGATCTTATATGATTAGCGTTTGAAGGTTTTTGATTAAAACGGCGGGATGCCATGCTTTTTATGTGGCCGCTCCACCGATTTAGTCTTGGATATTTGCAACGCATGCAACAGAAAAGGACGTGTTTCTTCGGGTTCTATCACAGCATCAATATAACCATAGGCCGCCGCTACATAAGGATTAGCAAACTTCTCCTTGTATTCTTCTATCTTCTCCTGACGGAGCTTGTCGGGGTTTTTGGCTTGCATTATCTCCTTACGGAAAATGATGTTGGCAGCGCCTTCGGGACCCATCACGGCTATTTCGGCGGTAGGCCAGGCGAAGACAAAGTCGGCGCGCAGATGGTGCGAGCACATGGCAATGTAGCCGCCACCATAGGCTTTGCGCAATATCACCGTAATCTTGGGAACGGTGGCTTCACTGTATGCGTATAAGATTTTTGCACCGTGACGAATTACACCGGCATGTTCCTGCTCTACACCAGGCAGGTAGCCCGGCAGGTCGACAAACGTACACAAAGGAATATTGAAAGCATCGCAATAGCGAATAAAGCGGGCTGCCTTGTCAGAAGAATCCACATCGAGTACGCCGGCAAGTACCAACGGCTGGTTAGCAACAAAACCTATCGTTTCGCCATCCAATCTGGCAAAACCAATCACGATATTGGCAGCAAAGAGTTCCTGAATCTCAAAAAACTCAGAGTCGTCCACCACAGCCCGTATTACATCGCGCACATCGTAGGGCTGCTTTGCGTCGCCGGGAATGATGCCTTCGATATTGAATTTGCGGCTGGGTTTTTTCTTGGGGAATGCATCTGCCTTTTTAAAGTTGTTCCACGGGATAAAGCTCACCAGTTGTTTTATCTGGCTAAAGCACTCCATCTCGCTCTCGGCATAGAAATGCGCGTTACCGGTAATTTCAGCATGGGTGCGTGCGCCGCCAAGCTCTTCCATGGTAATCTCTTCGCCCAGCACCGTCTTGATTACTTCGGGGCCGGTGATAAACATCTTGGAGATTTTATCGACCACAAAAACAAAGTCGGTGAGCGCGGGCGAATAGACAGCGCCACCGGCGCAGGGCCCCAATATCACCGAAATCTGCGGGATGACGCCCGAAGCCTGAGTGTTGCGGTAAAATATCTCACCATAACCTGCCAGCGAATTTACACCTTCCTGAATACGGGCACCGCCGGAATCGTTGATGCCAATCAGGGGCACCTTCAGATTCATGGCATGATCCATAATCTTGGTTATTTTCTTGGCGTGCATGTAGCCCAGCGAGCCGCCGGCCACCGTAAAATCCTGCGCATAAATGCAAATTGGATGTCCTAATATCGTTCCCGTTCCGGTAATTACACCGTCGCCGGGCAGGTACTTCTGATCCATGTCGAAATCTCTGCCGGCATGTTCCACAAAGAGATCGTACTCATGAAATGATTTGGCATCAAGCAGGGCGAGAATTCGTTCGCGCGCGGTAAGTTTACCGGTGGCCTTTTGCTTTTCGATGGCTTTGTCGCCACCACCTTTTAACGCATCACGCATCCTGCGACGCAAATCTGTTGATTTAGATTTTTCTGCCATAATCGTAATTTTAGTAAATCAGCTATCGATCCGTTTAGTTTATCAAAAAAGTCAAATGAAGGCAAAGATACACTTTATCAATTTCATTGTTTGCACCATTAGTTAAGTTGTTGACAATGGCAATTAATAATTAGGGCGGCTGACGGGCTTTCCGCTGTAGCTGGCTTGCAGCGGCTCTATTTTGGTCGGCGGTGCGGGGGCTTCCTTCGTCAGCCGCCACCCGCCGCCAAAA
>CAZTCX010000214.1:0-5653 GCA_964612515.1 uncultured Lentimicrobiaceae bacterium | reverse complement strand
CCGCGCACAATCGAGAAAGTGTGGGCTGGCTTCCCCTTTAAGGGATTGAGGGGTAAGGTGGGTGTTTTTAAAATAAAAATCCTTATCTGAAATTTGAATTTTAATAGACATGTGGTAAATAGTTATGACTTATTTGAAAATTCCCTTTTGTTTTTGTGATTTAAAAATGTTGACGCATAATTTTTAATTAGAAGACCACAGTGGTTTCATTTTTCAGGGTCGAAATTGTTAATCTTTTTGGCGATGTCGGTGGTAAGCTCGTTGTAAAGTTCGGTCTGCAAAGTTTCCACCGATTTGATCTGTTTATATCCTTTCAGTTGTGCTTGCAGACCAGCCCGCTTGCTTTCGTCGATCAGCCAGTCGCTGCCAACATTTTTAGCAGGATAGAGGTTTTTTGCGTCACCCTCATAGGTGGCGTAGTTTGTATAGTCGGTTCGCGTGTCGTACACAGCATCCGAAAGGAGTATTTCGCCCGTGGTGGTCGATACCAGCCGGTAGTTTATTTTGAGCGAAGCACTGTTGGTCTGCGCCGATGCAGTGTATTTTACCTTTTTGTCGTAAATCTGTGTGGTGCCATCGGCTTTCTTGATAGTCTGACGCTCAAATCCGGTCATATTATTGCTAATCAAATCGCCTTTATCCTTTTTGTAATTTTCAAAATCCAAAAACAAAACGGCTTTGATTTTTTTGGCGGAAGCCAGATTTTTCATTGTCTGATTGTCGATTTGACCCGATTTGTTTATGATGCGGTCGTTGGCTTGTGCATCAATGGCGGATAGGTCGTAAATTTTCAGGAAGATATTGTTGCGCGCCAGCAAGTTTTCGATCATTACATTTTTGATCCGTCCCGACTCGGCAGACTGGAACCGGATAGAAGATGAATAGACGGCTACCGGATAGGTGGCGCACTGCAGGGCTTTGTCGCGAAGTGTACCGGCATCTTTGTAAGTGGCGGCATCCGCGATGATGTTATTAAAATCATAATATGCCGAACGACATTTCCCGGTCTGCATTTCCTGTTTGGCGCGACGATAAATGGGTTCGTTGCGGGCTTCGATGTATTGGACATGTACTTCGCGGTAGTTGGGGTTAACACTGTGCACGTCGCCGAGCGCCAGGGCTGCCTGATCAAAATTTTCCTGCATCAGCAGCAATGCACCCTGATTGTAGCGGTCGCTCAAAGCCTGTTCCATGCGTGTCTTAGCGTCTTTGTAGCCGGGATCTTTTTTACAAACTAAATCCCATTTATGGTATGCATCCATATACTTCCCTTCGCTGTAAAGCTTTGTACCGTCGCGGTAAAGCGGCTCTAAAGTAGCCTCGTTGAGGTAGGAACGTGTGTCGCGGTAGCCGGCATCTATTTTTGCTATTTCTTCAAAAATATCTTTTGCCTCATTAAAATTCTGGTCGGTAATCAGACGCAAACCCGCATTGTATCGTTCATCGAGATAATTGTCTTTGGCATCCTGGTAATTGCGTTCCAACGCGGGATCCACGCGCAGCTTGATGCCGGCACCCTCGAGCTTGTGGATCATATCTACGGCCGAGAGGTAGCTGTAAACAGTTTCCTTGAATTCGTTGCGCTGAAAGGCGCTGCGGCCATCTGCGGAAAGCTGGTCGAGATAGAGCTGCCCCGTGCGTCGCAGCCCGATGTTGAGTTCGGGTTTATCGGGTTTGCGCTCCAAAGCTGAAAAATAACAATCGGCAGCTTGCTTGTACATGCCCGCCGCTTCGTATTGCTGCGCCTGTTTGGTGAGTTTTTTCACCTTGCATGACGCCATTAAAATTGTTATTGCGCCAAGCGCCAGTATTAAATAAAAGTAGGAATGCTTCATTGCTGTGTCTAAATTCGGAGGTCAAAAATAGTCAAAACTAATTCCCAAAACCCAAATGATGAAATCCATTTACGAAAATCTGGGAAACCAAGCCGTTATGAATGCTTGAATTTGATGGTTGGATTTTATTTGCCAACGGAATTTTGTGGTTACTAATTTTGAAACACTGTTGTCCGGCTAAGAGTTGTTAATCCGCTACACGGAATTTGTAAAAACATTAAACCCATACTCTACAATACTTTATCCGCTACGCGGAATTCGCTGTAGGCGATTTAGTATTGTAGAATAAAAGTATCCCCCAAATCCTCGATACCTCGTAGAGGTTTAACAAATAATGGTTTTCAAGTATTTACAAATTTTCTAACCGGACACCAGTGAATTTGATATCAGAAACGGCAACTTTAACGCTATCCCAAATTCCTGTTTTCTACTCATTGTCGCTTAGCGCAATGATAAATTTCGACGGGCATTTTTCGAGATGGCTGCGCAGGATGGAATGGACGTATTTGTTTTCGGAGTAAGGTTTTACCGCCTCTTTCAGGTAGCCAATCTGGTCGTAGCCGTTGATGTCGCGCGGGGCAAAACCAAAGCCGTGGTAGCGTCCCTGTTCCACCCACACCACCGAACACTCCTCGGCGCTGCGGCCGTCGCCCAGCAGCAAAAAGCTCGGCTGCGAATATTCGTATCGCTCGATTACCTGTTGTACGCGTGCGTTGTAGTCGTCGGGAGATTCTTCGCCAATGCAGGCGCCGTGACATTCTTTGATTTTGTATTGAAAACAGGAACCATGGGTGTGATAAAGATGGCAAAGCTTCTGGCAGAGCTGATAATCTTCGCACAGTTGAAAAAGGAAATTCTTGCCAGCCTGCATCGAGTTGAAGGTGGTGAGGGGCGACTGCCTGTCGCAATCGTCGAGTTTGCAGAGTTTCAGATTGAGATAGCCGTCGTCGTCGAGATCGGTAAACAAGCCGAAGTTGAACATCGTGCGCCGCTGGGCGCGGTTGTATATGGGAAGATGGCGATGTATCTCATGCGATTCGAGCAGCAACGCAATCAGCTCGTTGCCGGTGAGTTCGAAGTCGATGTGCGCCACCTTATTTTTCATTTCCAGCGCGCGTTTGGTGGTGGTGTTAGAAAGGTGCGAAAGCACGCGGCTGTGAATATTTTTGCTTTTGCCAACATAAATAATGTTGTGCGCGTCGTCGAGGAAATAATAGACGCCACAGGCTTCGGGCAGCGCGCGAATCACTTCCGGTTTGAGGCTGCTGCTAAGTCCTTGCAGCGACAGCCCAGTGAGGTTCGGGTCGATGCTCAGCAGCATTTCGAAAAGCGTGGTAGTAGCGCGGGCGTCGCCATAAGCGCGGTGACGGTGCGGGTTTTCGATGTTTAGGTCGGCGCAGATATTGCCCAGGCTGTACGACTTGTGAAACGGGATGAGCTTGCGGCTTAGTTTTACAGTGCATAGTTTCTCGCGCTGGTAGTCGTAGCCCAGGCTCATAAACTCTTGCCGGATAAAGTTGTAGTCGAAGCTGACGTTGTGCGCCACAAAAATGCAGTCTTCGGTGATTTCGACAATCTGCCGGGCCACCTCATAAAATTTGGGTGCCTCCGCAACCATGCGGTCGCTGATGCCGGTGAGCTGCTGGATACGGTAATCAATTTTCTGTTCGGGGTTGATCAGCGTTGTAAATTCGTCCACAATCGCGCGCCCGTCGTGGATGATGATGGCCACTTCGGTAATCTTTCCGGTTTTGTAGCTGGTGCCCGTGGTTTCGATATCGACGATGGCAAAACGCTGCCCTGATGATGGTTTTATATTCATGTTTTCGGTTGAAAATATTCCAACTTTTAGGCTCCAAAGTTATTGTAAATTTTAAGGAATTTGCTTCCGTTTAATTTTAATAACATGTGTTTGCATAGACCTAAAATATGCTATTAATGATCTTGGTTTATCGAAACAGATTTCTCCCTCCCTCTCTGCCACGCCAACCCTGTCATTTTGAGCGTAGCGAAAAATCTATCACACAGCAGTCCTTTTTTAAAATAAAATACCATTCACAGGCTCCTGCGCCGGAAGTTGTTTAGCTTTGTCAGCTTTCTGTAAAGCATAAAATAAAATGAGCGAAACCACACAAAAAGCGATCAAAGAATTGTTGGCAAAACTATCTTCCGACGCATCCTCCGGCAACCTGATTTACCGGCAGGGGCAAAGCCTCTACCTCAACGGGCAATGCACGCAGCTCATCGAATCGGAGCACCTGCACGAATTTTCGGTGAACGATAAGTATGGAAATTTTCTTGTAAAAATCAATACCGCCGAGACGCCGACCGCCACCTGCACCTGCAATGCCGGCGCCATCTGTCGGCATCGTGCTGCTGCCTACATGCAGCTTTATGAGCTTATGTCGCTCAACGAAGACAAGCCTGCCCAGCCCGGCCTGAAATACACCCGTCGTGGCATGATAAAACGGGTGATGAATGAACGGCTTGAAAAAGCCCGCCAAGCTAAATATACTCTTCACTTTGCCGACAATATCTATGGTGAGCATATCCTCACCAACGAGCGCGGAACCAGCTACCATCTCACTTTTCGTAGTTTCAAACAAAGATTTGGCTACTGCTCCTGTCCAGATTATAATAGCAACAAGCTGGGAACCTGCAAGCATCTCATCTTTGCTTTCGATCGCACCAGCGTAAGTCCTGATCTTAAACCGGATGAACTCCCCCGGTATCCTTTTATCGAAGTTTTTTGCGACCCGCTGCACAACTACCGCATCAGTTGGTTTCATCCCGAAGAAGTGCGCGGCGAAGTGGCCGAAGTACTCTACCGCTATTTTGGTAACAAAAGATTTATTGAAGATGATGAAGCACCCAAACTCATCGGTTTTTTTAATGTGGTAGATCGTTACAAGGAAATTCTGGTACGTCCCGAAGTTTATGCGCGTGTGCAAAAGCTGATGGAGGAGGAGGAGTTGGTGCGCCTGGCCAAAGAAAAGGTGCTCGACTTCTCCAGAATAAAAGTTCCGTTGCTGCCATTCCAGCGGCAAGGCGTCGAATTTGCCACTTTCAAAAAAGGTGTTGTGCTTGCCGACGATATGGAGCTTGACAAACCGTTGCAAGCCATTGCCACTGCGGTGATGAAGAAAGATGTCTTTGGTTTTAGCCGCACCTTAATAATCTGTCCGGCCACGCTGAAACAGCAATGGAAAAACGACGTTCTGCGCTCCTGCAATGAGCCGGTGCAAATTGTAGCCGGCAACGTAAGCGAGCGGGAAGCCATGTATGGCACCGCAGGTTTTATCATCGTGAGCTACGAAACGGTGATTCGCGATCATCAGCTTATCGCAAAATATCCGCCCGACTTCATCATCCTCGACGAAGCACAGCGCATCCGCAATTATGCTTCGGTTACTTCGTCGGTCATAAAATCGCTTCCGCGTAAGCATGCGCTGGTGCTTTCGGCCACGCCGCTTAGCTCCGAACTTATCGATCTCTATTCGATCGTCATGTTTGTAGATACTGAATTGCTGTCGCCACTGTGGGAGTTTTCCTATCAGCATTGCTATTTTGACGAAGAAAACAAAAATATGGTGGCCGGATATTATAACCTGGAGCAGCTCGGGCAAAAGCTTAGCAAAGTGATGCTGCGGCGCGAAAAACAGGATGTCATCCGGCAGCTTCCAGGCTCAAGTCAGATTACCACGCCCGTAAAAATGTCGGAAAATCAGGTCAGCAGATATCTGAAATATGCCCGCCAGGTGCAGGAAGTTTTAAACCAGAAAATCTTTACGCTCTTTGACGAACAAAAAGTAGCCGAT
>CAZTCX010000213.1:1234-5661 GCA_964612515.1 uncultured Lentimicrobiaceae bacterium | reverse complement strand
AAGTTTGACGGCATGCTGCCCCACAGCAAGGCTTTGTGTGGAGGAAGTTCCGGCAGCTTTTCCATCAATAACCAGCGTCGCATCTTCAGGTGTAAACCGGAAAGTAACCGGCAGCACATCGGCGGTTTCTTCGCCGGAGATTTTGACTTCCCACACTTGCCGCGACTTCAAAACGATGCCATGATCAGAAAGGATAATTTTGAAGGGTTCGTAGCCCTGTTTATAAACATAAAGCATGCGTTCGCGGTGGGTTACGTACACCATATCTTTCCCCGGCCAATGATCGATGCCGGTAACCATGCCATCATTTGCATCATAACTCAAGCCGTCCAATTCAGAAATCACCTGTATCGCAGCCGCATACTCGCCATTTGCATCCTGTTTGGCCACCATCTCGTTGGGCAGCAACTGCGGCTTCCCGACGATGTGCATTTGTTTAGTCTGCTGCGGATAAAGGGTAACGGTGATGAAGCACGTCAAACAGAGGATTAATAGTTTTTTCATCTTTTCAGGTATTTTTTACGCGAAGCAAAAATAGATGAAAAAGAGGTTAGAAAGATTTTAAATTAGGGAGTAGGTGCGCGAGGCAGGATGAGATTTTTAGTACGAATAACAAGTTTATGCAAGTGGCTGTTTTATAACAGGCTAAGCCTGTAAAAATAAAGTGGACGAGGTACAACCTCGCCCAAACCCGGGCACCTTTCCAGCGTTTAGTCAGGGTTTGACTTTGAGTCAAGCCCTGACTTTGGCTTTGTTCAGCTTAGGCTGGATCCTTAGTTGTATCTATTTCTCAAGGCTGTGCCTGCATTTAATTCGTTTCCCGATAAATTTTATGTCGCGAAGTGTAGATTTCTCTGTTGGGGCTGAGATTCAAGATTCCATTCGACTACGTTCAGGGCTGGCGTCATTCGTCATTCGTCATTCGTCAATATTTTTGATTTCGTCCCGTTAAAACTAATCCACAATTTCCTGGATAATCGATTCCATTTTATCGGCGGCGGCTTCCATTGCCTGGAGCAGCGCCAGTTGGTTGCGGGTTCGGACGAGGTTGTGGTCGGGATAATCGGTTTTGTAATAGGTGTCGCCCTGCAGATAATCGGTAAAGAAACGCACCGCCATGATGTAGGTCATCAGGCGGGGTGAAAAAGAAAGTGTTTCGATTTCGGTGGCGTTAAGCACATCTTTCATCACCTTGAGGTAGCCTTGCGCAAAGCTTTCGTACAGATTTAAATCTACACTGATATTATCTATTTGAGGATCATCCTCTGTGGCAGTGCTTGCCAGCGTGCGGATGGCATCGCCAAAATCGAAATGGACGTAGCCGGGCATCACCGTGTCGAGATCGACCAGGCAAAGCGCTTTCTCTTGGTCATCGAAGAGGATGTTGTTAATCTTTGTGTCGTTGTGGGTGATGCGCAACGGAATCTTGCCCTCATCTGCTAGCCGGTGCACCAGCAGCATATCTTTTGCGCGACGGCTGATCGCTTCAATTTCCGCAGCTACCTCAGCAGCTCGCTTACGCGGATTTTTTTGCAGGGCAGCATTAAATTGCGAAAGCCGGGAAGGAAGATTATGAAAGTCAGGAATGGTTTGGTGCAGCCGAAGCGCCGGTAAATCGGCCAGCATCGATTGAAACACGCCCAGCGCTCTGCCTCCCTCGGCCGCAATGGACGGAGTGATTCGTTGGGTCGCAGAAGCGTTGTGCCGGCAATAGACAAAACAGCGCCAGCAATTGCCATCGCAATCTGTATGGTATAAATCGTCAGTGGTTGTATTTACCAGCTCCAATGTTCCGGGCTTTATAACAGATGTTCCGTCATTATTAATCTTTTGCTGCAGGTGGCTGGTGACATGCCAGATGTTTTCCATCAACTGATCTACATTTCTGAAGATGTCGGTATTGATGCGCTGCAGCACATAGTCGGGCTGCTGATGGTTATTCACATGCACCAGCAGCGTATCGTTGATATGCCCGGTTCGAAGCGGAACTGCGTGGGTAAAGCTGCCGCTGATGCGAAAACTACTGATGATCGGAGTGAGTTCCTCGGATGAAAACTTTTGTTGTGGCACTATTTCCAGAGGTTATCAGGATATTTCCCGGCGTTGATAAATTGGTTGATGCTGTCGATGGCCGCAACTTTGTCGTTTTTATAGGTTACGCCAAACCACTGGTCGTCGGTTTTCAAAACCCGTATCTTTTCCTTGCCGTTGTGGATGGCGTCCATCAGCGGAAGCGCGATAAAGTATTCAGCTTTGGGATCGTCTTTGGCGCGTTGGATAAAGTTCTTGAATCCTTCACTGAAAACCTCAAACATTTCGGGGTAAAATCCCCAGATGTTCATCGAAACGGTTTCGTCGCCAATAAGTCGCTGCCATTGTCCGGCGGCATCTTCGTATCCTGGCAGGCCATCGCGTTGACCGATATTGGTCACTTCGCGAATGCTTTCCAGAAAACCATGCTTGTCAGTAACGCAAACACCACGTGATACGGTGCCATGTTCTGAAAGGGTGGTATCGAGCCGGTATCCTACCATGCAATGATGGCTGGGATTGTCGTTGTTTTTGAAATATTCGGCTACAGCCTGATACGCTCCAGCGCCATAAAAATCGTCGGCATTGATGGCTGCAAAAGGTTCCTTGATATAATCCCGTGCTACGAGAATGGCGTGTCCTGTTCCCCAGGGCTTTTTGCGATCAGCAGAAACAGCAATTCCGTCGGACACATTGTCGAGCTCCTGAAAGGCGTATTCCACCTCAATCCTACCTTTTAGTTTATGATCGAAAAAGCTACGAAAATCCTCTTCAAGTTCATGACGGATCACAAAAACTACCTTGCCAAAGCCGGCTCTGATGGCGTCATACACCGAGTAGTCGAGGATGGCTTCACCCGACGGCCCGATTTTGTCAATCTGTTTCAATCCGCCGTAGCGGCTTCCCATACCGGCGGCCAGCACCAGCAGTGTTGGTTTAATGTTTTTATACATGGTTCTTAATTTTATAACCTTTCGCGGCATAATACAAAATAATCAGGTAGCCGGGCAAGAGCATTAGGTAAGCAAGCTCCGGCGTTGCATGAAAGACGTCGGAGAGCCGGCCCCATATTAGTGGCAATACCGCACCCCCGGCAATGGCCATGATGAGCATCGCGGAGCCAACTTTGATATAGGGTCCCAGGTTGTGGAGTGCCAAAGGCCAGATGGCCGGCCATACCAGCGCGTTGGCAAATCCAAGTATGGCTATGAAAAATACCGATGTGAGCCCGGTGGTGAACACAGCAGCCAATGTAAAAAGTAAACCGAAAATAGCAGAAAATAGCAAAGCCATCCGCTGCGAAAGATAACGCGGAATGAGTATGATCCCCAGGATGTAGCCAGCGAGCATCGACACCAGCGTGTAGGAAGTGAAGGCTTTGGCTATGGAGATATTAATCCCCAGAGAGATGCCGTAACGGATGATGGTGTCGCCGGCAACGACTTCGGCACCCACATAAAAAAACATTGCGATGACGCCAAGGATAAGATGCGGGTAGGCGAATATGTTTTTTCGCGGAGCTTCAATGTGTTGATCAGCGTCCATGTCATCTTCCGCGTTGATGTCGGGCAATGAAGTGAAACGGATGCCGATGCCAAGCAATACAAGCACCACGGTCATCACCAGATAAGGATTTATTACGCGGCGAGCCAATCCATCAAGAGCAAGTTGGCGGGCAGGTTCGCTTAGCGAAGCAAGGTTTTTGACAAAGGCGTCACCGTCGTTCAGAATAAAATACGCCAGTATGAGTGGGGCGATGGCTCCCGCCAGCTTGTTGCAGATGCCCATGATGCTGATGCGGCGCGCCGCGCTCTCGCGCGGTCCCAGGATAGTGACATAAGGGTTGGAGGCAGTTTGCAGAATGGATAATCCTGTGCCCATCACAAAAAGCCCGGCAAGGAAAAGCCCGTAAGTGCGCGACAATGCCGCCGGTACAAAAATCAAAGTTCCGGCTGCCATGACAAGTAATCCGAGGGTCATCCCGTTTTTGAATCCCGTTTTTTCGAGTACCCACGCCGAAGGCAACGCGGTGACGAAATAGGAGATGTAAAAGGCAAAAGCCACAAAAAGCGCCTGGAAATTGGTTAACTCACAGGCTATCTGCAAATACGGTATCAGGATGCCATTGAGCCAGGTTACAAATCCGAAGATAAAAAACAAAACGCCGATGATGGTGATGGCAACGGCGGTGGAGGAGCGCCGCGAAACGGCTGCGGAGGTTACTGGCATGCGCGAAGTGTTAGTTTTTAATTATAGTTTATCCAATAGTTTTTACGATAAGCTGTCGGTGACCTGTAAAGCGCTGGCAGCAGTCCGTTTAATAAGGCGGCGAATATAGCACCAATTTATTTCCGATGGTTGTTTTGTGAGATGATGAAAAGGAGGAAAATGTTATT
>CAZTCX010000213.1:0-1134 GCA_964612515.1 uncultured Lentimicrobiaceae bacterium | reverse complement strand
CTTAAATCCCCGGATTAAAGTCCTGGGTTAGTGATCAGCATGGTACAAAATGTCTTGTCAGAGCCAATTCCACAACGTTGAAGAGTTTGTTTTTGTGATTTTGATCTATTTGAGATTTATTTGATTTTTGATTTATTGATTTATTGATTTTTGGAATATTCAAAATAGAATTGCAGTGTTAACCTGAAAGCCGCCCTCATTTATGTTTTGGCAAAGCTAAAAAACTTACTTTTACTTTTTCAAAATTAAAAAAATGATAACACCTGCTGTGCTCAAACCCAACGATGTGATAGGTATTGTATCTCCCGGAAAACATATCGATGCTACGTTGCTCGAGCGTGCCGCCGATCTTATCGAACAATTGGGTTATCGGGTAAAAATCGGAGAATTTGCCACGGGTCGTCATCATTATTTTTCGGGAACAGATGCGGAGCGTGCCCGCGATTTCCAGGTGATGCTCGACGACGACGAGGTGAAGCTGATCTTGTGTTCGCGCGGAGGCTATGGCTCGGCGCGCATCATCGACCGGCTTGACTTTTCGCGATTTGGGCAACAGCCCAAATGGATAGCTGGCTACAGCGACATCACCGTTTTTCATTCGCACGTGCTACGTATGTTTGGTGTAGAAAGTCTGCACGCTACGATGCCACTCGACTTTTTTAACGATTCGACACCTGAGGCGCCATTGCGCAAATTGCTGGAAGCCGCCAACGGTCAGCAACAGTATTACGAAATTGAAAATCATCCAAATGATCGCATGGGCATTGCACGCGCAACGCTTACGGGTGGCAACCTATCAGTACTCTGCAGCCTGCTAGCCACGCCTTCGGAAGTGGACACCGCGGGTAAAATTCTGTTTATCGAAGAAGTGGCCGAAAGCGGCTATCGAATCGACCGGATGATGAACACGCTGCTGCGCGCAAAAAAACTCGACCAATTAGCAGGATTAATTGTTGGCGGACTGACCCCCGTGGCCGGTGACGACTTCGGAAGGAGCGCTGCAGAAATTATCGCTGAAACAGTAGCTTCCTTTAAGTATCCGGTGGCTTTTGGCTTTCCGGCCGGGCATTTTCATGATAACTTCCCGCTCATCATGGGCGGCACATATCAACTGGAGGTGGGTGAAACGGTGAC
>CAZTCX010000212.1:479-5690 GCA_964612515.1 uncultured Lentimicrobiaceae bacterium | reverse complement strand
AACCAACCATCGCGGGTGGTCATCACGCCGCGGGAAGTGCCTGCCGGCCGATGAAAGTGTAGATGATATTTTTTAAACCAGGCTTTCATAACGATATCATGATACCGGCACCAAAAAATAATACGAAAGCGAAAGTGGTAAGTGCCAGGTAGCGCAGAAATGGGTCGAGGCGGCGGTGTTCGTTGATGCGGAAAATGGCGATCAACTGAATGGCAAACAAAGGCAATGTGAGCAGATACAGAAACTGCCACGGCGAAACGAAATTAAGCAACGTATAAGCTATCCCGGCCGCCAAAGCAATGACAATGAGAAGCAGGTGATAAATTTTGGCGTTGCGCTCTCCGAGCCTGACGGCGATCGTGTGTTTATTTGAGCGGCGGTCGTTGTCGATGTCGCGCAGGTTGTTGAGGTTTAGCACACCGGTGCTGAGAAATCCCACCGAAATAGCCATCAGAAAAGTATCGGCTTTGAGTTGGTGCGCATTGAGATAATAGGTGCCCAATACGCCGGTTAGTCCGAAAAACAGGAATACGAAAAGATCACCAAAGCCGCTGTAACCATAAGCGGTGCGCCCGATGGTATAGGTTATGGATGCCGCAATGCTCGCGATGCCCAGCGCCAGAAAGAGCAGGACTTTCCAATTTGCAATTCCCAGACTCGAAACGATGAGAACAATGCCCGAAGCCAGCGTTATCAGCGCAACCACCGCCACAGCGCGTTTCATCTCGCCCACTTTAATATTGCCGCTTTGCACGGTACGCACAGGGCCAAGGCGGTGTTCGTTGTCGGTGCCTTTGAGCGAGTCGCCCAGGTCGTTGGCCATGTTGGAGAGAATTTGCAAAAGCAAAGTGGTGACGAGCGCCCAGATAATAATGGTAATGTTGTAGGCACGATCGGCCACCGCCATAAAACTGCCGGCCAGCGTGCTGGAGGCAGCCAGCGGCAATGTGCGCAGCCGCGAAGCTGAAACCCACGATCGGAAAGTTGCCATTACGGGAATTTGGGATATTTACTAAAGTCGGGGGCGCGCTTTTCGAGAAAGGCATGCTTGCCTTCCTGGGCTTCTTCGGTGAGATAGTAAAGCAGCGTAGCGTTGCCGGCAAATTCCTGCAAGCCCGCCTGTCCGTCGAGGTCGGCATTCAGACCCAGCTTTATCATACGCAAAGCCATCGGGCTGCGCTGCATCATTATTTTTGACCATTCCACTACTTCGTCTTCGAGTTGCGCCTGCGGCACCACTTTATTCACCAGTCCCATTTCCAACGCTTCGGCAGCGCTATACTGGCGGCACAAAAACCAAATCTCACGGGCTTTTTTCTGTCCCACGATACTGGCTAGATATGACGAACCGAAGCCGGCGTCGAAGCTGCCCACTTTGGGGCCGGTTTGCCCGAAGATGGCGTTGTCGGAAGCAATGGTCAAATCGCAGATTACGTGCAGTACGTGGCCGCCGCCAATGGCATAGCCGTTCACCATTGCAATAACGGGTTTGGGCAGCGAGCGAATTTGCTTCTGCACGTCGAGTACATTGAGCCGCGGCACGCCATCTTTGCCGATGTAGCCGCCATGACCTTTCACATTCTGGTCGCCACCTGAGCAAAAAGCTTTGTCGCCGGCTCCGGTGAGCACCACCACCGCTATGCGCTGGTCTTCGCGGCAAAGATGCAGCGCGTCGCTCATCTCCGCCGTGGTAGTTGGTGTAAAAGCGTTGTGGTAGCGTGGCCTGTTGATGGTGATGCGCCCGATGCCTTCCCAGAAATCAAACAAAATTTCCTCGTATTCTTTTATCGTTGTCCAGTTTCTATTTCCCATGAGTGGAGTATTTCGTTAATCAAAAATCATAATTATCTAACTTTTTACAAGCTTAAAGCAAATTGCCGCTTCATTAAACCCCCTCTAACTCCTCCGTCGGCTGACTGAGAGAAATCCACCGCACAGGCCACTGCTGTGGCTTGTGCGGCTGGACTCCCTTCTCCAATTGGTACGGTGTACACACATTTTTTCACTAACCCTGCCCTTCAGGGCAGGGTTCAGGTGAACTACTCCACTATCTGCGGGCTTTAGCCCACAGTCCTTTTAAATCCATTTTTTTCATGAAATCATAACCTTTTTTATGTTTGGGGCTAAAGCCCCACTGATTCTCGCGTCCTTTGATCCCCGGCCTGAAGGCCGGGGTTAGTAATCCTTGCAACTTACAGATAAATTTGAACTTTTATAAATCAACCCCTTCCCGTTTCCAAATATTTAAAATATTCGTTGAGCACTTTCGCAGAGCGTCGGCCATCGGTTCGTATTTCGAGCAGCACCGGAGCTTCCGCATCCGGATCAAGAAACGCGGGCAATACTTCCGCAAGCGTTTGTTCGTCGGCAGCTTCAAAACATTTAATATCAAAAGACTTTGCCAAAGCAATCGCACTTCGTTGGTGGCGCGCTTCAAAAATAGTTTCGAGATGATCGGTATCCGAAGGGCCGGGGATGATCCTGAAAATGTTGCCGCCGCCGTTGTTAATTACAATGATCCGGAGATTTTTGTTTAGATAATTATTCCACAAAGCATTGCTGTCATAAAAAAACGAAAGGTCGCCCACGATGGCCACGGTCAGATTTCCGGAGAGAAGCGCTGCTCCTGCCGCAGTGGAAAGGCAGCCATCGATGCCGCTGGTACCGCGATTGGCAAAATGACGCATCCCCGCAGGATGATCGAAAAGTTGACCATAACGCACGGGGCTGCTGTTGCCAAGATGCAGATCGACAGGCTGAGGCAGCATCTCGAAAATTAGCTCGTAAGCTTTAAAATCAGTAAACGGGCATTGCAGCAAAAACTCGTTGTGCCGCCGGTTGGCAAAGACGCACTGTTCTTTCCATTGCTGATGATATTCACTCTGTCCGTCCTGCAAAAGCGGCGCGATCTGATCAAAAAAAGCGGCTGCTTCGGCGTGAATGCTTTGCGTCAGACATTGGTAAGTATCGGGATGATCGGGCGCAGCATTTACATGCAAATGATGCTTTGGCTTATGCTTTCGCAAAAATGTTTTGATGCGCTTGCTCACCACCGCCTCACCAAAAGTTATCAGCAGCGTGGGCGCAAAATCTTTCTGACTTTCGCCAATGACTGACAGTAGTTTGTCGATGCAGGCTACACCGTTTTCGTTGTTAAGATTTGAAATATTTTCCGTCAACAAAATGCATTGCGGCAACGCGGCAATTTTGCGCAAAGCGGCATTCATTACAATGTCGCCATTATTCTGTCCGGCCAGCAGCATCACCTTTTCTGCATTATTAATAAGATCGGCTATCTGACTGAGATCGTCATCAGCAATCGAATATTTTAGCTTAGGCTGATGAATGATACGCGTCTTTTCGGGTTCCATTTCCGTAATGCCGTACAGCGGCTCGGCAAACGGCAGGTTGATGTGCACCGGTCCGGGAACCGGGAAGTGGCATTTATTAATAGCTTCATTCATCAGCCGGTTGGTCATCCAGCGGCTGTCAGTGGTGTCAGGCTGTTGCGGCAATTCATAGCTTCCGCGGATAAAGCTGCGAAAAGCATCCCGTTGGCGGATGGTTTGCCCGTCGCCCTGATCAATCCACTCGATTGGACGATCGGCAGTGAGAACGAGCAAAGGAATTTTCTGATAATAGGCTTCCGCGATGGCCGGGGCATAGTTGAGCATGGCAGTGCCGGAAGTGCAGGCAATGGCAACGGTGCGCCCGCTCTGAACGGCCATTCCCAAAGCAAAAAAGGCGGCGCTTCGTTCGTCAACGATGGTGTAGCAGTTGAAATCGGGCAACGAAGCAAATGTGTTGATGAGCGGCGCATTGCGCGAACCCGGCGAGAACACCACTTCCAAGATTCCTTTCGCCCGCATTATTTCCGCGAGCATTTGTGCGGAATATTTATCAGAAACCTTCATCTTTTGTTTTTAAAATCATTGAATACGCCCCATGCCGGCCATTTTCATTTCAGTTTCGTGCCACTCGCGTTCGGGGACTGATCCGGCGGTGATGCCCGCACCGGCAAAAAGTAGATTGCCTTCACCAAGTAGCTTCATGCAGCGCAAATTGACGTAAACATCCGTTTGCCCGTTTATGTTGAGCATACCCAGAAATCCTGAATAGTAGGCGCGGTTGTGTTTTTCAGTTTTTAAAATAAAATCATTAGCAATATCTGCCGGCATGCCACACACAGCAGGGGTTGGGTGTATTGCCTGCAGCAACTTCGCGGCATTGCCGGATTTGAAAGATATTTCAGTACAAATATGTTCGATGGTTCCGGCAGATCGCGTAAAGGGAACACTGCAACGAATGTCGTTGGCGTCATTGTTCACGAGCTTTTCGATGATGTAGTCAGTTACGAATTTCTGTTCCAACTGCTCCTTTTCGGGCCAGGGCAATACGGATGGCTGCGCAACACGCGCGCGCGTTCCTGCCAGCGCCATAGTTTGGTATTCGCCTTCGCGGCCACGCAGCAATAATTCCGGAGTGGCTAACATCCACCAACCGGTGGCAGGAGTATAAAAAAGAGAGACAAAAGCGTCAGGATATTTTGACTTTAAACGCTGAAACAAACCGCTGGGAGAGCTATCCGCGTGACGCCCGACAAATTTCTGTCGCGAAAGCACCACCTTATCCATTTCGCCCTTGCGAATCAATTCGATGGCGTTGCTGCATTGAGAAATAAATTCTTGTTTGGGAGTTTCTACAAAATTCTCGTCGGAGCTATTATTAGTAAAATCATAACTTTCGTTGGAATCGCCAACATAACGGGCAATTTCATCTTCACCCTGCAACAACCCTTCTGGCGAAAGCAGCAAGATTGGATTTTGTTTTGAAACAAAAAAAGGCGCCATCACAAATCCTGAACGGTCTTGCAGTTGGCTCAAATCGCCGATACGCTCCAACTCTCCCTGATTCACTACAGCCATCGGAACATTGCTGCCGGGCAAAAACCAGACAGCAAAACCTGAGGAGTCGTTTCGGGCTTTGGCAATAAAGCGTTCGATTAAAACTTCCAGACTCATCGCGGAACGATAAAGTTGGTGAGGCGGATGGTGGAGAGCAGGCGCTGGTTTTGGTCGGTGATGTTGATGTTCCAAAGGTGCGTGCGTTTGCCTTGATGGATGATCTCGGCACGGGCATACACCCAGCCTTCCGTTGCCGACCCCACGTGGTTGGCGGTGCTGCTGCTTCCGCGTACATCATATTGTGAAC
>CAZTCX010000212.1:0-469 GCA_964612515.1 uncultured Lentimicrobiaceae bacterium | reverse complement strand
CAAAGGCAATGTTGGCGCCGCCATGCAAAATATGGCCGGGGCGCCAGGTGCGCTCATCTACGGGCATGCGGCCACACACGTAGCCGTCGCCAACTTCGGTGTATTCGATGCCCAGGTTTTGTACCATTGTGCCGTGGCTGCTTTGGTTGAGGTCGGCCAGGCTCGTATTTTTATCGATTTTCATCTTAATCTTTTAAATAAATGGTGCCTTTTCTTTTTTAAAAAAATACCGTTTTAATGACGGGCAAAGGTAAATAAAAAGGCTGCCACGGGTGCGGTTCGATTATTTGGTTGGCGGAATTATGGAAGGCGATTGAATGGGAAGAATAGAAAAGGGCTTTATTAAATCAATCATTTTGGCAATAAAAAAAGGCTGCCTGACGTGATGCCAAACAACCTTTTATCTTTAAAAACCGTGGAGCTGCAGGGAGTCGAACCCTGGTCCAAACAAGCAGCAATAGAGCTTTCT
>CAZTCX010000211.1:4819-5699 GCA_964612515.1 uncultured Lentimicrobiaceae bacterium | reverse complement strand
TGGAAAACTGGAAACTGTTGGCAAAGGAACCGTTTATATGGGCGAATTTCGTGAGTTGCCGCACAGCCTGCAGGAAAAGCTGCTGATAGCTTTGGATCACCACCTGATTGTACGCCCTGATGGCACCACCGTTCCATTGCAGGCACGGCTCGTTTCCGGCTCTTCCATCAACGATGAGCAGGCAGCAGTAGATAAAGAGTTTTTGCAGGAACTGCTCTACCGGCTGCGCATGTTTGTTATCCACCTGCCACCGTTACGCGACCGCCTGGATGACATCGACGAGCTTGCGCAAATCATCTTATCACGTCTCAACCGTCAGCTCAACAAAAAGATTTCCAAAATAGAAGATGGCGTGTTGAATTATCTGAAGAATTATTCGTGGCCCGGCAACATCCGCGAGCTCGAAAATGTACTTACCCAGGCTGCCATTCTTGCCCACAACGATGTGCTTGAGCTGAGGAACATACCTATACTGCCGGGAATCACACACCCACGGGGACTAAGCAACTCCGATGAAGATTTGCTGCCCATGCACAAAATAGAGAAGATTCACATCCACAAAATTCTCGAAGCCACACACTGGAACAAGGTGAAAACCTCTGAAATTTTGCAGATTACGCGACCTACGCTCAACAACAAAATCCATAGGTATGGGCTGGTTCCTTCCGCACCGAAGAAGCGAAGTCGCTACATAAAGATCAAAGACCGCGATAAACCGCAGGAGGAGTAGCATCCGGAAATCGATATTAAAAATCTCCTTCCTCTACTTCTTAATCTCTCAAGTTTTTTGGATTTGAATCTCTTTGTATTGTATTAATGGATAATTCCCCAAAACAGGAAAGTACTTACATTACAGCGGGGCTGGATTTTGTTCTAAATA
>CAZTCX010000211.1:0-4809 GCA_964612515.1 uncultured Lentimicrobiaceae bacterium | reverse complement strand
CCTCGAGATTTTTATCGATCCCAATCAGTTTAAACGCATCGAGATTCCGGTGTACCCGATGGGCGAGATCAACGGAATGGTGTATTTGCAGGACAGCACTTCCGTAAAAGCTCAGGGACGCGTGCGTATCGACATTTTTACCGAAAACGGGCGGCTAAAAAAACAGGTGATGAGCGAACGCGATGGCTACTTCACGTTTTTGGGATTGGCTCCCGGCAATTACTACGCCGCCATCAATACGGAGCAACTCGAAAAAATAAACATGACCGCCGTACCTGCGCGCATCGAATTTACCATCGAAGCCTCGCAGTGGGGCGACATTGTGGACGGGCTCGATTTTGTGCTTAAGAAAAATCGTTAGCGCTTTCGCTGAATATTATTACCTTGCAGCCGCTTTTCCAATGAAGCACCGCTCAGCGTATGAAGCTCATAAAAACTTACGGAAGTGCCATTCAGGGCGTTGATGCCATCACCATCACCGTGGAGGTAAATGTAGATACAGGTGTAAATTTCTTTATGGTTGGACTGCCCGACAGCGCTGTAAAGGAGAGCCAGCAGCGCATCGAATCGGCGCTGAGCTATATTGGCTACCGGCTGCCCGGCAAAAAGATTGTGATTAACATGGCTCCTGCCGATATCCGCAAGGAGGGTTCCGCGTACGATCTCACCATTGCCACCGGCATCCTGGCCGCTTCCGACCAGATTGGTTCCAAAGATATCGATCGCTACATCATCATGGGCGAGCTTTCGCTCGACGGCGGGTTGCAACCCATCCGCGGCGCACTGCCTATCGCCATCGAAGCACGCAAAAAAGGTTTCGAGGGTTTTATACTGCCAAAGCAAAATGCCCGAGAAGCGGCTATCGTCGGCGACATAAAAGTGTACGGCGTTGAAAATATTAAGGAGGTCATCGATTTTTTTAATGGTACCAAAGAACTTGAGCAAACCATCATCAATACGCGCGATGAGTTTTACGCCAGCCTCAATGAGTACGAATTTGATTTTATGGATGTAAAAGGGCAGGAAAACATAAAGCGTGCGCTGGAGATTGCTGCTGCCGGAGGCCACAACGTTATTCTTATTGGTCCACCAGGCTCTGGCAAAACCATGCTCGCCAAAAGGCTACCTTCAATCCTGCCGCCGCTCAATCTGCACGAGGCGCTTGAAACCACAAAAATACATTCGGTGGCGGGACGCATGAGCCGCAACACCTCGCTCATCGCTGTGCGACCGTTCCGCTCGCCGCATCATACCATCAGCGATGTGGCACTGGTTGGCGGTGGCAGCAATCCGCAACCGGGCGAAATATCGCTGGCGCACAATGGCGTTTTGTTTCTCGACGAGCTGCCGGAGTTCAAGCGCACGGTGCTCGAAGTGCTTCGTCAACCTATCGAAGACCGTGTGGTGACGATTTCGCGGGCGCGCCTCTCGGTAGAATACCCGGCCAGCTTCATGCTGGTAGCCGCCATGAATCCCTGCCCGTGCGGCTATTACAACCATCCCACTACGCAGTGTATGTGTGGTCCGGGCATCGTGCAGAAATATCTCAACAAAATCTCCGGCCCGCTGCTCGACCGAATAGACATCCACGTGGAGGTGGTGCCCGTACCCTTTAAAGAATTGTCGGAAGCGCGCAACGGCGAGAAAAGTGCTGTCGTTCGTGAGCGCGTGGTACAGGCACGAAAAATTCAGGAGAAGCGCTACGAAGCCACTAAAAATATCCATTGTAATGCACAAATGACCAGCAAGCTACTGCGCGAAATTTGTAAAATAGACAGCACCGGCCAGCTCATGCTAAAAAACGCCATGGAAAAACTCAGTCTCTCGGCACGCGCCTACGACCGCATCCTCAAGGTTTCGCGCACCATTGCCGACCTCGAAGGCAGCGCCGATATCCTCTCTGAGCATCTGGCCGAAGCCATCCACTACCGCAGCCTCGACCGCGAAAGCTGGGGAAAATGATCGAAGCATAAATATTATCTGTTTTCTTCTCTTCCACCACTCATTCCTAAGTAAAGATGGCAACTTCACCTTTTAAGTAGCTGATAACAAAGTCAAAAACCGTTTCTTAATTTTCGCTGTTCTTGCGAGGAAATAATTAACAATTAATTAACTTTTTGCTTCTAAACATTAGCACCGACTTTACGTTTTATTCGATTCAAATAATTCTGATATCGTGGTAACCCGGTGGCAGACTTTTTTTACGTTGCTTTTATTTGAAATACTTTTTGAAATCGTCTTTATAATTCATTAGTGAAAACGCCACACTGAAGATATGTTTTTAAAAAAAGGCTATCTCGAATATTTTAATAGAACAGTGTACTGAATTCCTAAAATCGAAACAACCATGTATAAAATCTTACTCCTTTCATTATTTATTTTGGGTGGGATTACCGCCTACAGTCAGGATACGCTGCAAAGAGTAAAACCTGTGACAACCAATTCCCGGTTGATGTATCGTATGCTGGAGCCTACCATGAATCCCCAAAAAGTACAGATACTAATTGATGAGCGCAAAGAGGGTCATTTGAAAAACGGCCAGTTAGTGATAGGAGCCTCTATGATTTCTCTTTTAGATTATCAAAAATCCAACAAAGACTCCAAGTTTGCTTACCTGATGCGTCATCCTACTTCACGAAACCAGATTGGAAAAGAGGTGAGTGAAGCAGTAATTCATTCTTTTCAGCTTGGGCTTACCGGAGCAGTTAACGATTGGCTGGCTTTTCATGCCGAAATACTCTACAACCCCGCGCAAAGTTTTGGCGAAGGCACCATCACCAGTTTGGGTCGTAACCAAATTCAACTTACAAAAGGCTTTGTTTTGGTTGGTGACCTAAATCGTTTTCCGGTTTATGGTGCTTTAGGTAAGATGGATGCTCCTTTCGGACAAACCGGTAGCGTTAGTCCGTTTTCAAATTCCACTACGTGGCACGCGTTCGGCGGGCTGGGATATGGAGCACTGGTCGGCTTTCGCAAATGGAATCTTAATGCATCATTCATGGCTGTGCAGGGTGGCGCTCAGTTCAGGGCACTCCACACGCCGGTAGCTGACTCCACCAACGTACCGTCGCTTATCAATAACTTTACAGCCGATCTTAATTACACTATTCCGATCACCAATCAAGTCGGGTTCAAATTGGGGGGCTCCTACATGTACGGCAGCGCCTATTGTCAGGATTTTCCAGTCACCCATTTTGCCGAGTGCGATGAATGCAACCCTGCCGTGAGCGGCTATGCGCAACTGGAGATAGCGCAGCGGCTCGTCGTTCAAGGTAGCTATGCGCAAACACTCAAAGTTTGGAAAGGAACCTATAACCCTTCACCGCCGCTTAATATTTATGAGGCTGTAAAAGTATCAACCATGGATGTAGGAGCGAAATATAGTTTTAATCTCAAAAGCAGCGCTATTCAATATTCCGTTTCGGGAGAATTTAGCAAACTGATCGCTGGCGATACTGGCTCACCGTGGGAACGCCAAAATCAAACCGTTTTTGGTGTATCCGCTTTGATAAAGGAATCGTCGAAAATCTTTGTCGAATACTTTTTCACTGATGGCTATGTGCCACTCAACTTTATCAGCGGAAGCCTCCCTAATCAACCTTACCCAGTGGGAACTACACCCTGTGAGCAGGGAGTTCACACGTTTGGCTTTATGCTTGGGTTCCAGTTGACTTTGTAAAAGCGCATGCAACCATAGTTTCGCATCTATTTATGGGCTTTTGTCCCGATGAAAAGAAACGAACTAATCAATGGGCTTTCGCCTAAAATCTAGTGATTTTTACTATTAAAAGCCAAAGCATGAATTTTTAAATTCAGCGGGGAGCCGGTCTTTAAAGAGGCCTGCTAAAGTCGCACGTCACCCAGAATGGCGATTTTTTAAAACTTTTAGCGCCAGCGCGTGTTTAGCATCGAACAAGGAAAAATCAATCCAAAGCAATATTCATTTTTCTTTTGTGTTAACACAACTCTCTCAATCATCTTTTTGGTTGGAATTCATTAAAAAAGAAAGTCCATCTGCAACATCATCATCGCATGGAAAAGCGTAAAATTATCAAGCTCATCGACATCAAGAAGTTCTACAAGGTAGGCACGCAGGTTGTCAAAGCCCTGCGCACCATCACATTAGACATCTATGAAAACGAGTATGTGGCGCTCATGGGCGCCTCGGGCTCGGGTAAATCGACGCTGATGAATATCCTGGGATGCCTGGACACGCCCACTAGCGGACAATA
Organism: uncultured Lentimicrobiaceae bacterium; assembly: GCA_964612515.1. GTDB lineage: Bacteria > Bacteroidota > Bacteroidia > Bacteroidales > 4484-276 > SABY01. The sequence continues at coordinate 577 of CAZTCX010000211.1, read as the reverse complement.
TTTCCTGAATGATAAAGATGTGAGTAAGATGGACGACAATCGCCTGGCGGAAATTAGAAATAAAGAAATCGGATTTGTATTTCAAACTTTTAATTTGTTGCCACGCCAAACGGCACTCGAGAATGTGACCTTACCATTGGTGTATGCCGGCATTAGTAAGGCAAAACGCTACGAACGAGCAATGCAGGTACTCGAGAGCGTTCAGCTTACGGATCGTGTGCACCACAAGCCAAACGAACTCTCGGGCGGACAGCGGCAACGGGTTGCTGTGGCGAGGGCGCTGGTAAATAATCCGTCGATCATTCTGGCCGACGAGCCTACCGGAAACCTCGACAGCAAAACGTCAATAGAAATGATGGGGCTTTTTGAAGAAATTCATAAACTTGGCAATACGGTAATCATCGTTACCCACGAAGAAGATATTGCACGACATGCGCACCGCATCATCCGACTGCGCGATGGTGAGGTAGCTTCCGACGAAATCAACAAAAACCAAATTACCATGGCCGATTATCATCTGGATGCCAAAGTATAAATCGTAAAGATATGGCTGCTGAATTTAAAATTTATACCAAAA
>CAZTCX010000210.1:0-5722 GCA_964612515.1 uncultured Lentimicrobiaceae bacterium | reverse complement strand
GCTTCGACAGGCTCAGCCACCGCAGCCACCGGAAGCAGAGAAAGGCAAGCATTATTGGATGTTGCTTCTTACTCTTCGCGCCATGCGCCATGCTCTTCGCACCCTGCGCGTTGCCCTTTGCGCCCTGCTTTTCTTTTCTACCGGAATTATCCGCGCCGAAATATTACTTTTGCGCAATCCTAAAAATGAGGAATCGTAAAAATTTATGCCACCAAAAACAAATAAGCTTAAAACAGACCCTGTAGCTGCCAGGCCAAAGAAAAAAGCAAGTAACAAACCGCTCAAGTTTAGCAATCCCATCCAACCTGTCATCGATCTGTTTCGCCACCGGCTGTTTCAACAAATCACCGGGCTGACGCTGATTGTGATTTCTGTGTTTTTGGGTATCAGCTTCGTTTCGTATTTGGCCACCTGGCAAACAGACGATCAGCTTTTCAACAGGACTTTCTGGGAGATTCTCACCAACCGCTCTCTATACGCCGCCAACCTCATGGGCAAAATCGGCGCCGCAGTTTCCAATATCTTTATTAAAGAGAGCTTCGGTGTGTCGGCATTTTTTATTCTCGTTTTCACTATTGCGGCCGGCATCAGGCTTATCTGGCCTAAGTCTGGTATTCCTGTATGGAAAATTTTTAGAATCAGCGTGCTGGGGCTACTTTGGTTTTCGGCAGCATTTGCTTTTGTTGCCCCAACAGTGATGGATGGCATTCTTGCCGGATATTTTGGTTTCTACATCTATGGATGGCTCGACTCGCTGCTGGGAACCATCGGTGCCGGGCTATTGCTGTTTTTTGTAATGCTCCTGTTTTTGCTCGTTGCTGGATTTTTCAAAATTTTCAAAACTAAAAATTCTCCTTTTGGCCTTTTCGGCGATAAAAATACCGATAAGACGAAAGAAGGTGGAATTAAGGAGCCACGTGGCGATAAATACAATGTAGAGGAATATGCAGTTGATCATGAGGGCGACGACGAAAAACTTCTTGAGGGATTTCCACGGCCCAAGCAGGAGCCTGCACTCACCGACTATCCGGCTACCGTAGAACTTAAAATTGATAAAAAACCTGAGCGTAATACTACTCCCAAACTGCCGCCGCCCGACATCGATTTCACCATCGAAAATCTCCCGGAGCAATCTGTGACGCCACCGCCTCCCCCACCCGCTCCAGCACCCAAGCCACCAAAAGGCAGTCTGGAAACTGATTACGACCCACGCCTCGATTTGCCGCATTACAAATTTCCGCCACTCGACCTGCTGAGCGAATACGGTACAGAGCGCGTCAATGTGCAAAATGATGAGTTGCAGGCCAACAAAAACCGCATCGTCGAAACGCTTAGCCAATACAAAATTGAAATTGAGAAGATAAAAGCTACGATCGGCCCCACGGTGACGCTTTACGAAATAGTGCCTGCACCGGGTATCCGTGTTTCAAAAATAAAAAACCTTGAAGACGACATAGCGTTGAGCTTGTCGGCGCTGGGCATCCGCATCATCGCACCCATCCCCGGCAAGGGAACCATTGGCATTGAGGTGCCAAATCAAAAGCCCGACATCGTTTCGATGAAATCGGTGCTGGGATCGGAGCGGTTTATAAACGCCAATTACGAACTGCCTTTTGGAATGGGAAAGACCGTTACCAATGAGGTATTTGTAGCCGACCTCACGCGCATGCCACACATCCTGATGGCCGGCGCCACCGGACAGGGAAAATCCGTAGGCCTCAACGCCATCATTGCTTCGCTGCTTTACAAAAAACATCCGTCGGAGCTTAAGTTTGTGATGGTCGATCCCAAAAAAGTAGAGCTGACTTTGTTTTCAAAAATCGAACGGCACTTCCTGGCCAAGCTGCCCGACTCTGAAGAAGCCATCATCACCGATACGCGCAAAGTGGTGCGTACACTCAACTCGCTCGGCATCGAGATGGACACGCGCTACGAATTGCTCAAAGACGCTCAGGTGCGCAACATCAAGGAGTACAACATCAAGTTCCTGAAGCGGCAACTCAACCCACTCGAAGGGCACCATTTTATGCCTTACATCGTGCTGGTAATCGACGAGTTTGCCGATCTGATCATGACGGCAGGCAAAGAGATAGAAATTCCGCTTACGCGATTGGCACAACTTGCACGCGCTGTGGGCATTCATCTGATCATCGCCACACAACGGCCTTCGGTAAATATTATCACAGGAAGCATAAAAGCCAACTTTCCGGCGCGCCTGGCTTTCCGCGTCATTTCCAAAATCGATTCACGCACCATCCTCGACAGCCCCGGCGCCGACCAGCTTATCGGACGCGGCGACATGTTGCTCTCCACCGGTAGCGACCTCATCCGCTTGCAATGTGGTTTTATTGATACACCGGAGATCGACCGTCTCACCGAATACATCGGATCACAACGTGCCTATCCGAACGCTTACAACCTGCCTGAATTTGCCGACGAACAGGACGAAGCCATCACTGAGTTCGATCCCGACCAAAAAGATCCGCTCTTTGAAGACGCTGCCCGCATCCTGGTGCAAACCCAACAAGGCTCCACATCGCTGCTGCAACGCAAAATGAAGATTGGATACAACCGGGCAGGACGCATCATCGACCAACTGGAAGCCGCCGGCATAGTGGGTCACTTCGAAGGTAGCAAGGCCCGCGAGGTGAATATTAAAACAGAGATAGAGTTGGAACAGTTTTTGACAGATCTCGACACACGAAATTAAAAATTAAAAAGCCATGACATCAATCCCAAAAGCACTACTGACAGCCATTGCGCTGCTCATTTTCAGCATCCCCCAATTAAATGCCCAAGCCAAAGACAAGCAAGCCTCCGAAATCCTCGACGAAGTAACTGCCAAAACCAAAGGCTATGAATCGATAAAAATGGATTTTACCTATCAGATGGAAAATCCAGAAGCCAACATCAACGAAACCACAACCGGAAGCGCATTGGTGAATGGCGATAAATATCGCCTCGACATTGCCGGGCAACTCGTCATTTGCGACGGAACCACCATTTGGACGGTGATAAAAGATGCCGATGAGGTGCAGGTAAACAACGTGAGCGACAACGACAACGCCTTCTCCCCCACCAAAATGCTGACCGACTACAGCAAAAATTACAAATCGAAACTCATCTCCAAAACCCAGGCTTTGAACGGCGTAAACGTTTATATGCTGGAGCTGACGCCCAATAAAAAAGAGAATTTTAAAAACGTAAACCTTTACGTCCGCCGCAGCGAGATGCAGCCTTACCGCATCGAAATCTATGATTACAACGGCAGCGTTTACACCTACACCCTCACCAATTTCAAACCCAACGTACCCGTAAAAGCCAGCGACTTCACCTTCAGCGAGAAACAATATCCCAATTATGAGATTATTGATATGAGGTAGAAGAAAGAGATGAGAAGTGAGAAATCAGGATTTGGGCGGGATGTCGTCTTTTGAAAACAATACGAATTGTGCTAAAACGAAGTAATCGATTTTGATAATTTTCAAAAGAAAAGCACTACACCGCCAGCATAATCCACCATATTCCAATGACGATTGCTACTACTCCGCCAATGATGCGCAAAAGATTGTAGGTTTTGGCTCTACCCAACGTCGAGGTCTTCCCTGAAACAAATCCCAATATTGCAGCAAACAGCATCATGGCTGCAAGCGTGCCCACGCCAAACCCGATGAGATACAATGCCGCATCCATTTTGGTTGGTAATGCAAGGGTTGGCAAAATTGCCAGCAGATGCGACACGCCGGCCAGCCCGTGAAAAATCCCTACACCCAGCGATGCTTTGAGGTTTTGCCGGTGATGACGCACATGTAGATGGCTATGCGCCTCGCTGGCGTTATGATCAGAATTATTATCGTGTTGATGATCGTGAAGATGGACGTAAACTTTGTTGCCAGTTTCATGCACGTGAGGATGCGTATGGTGGCTGCGCTGATGTTTGATAAAAACTTTGCTGATTGCCCAGGCGCCGATGAGTATCAGCATGATCCCTACCAGTAGTTCGCTGTGCTCCGAAATACGCTCAACAGGAATCACATCACGAAAAAGTAAAAATAGGATGCCGATGAGTAAAATCCCCAACGTATGTCCTGCTCCCCAAGCCAGGCCGATACCCCAGGCTTTGCGGCGGCTTTCGATGGCCAGTGGCGTGACGGCAGCCAGATGATCGGGACCGGAAAGTACGTGCGCTGCTGCCGCTGTGAGACCCGTGATAAATTGAATCATTATTTGTTAGGATCAGGATTAGTTTCGATAGAAATACCGTGACCGGTAAGTTCGGAAGCCCGATGGCCGGCGCATGGCATGCACAAGTTTTTGTTGCTTTGATGAATGATGCGCGAAGCCATTACCGGTTCGCCACATTTGTCACAAACGATACTTTCGTGCACAGGAGCATACGCAGGAATTTCTACAATGACTTCCTCTACGGTAAATAGTTTATCGAAATCAAGCGTGAGCGTGGCAAAGGCTTTTTCGATGCCAGCGACTTTAAATTTCACCACTTCCTCTTCGCTGCGGTCCTTTTCGGCTACTACTTTTTGGTAGCTTTCGCTAAATAGTGGAGAAGCCTGCCGCATATATTCTTTGGCGTCAGCGCGCGATGCGATGCGGTAACCTTTGCCGTCGCGGCGGGCAAGGGTAAAAGCTGTTTTGCCAATGTCTTTAAAAATTAATCCATTGTTGCCAAAGCTGCAACCCGTCACGTATTGGACGCCATCGCTGATGCAGTTGTTGGTTTCCACAATGGCGATCAAATCTTCGAGGCCGTCGGAGTTGGTGCGCATCAATTGCATGGCGCGGGTAGCCATCATCACGCCCAAGGCGAGTCCGGGGCAGAAGTGACCGTGCATGCGTGCAGCATTCAGCATCAGGCGGTCAGTGCGGTTGGCCCAAATATTTGAGAAAACCTGCTTGCGCGGGCTATTTTTCCGGCTGTGGATTTCGGCCTCCGCAACTTGCTCCTCGGTGAGCGGGATGTGCATCGGCTTGATGTCGAGCACCGGCGTACCGTCCAGCGCGTCGAGGCCTTGCACCACCAAAATATTGCCGCGACGTTCGATCAACTTTACCAGTGTGCTTCCAATTTGTGATGGGCGACGCGGACTGCGCGTGGCAAAAACACCTTTGTAATCGCCGGTGTAGGTGTAGGTTTGAAGATCATAAGCTTCAGCTTTATCAAAATGAAAATAGACCTCCAGATAATCCGACAGCTCTATCTTGAATAATCCTTCAGCGTAAGCTTCAAAAATCTCAATCTCACTTTGCGCTTCACGCATGATGCCGGGATTGGTCGGCTCGACATACTGGCTTTTTACTTTTCCGATGTAGGGTATCTGCAGGCTCATAATCGTATTTTTTATTTAAGCATTCATTGGTTTTTTCAGTAATGTCGGATGTTTTTATAAAAGAACCAAATCCTGAGTGACCAGTGAATATTACTAATGTCCTCCTATTTGAAATTTGTTTTTTGGAATTTATTTGGAATTTGTTCTTTTAATTTTTGGTGCTTCATTTCAGGTGGTGCTCATCACCAGCTTGCCGTGCTTTATTCCTTTGAGTGCGATGAGTTGATCGGCCAACGATTGCAGTTGGCTGGCCCTTCCTTTTACGGCTATTGTTTCGAGGCAATTGCTGTGATCGAGATGCACGTGCTGCACCGAGAGCATGAGTGGGTGGAAGTCGTGCTGAATTTCGGTAGAGCGCACCTGCACATCTTTCTTGT
>CAZTCX010000209.1:0-5781 GCA_964612515.1 uncultured Lentimicrobiaceae bacterium | reverse complement strand
GGATCGTTGCGTAAAAACCTGATGGTTTTATAGCAACGTTCATCAGCAAAATTAGCCAGCAGTGATGTTGCCGTTGCGCGCACTATTGGCGGGTATTGGTCGTCAGATGATGTTGATATTTCGATAAGCATCGGAATGGCTGAAGGATCACCATCTTCGGCAGCAGCAAAGGTTTCCCCATAATGGGCTTTCCTGCTTTTGCCGTACCATTCGGTGATGTATTTTTCCGACCATGCGGCGGTTTTATCTGTGTGGCAACTGTTGCAGGCATTGGGCACCCCAAGGCTCATGGTCAGATCGGGTCGGGGAACGCGGAAGCTGTGGTCGCGGCGGTAATCCACGCCCATGTAATATCCGCCATCCATGTGGCAATTGATACACAAAGCGCCCTCGCCCTCTTTGTAAACCATTTTGCGGTGGTTGCCCTGTTGTAGCTCAGGATTATCTTTGATTTTATGAAAATGATGCTGGTAAGTATCATAAGATTCAGCGCGGTGGCATTGCAGGCATAAATCGTTACCAGTTTTTACCAGGGCAAGGCTGTGAGCGTCGTGGCAATCATTGCACTTTATGTCGTTGGTAAACATTTTGCTCTGCACAAATGATCCATACACATAGTCTTCCTCCAGGATTTGCCCGTCGGAATAATACATGGGTTCGTTGACCAATTGCGGGATAAAATGATCGAGCAAATGACTGCCGAAGTGATCGAAATCGCCTAAAGCTGTGCGGCGCACATGGCAGCGGGCACACAGATCGACATATTCCCTGGTTGGAAGATTGCGCGTAGAAACCACCAATCCGGTATTGTTATCTTCCGGTCGCGACATTTCGGGCAGTGCCGCCCAGTCGAGATGGGCTGATCCGGGGCCGTGACATGCTTCGCAATGTACATTAATATCCGACCAGGTGGTATTGAAAGTAAGCGCTTCAGGATCGAAATTTTTCTGCAAATGGGTGGAGTGGCATTCGGCGCACATGCCGTTCCAGTTTTGTCCCTGGTTGGTCCAGTATAGCCAGTCGTCGGGCGGTATTACTTCACCGGCATACACGGCCTCGGTCATGTTGTACCATTCGTTTTTATCCGAGTCCCAGGTGAGGTTCAGGGTCTGGTATTTTCCGTTTTCAAAAGGGATAAGGTATTGCTGCAAAGGCCACCAGCCAAAGGTGTACGTAACCTGGAAATCATCAAAAAGGCCACCCGACCCGCGGGTATGCACAAAGAACTTCCCGTCCTTTTTGAAAAACCTGCTGGTGTCAGTTCCGGAGACAAATATGGCATCATCAAAATCGCCCAGAACCGTTGAATCATTGGCCACTTTCATTGCTAAATCGTGGTGCGAATTTACCCAGAGGTCGTATTCAATCTTATGGCATTCCATACAATTTTCGCCACCCACAAAGTAAGGCCGCGACGAAACAATCTTATCATTACCCGAAAAATAATGGAACTTGATCCATTGCGCCGGGAAGATCAGGATGATGACTACTGCTGCCAAAAGGCCGATGAATTTCCAGGTGTTGTTTTGCATTTTTAAATTATTGTTGTCCGGTAAACATAATTTCCTTTAAATAGATTCTTCACTCCACTACGTTTCGTTCAGAATGACAAGGCATTAGGGTTTTTGGGAGGGCTAAGCTGGCGGCGAAGCCGCCAGCTTAGCCCTCCCTCCTCCAATCCATCGCAAGCCCTTGTCGTTCTGAGCGTAGCGAAGAATCTATTGTTTTTAACCGGACACCAGTGTTTTTAAATCTAGTTAACCGGAGTTCAGCTTTGATTAATCTTAACTTTTCAATGTTGCAAAGCTATCTGTTTTCCTTTTAATTTTCATCACACCATTCTCCCTAAGCATAAGTTTCCTGCGATTTTTCAAATTCTTTTCTTTTCATCGGCTTGCTGGTATCCACTTTCACTATGCCCTGATCGATGATTATCGGGAAATAATCCAGCGCCCTGGGTGCGGGCGGATTGATGACATTTCCATTCATGGCAAATTCGGATGCGTGACAAGGGCAAATGAACCTGTTCTTGCTTTCGTCCCACGAAACCGAACAACCCAGGTGGGAGCACTTTAGCGACAATGCAAGCAGCCCTCCATCGTTGAGCCGAACCAGATAAAACTGCCCGCTTCTCACAGGTGTAACAGAATTATTTGGAATGTTCGCCAGGTCGCCCACCGTTCTTAGTTGGGAAATGCTTTTTACATCGGCTTTTTTTGTTGGCGATAAAAACGAAAAAGTCATCCACAAAAATTCAAGACTAACGATAGCACCTAAGCCCAGCCAGAGGTTTTTCAGGAACCAGCGGCGGGAACGGGTTGCGGGATCCGAGTTCCGGGTTGCAGTATCCGAAACCCCGTCACTTGAATTAATCCTATTTCCAGTTGTTCTCGACATATTGGATAAATTTGTTAATCATCCTACCAAGTTTATCATAGTCTTCCAAAAGTTTTGTTAGCGGCTTGTCGTGATAATAAAGATCGCTTATCATTTGAATTTGTGATATTGCCTCATCGCATGAAGCATGGGCAAATATTAGATACCTGACAAACTCCGCTTTATACCTTCTTCGGCCAAAGCCTTCAGCAATCGTATCTTTTATCCCTTTCGATGACCTTCTCACTTGGCTCCCCTGCTCGTACATTTCGTGCTTTGGCAACTCCATTGTCATTTTATGAACTTGCAAAGCCAAATCATACGAAAGCGTGTAAATTTCAAGATCTTTATATGAATTCATAAACTTCAATTATTTTCTCAAACCCGCAACGCGCAACCCGTAACTCGCAACCCGCAACCCATAACCCGCAACCCATAACCCGCAACCCGCGTCCCGCAACCCGCAACTCAAACCGCCAAATGCATCTCCGCACCCCTTAAAAATGTCCCAAAAAACATCAGTATCAAATAGGCCGCTGTAAACAAAACAAAGAGTGCTAAAACCAAATCTATTTTCTTATTGCTGAATTTCTTTTTAATAAAAACTATAAATAACCAGGTCATTCCCACTAAAAATAAAAAGGGCACCAAACCCTCGCTGATAAAGGTAGGAACACTGGTAAAAAATTCTTCCGGGTGCAAAACGTACTCATCCATCACAATCAAAACCGGCGTGAACACAATGGCCGTTATTGCCGACCAAAGAATAATTTTATGGTAGGATGCCTTTGTAAAATCCACCTCGCCATCGCTGCCTGAGTATTTCAAAAATGGTATGGCGACCACGCCCGCCAGCAGTATTAAAGGAATAATGACTACGGCAAAGAATGGATGAAAATGCAGGATCAATTCCTGAATGCCCTGAAAATACCAGGGCGCTTTGGCCGGATTGGGACTGAATGCCGGATTGGCCTTTTCCTGTAAAGGGGCATCGATGATTGTGCCGAATAAAAACACAAATGCTAATAAAGCCAGCGCAACCACAGCTTCGCGTTTGATGAGATGCGGGTTGGTTTCGACGCGCACGACCTCAGAAGAAGAAATATTTCGTGGTAGGATTACACCCCCAGCTTTCCTTACTTTCCAAAAATGTATGAGCATTAAAACAACAAGAAGTGCCGGAAAAACTCCCGTGTGGAAGGTGTAGAAATTGAGCAATGTTGCGGCTCCTACTTCAGCGCCACCTCTGATGAGTTCCTTAAACCACTGGCCTGCCCACGGCACATAATCCAACATATTTGTGCTTACCGTTACGGCCCAGTAGGAGAGCTGATCCCAGGGCAACAAATATCCTGTAAAGTTGATAAACACAACGCTCAATAGCAAAGCGACACCAATTACCCAGTTCCAGTGCCGTGGCACGGCGAAGGCACCCGACAGAAAAACCCTGACCAGATGTAGGAAGGTGATGACGATTAAAAACATTCCGCTCCAGTGGTGGATGTTCCTGACAAACTTCCCAAACACAAGCCCTTCCTGAATGCGCTGAATTGAATCGTATGCAGCTTGCGGGCTTGCCTCATAATGAAAGCGCAGAAGGATTCCGGTAAAAAGCTGCATCAAAATCAGCGTGACAGCCATGCCGCCCAGACCCCACGTATGTGTAAACCGAAGATTTGCTTCCGGCATACGATAGGGATGAAGGTGCAAGAGGAAGTTCCTTCCTTTTCCGGATTTCGGTGGACGCGTATTCGTGCGGTCGATATTTACTTTTTCAACATTCATTTTCAAGCCCAAAAATACGGACATTTATGGGTTTGGCTGATTTGCTCTATAATTTGGACTGAAAATGAATAACCCAATTCTTCTCAAACAGAAATTGCGTTTTGATTTCAGAAAGAAATTTTGATGATGAAATGACCGACTTTTCGAACCGGTAGTTGTGGTTGCTGAGCGTCGGCTGGTGAGCGGAGCCGAACCAAGTCGAAACCAGCTTGTCGAATCGGTGGCTGAGCTTGTCGAAACCAGCCTGTCGAAACCTGTCGAAACCCGGTGGCTGAGCTTGTCGAAACCAGCTTGTCGAATCGGTGGCTGAGCTTGTCGAAGCCGTCGAAACTAAAACAGCCCGTGCAGCTCCGCGTTGATTTTGTCGATGATCACGCCCAGGTCTTCGGGCTTTTCGGCAAAGTTGATGTTGTCCACATTTACGATCAGCTTGTTTCCGGCGGTGTAACTTTCTATCCATTGCTCGTAGCGTTCGTTGAGGCTTTTCAGATAGTCGAGCCGGATGGACTCTTCGTAGTCGCGGCCACGTTTCTGAATCTGACGCACCAGCGTGGGCACGGTGGCACGCAGATAGATCAGCAGGTCGGGAGGCTGAATAAAGCTCACCATCAAATCGAACAACGACCTGTAATTGTCGAAGTCGCGCGTAGTCATCAGATTCATCTCGTGCAGATTGGGCGCAAAGATGTGGGCGTCTTCATAGATGGTGCGATCCTGAATGACATTCTCACCGCTTTCGCGGATTTTGATGATCTGCCTGAAACGGTTGTTCAAAAAATAGATCTGCAGGTTGAACGACCAGCGCATCATGTCGTCGTAAAAACTGTGCAGGTAGGGGTTGTCGTCAACCGACTCAAAATGAGGTTCCCACTTAAAATGTTTGGCAAGCAGTGCGGTGAGGGTGGTTTTCCCGGAACCGATATTCCCGGCTATGGCAATGTGCATCGTTATTCAGATTTTATTGTTTTGTAGCAATCCGCTAAAATATAAAACAAACGTCGGCCACCGCCTGAAAAAGCCCTTTTTGTCGATAACTTTCTCACCGCTGTGGTGGTCAGTCTAACATCTTCAGAATCTCATCCACATACGCACGGTCGTTAGAAAGACGTGGCACTTTGTGCTGTCCGCCGAGCTTGTCGCGTTTTTTCAGCCAGTTATAAAAAGTGTGTTCGGGTACCGATCTTATCACCGGTGGCTGAAGCACCATGCCTTTGTAGCGTTTGGCTTCGTAGTCGGAGTTTTGGGCTTTAAGCTCCGCATCGAAATCATGTTTAAATGCTTCCAGATCGTCGGGCGCTTTGCCAAACTCTATCAGCCATTGGTGTGCAGCCTTTTTATCACCATCAAAATAAATGGGTGCTGCTGTGTATTCCAAAACGATGGCGTCATGCTTCTCGCTGGCCATTGCAAGCGCCTTCTCGGCATTTTCTATTATCAGCTCCTCGCCAAATGCGTTGATGAAACTCCGTGTACGCCCCGTAATTTGTATCCGATACGGGCTGATGCTGGTAAACTTCACTGTGTCGCCTATCAGGTAGCGCCACAAGCCGCCATTGGTGCTTATCACTATTGCGTAGTTTTTGCCCAGCTCCACCTGATCGAGCAGCACGGTGCGGGGAT
>CAZTCX010000208.1:0-5839 GCA_964612515.1 uncultured Lentimicrobiaceae bacterium | reverse complement strand
CGCCAATGCCGGCAGTAGCGCCGGTGATCAATGCAATTTTGTTCATAGATATTTTTTTAATAATGATAAAAAACAAAAATAACCATTTTGGTCAAGCCGACAACCTGACCACCCAACAACATTAGTCAACATATTTTACCTTATCTTTGGAACTTATTAAAAATTCAGTACCAAAATCAAGCAACGATGAGCAGGGCATTTGTTAAAGAAGACGACCAACAGGAAGCTCCCAGGATACCACAACGCGCCGATTTGCCGGAAGGCGTCACCAATTATGTAACACCAGAAGGCAAGGAGGCTTTGCTTAATGAAAAAGCTGCGCTGTTGCTGGAGCAAAAAAATCTGGAGAGCCGCAGCGACAGTGAGCTTCGACAGATGCATGCTGTCATCAATGGAAAGCTGCTGCAGCTCGACCTGCGCATCGCTTCGGCACGTGAGATAGATCCGGAAACGCAGCCGAAAGACACCGTTCATTTTGGCGCTAAAGTAATGTTGCAGATGCTACCGTCGGAAAAGACGCAGCAGTTTCAGATTGTAGGTGTAGATGAGGCCGATCTGAAAAAAGGAAAGATTGCTTTCACCTCACCTTTGGCAAAGGCGCTTACGCTAAAAAAGGCAGGAGAAATCGCCGAGCTGCATCTGACGCATGGCACGCGAAGCTTTAAAATTCTCAGCATCGGATATTGATTCAATCGTTAATTGTTAATCGTTAATTGTTAATCGTCTATCGTTAATTGTGGTTCGTTATTCCAAATTGATGCTGATGATGTCGCCCCGTTGGGGCTTTTTGGATTACCGTTCCTTATACCCGGCGCTGCGCGCCGGGCTAATGATTGCGCCCCGTTGGGGCTAAAATTCAAAATTTAAAACCAATATTCAAAAAACTCTCCTGCCAACCCTGGATCCTCACTTCTATCCTCTCCCCTCGAAACTTCCCCCTGTTCCGAAATTCTGTAGGAAATGAAATAGCAGCCGGATTCCTGTGCCGGTTCCTCCCAGTCCACGGTAGCTGTCGCGTTTTTCGGCAAAGGCTACTCCGGCGATGTCGAGGTGGATAAAAGGATAACTGGTAAAATGTTGGAGGAACTTCCCGGCGGTAATCATGCCGGCTTCGGCGGGCCCGGAGTTTTTCAGGTCGGCGATGTCGCTTTTCATCAGTTCGCCATATTCGTCCCACAATGGAAAGGTAACCACGCGCTCATAAACCTGATCGCCGCTCGTGGTAAGTTGCTGCAAAGCCTCGTCAGCTTTTGCCTGCATGGCCGCCATGGCATATCGTCCCAGCGCACGGACAGCAGAGCCGGTAAGCGTGGCAGCATCAATCACCAGCAATGGGTTGTAGCGCCCGGCATAACTCAGCGCGTCGGCAAGCAAAAGGCGGCCTTCGGCGTCGGTGTTTGTAATTTCCACTGTGGTGCCATCGGCCATGGTGATGATGTCGCCGGGCACAACTGCATTGGCATTGAGCCGGTTGTCGGTGGCCGGAAGCAATGCCACCAGATGTAGCGGCAACTTTGCTTTGGCAGCCAGACAAACGGTAGCGGCCATCGTTGCAGCGCCGCTCATGTCGCATTTCATATCACTCATGCTTTTGCCGGTTTTGATGTTAAGCCCGCCGGTGTCGTAGGTCACGCCTTTTCCTACCAGGACAATCGGACGCTCGTTGCGTGGATTTTCCGGTTTGTATTCGAGAATGGTAAAAGTTGGCGCATCCACGCTGCCGGCATTCACGGCAAGCAGGCCGCCCATCTTGAGGGCTTCTATCTTTTTACGTTTAAGTACTTCTGCTTCTATTCCGGCATCGTCGGCCATAGCTTTGAAATGCTGGGCCATTTGCACGGCATTAAGATGGTTTACCGGTTCGTTTACCAAATCGCGGGCTTTATCAACAGCTTTGGTTATCTGCTGTAGCAACAGAATTTGGTCATCATCCACCTGCTCATCTGCCAGGTACAGCGTGGCAAGCCTATGTTTTTTGTCGGCTTCTTTTTTAAAATATTTGATAAACTGATAACTCCCAAGCAGAGCACCTTCAGCCATTGCCAGCAGATGCGCTGCTGAGGCTCCGGCTCCTGTAAGCGTCACGGCGGCAATCTGCAATTTGTTGGCCTTGCACTGCACTTCATCGCCGGCTTTGCGGCATGCCTCGAGCAGCAGATGATCCGCCTTTCCCGCTGGCATTATTTTTATAAAAATCCAATGGCTTATTTTATTAAAACTAAAAGAAGAACGCTGATGCGTGTTGTTTTGGGTAATGATGTAATCACGCTCGTCGGCGGTGAGAAAGCTTGCATCCAGGCTGGCAGCATCAGTTGCAAGAATAGCAACAGAAGCATTCTTCGGCGGGTGTGTGGTTTTTTTTATGGTAGTCATGATAGTAGATTTTTATTTGGAATGCAAAGAAAGGAATTTCCGGCGGGATGGCTGTGCGATCCGCTTCCGGCATTAAACTCGATGGGTAGATCAATTTCTTTCCACTATTTAATTCCAAATTTCCAAAGAAACATTTTTAAAGGGTTGTGATATTCTGTCCCTTTGTGCGAATAATTAGGAAATAGATTGTTTAACTCAAAATTATTAAGACACATGAAAAATAGAAAAAGCAAGATTTTGGTCATAGCACTTATTTCGACACTAACCCTGGCCATGGGATGTACCATAACCACCACAAGAAATAAATACTATGTTTATCCTGACAAAAGTGAAGGAAGCAATCAGAATGATGTCGGAAGCAATTATATTTCTGACACACTAACAATTAGCAAGAATGGACAAGATTGATAAGCCCGACGTTTTTCTTTCGGTAATTGAACTAAACAAGGGAATCATTTATAAAGTAGTAAACGCTTATTGCAAAAACGTTGAAGACCGAAAAGACCTTGTTCAGGAAATTGTTATTCAATTGTGGAAATCGTTTGACGATTATGACAGCGACTACAAACATTCAACCTGGATGTATCGAATTGCATTGAATGTCGCCATTTCATTTTACCGAAAAGAGAATAGTAGAAAGAAGATATCCAACCCTTTAACAGAAGGAATCTTCAATTTCACCGACGGTGACAGCCTTGAAGATACGGAAGGCGATCTGGGCATTTTGCAACAGATGATTTTGGAATTAAAAGATTTGGACAAAGCACTGATGCTGCTATATTTGGAAGAAAAAAGCTACAAAGAAATTTCCCAAATCATCGGTATTTCAGAAACAAATGTTGCCACCAAAATAAACAGGATCAAGAACGTTTTAAGACAAAAATTCAATCAGATTAAAAACTAATAACATGGAAAACATAGAACTGATCAGCATTTGGAAAGAACAAAATGCAAAAATAGAAAAAGCTTTAGCGATCAATAAATTGCTGTTAAAAGAGACGATCAACAACAAAGCAAAGCATTCTTTGAGCTCGTTGATAAGGTTAAAAACTGCCGGCATTATCGCTTTTGTTTTTTATCTTTTGTTTTTGGGATACATCCTGGCTTATGCTTTCGCCAACTATTCTTCCGCCTGGAACTATTTTATTATTTCAGTTTCGGCAATCGCGCTGGTGAATGTAAAAGGCTTTTCTGACTACATCAGACATCTCGTTTGGACCAACAACATCAACTACAATGGCAGTGTGATTGAAATTCAGCGGCAACTTTCCCGCCTGCAATTATCCATAATTAAACACGCCAAAACAATGACCTTGCAGTTTCCTTTTTTCACAACATTCTATTTATCCAATAGCTGGTTTCCGCAGGATGTCGGAGCGGGATACATAATTCTTCAGGTATTAATGACGGGTGCATTTGTTTATTTCAGCTATTGGCTTTATAAAAATACCAAACCCGAAAACCTCGACAAAAAGTGGTTTAGAAATTTGATTGCAGGTTCAGGCGGGAAACCGGTGATGGAGGCTATGACATTTTACAAGGAGATGGAAGAGTTCACAAAGGAATGACAAGAATGCGGGCACACGGCAAAGTAGACAATAGCCGGGACACTTGTAAATTCAAAGGTAGCAGCCCGCTTCGACAATCTCGCGAAAAGACATCTAACTTAAAAAGTTTAATTGAGGTGATTTTTCTGTTAATTTTGTGATCAAATTCAAGTCCCATTATAAAAAAAGAAATGAGAAAAATCGCTTTACTTTTCCTTTTGGCAGTCAGCCTCCACTCCTTCGCGCAGGCTGACCGGAATGAAATTACGGCACAAAAAGAAGGATTCATGCAAACGGCAAGTACCGACACAACCACTGATATCCGCTATCAAAGAAAAGGGAAAGCATTTGTAGAAGCTGGCTATGACTTCGGTGCTAATTTCAGCCAATTAAAACTAAACATGGTTTTTGGGTTGCAGGTAAGTCCGCAATTTTATTGGGGAATGGGGGCAGGCGTGCGGCTGATAATGGATGAACCGAATCTTGTTCCAGTTTTCCTGAATTTCAAATACAATCTCACCGATGGGGTAGCTCCCGCATTTGTCGCAATTGACGCCGGCTACACACTCGCTTTCGACAAACTTGGATATGGCGGTGGGTGGATGTTAGATCCCCGATTTGGCGTTCGCCTCAAAGCCAACGAAAGCCTGTCTGTAGATTTGAGCGTAGGATTCGAATACCAGCGCGGGAATCTATACTCCGGACATTACTTTCATGGAGTGGGCATTCATGCAGGGTTGTTTTTCTAAATTTTATCATTACTTTTACCATTCATTGAAAAAGAGTAGGATTTAAAATTGCCAGGAGCAGTAAGTTTTAACTTAGGTTTTCTTTTATAAAAATGATTTTTAAAATTTATCATAAACAAAACTTATTTCTTACGGTCTCTCTTGTGGTCATGGTTACGCTTAGCGCAATGCTCGTGTCGTGCAATCCCACCGATGATCCGGAACCGGAACCTTACTCACCCACGCCTTATCAAATAGAAATTCCGTATGGATTCCCAACACGGCTCAACGTTCCTGCCGACAATCCGATGACAGTAGAAGGCATAGCGCTGGGGCGAAAACTTTTTTACGATAGTCGCCTCAATGGCCGCACCCACCTCGACTCGCTGATGAGCTGCGCCACCTGCCACCGACAGGAGCATAGTTTTGAGATTGGACTGTCGCGCCCGCATCCTCTTGGTATCACGGGAAAACCTACGCACCACGTGATGCTACCCATGATAAATCTGGTGTGGAACATGGGCAATTTCGGCTGGAACGGCAGCCTACCCTCCATCGAAGCCGACGTGCTGGCGGTGATCAGCGACCCCACGGAGTTCGATTCGTCGCCGGAACGCGTGGTGCAAACTTTACAAAATATCGAAGGCTATCCCGAAATGTTTCACAAGGCTTTCGGCACCAGTGAAATTACTGCCGACCGCGTGGTCAAAGCCATTGCCCAATTTGTTCGCACACTGATCTCGGCCAACTCAAAATTTGATAAATACATGCGCGGCGAAGAGCAACTTGCGCCGGAAGAGTTGCGGGGCTTCGTGCTCTTTACCACCGAAGAGGGCGCCGACTGTTTCCACTGCCACGGCGGCTTTGGCAACCCCTTATTTACCACCAACAAATTTTATAACAACGGCAAAGACTCCATTTTCACCGATCCTTACGATCGTTATAGCGTGACCGGCGACCCAATGGATCGCGGCGCCTACAAGGCCACCACGCTGCGCAACATCCGGCTCACCGGCCCTTACATGCACGACGGGCGTTTTGAAACCCTCGAAGAAGTCATCGACTTTTATTCGCATCATCTTATCAATACTCCTGAAATAGACCCGTTGATGCACCACATCGACAACGGCCGCATACAGCTCCCGCCGCCCCCAAAAGCCGCTTTGATTGCTTTTATAAAAACGGTGCAGG
>CAZTCX010000207.1:0-5854 GCA_964612515.1 uncultured Lentimicrobiaceae bacterium | reverse complement strand
GACATCCTCAGCTTTGAGTGCATCAAATAGTGTCCGTTTTTCGCTGTGTTCGGGGCAGGCCGGATAGCCCGGTGCCGGACGGATACCCTGGTATTTCTCGCGAAGCATCTCTTCGACGGATATCTGCTCACCGGGAGCATAACGCCAAAACTCCTTCCGGACGCGATGGTGCAAAAGCTCAGCAAAAGCCTCGGCCAGCCTGTCGGCCATAATTTTCATCATGATGGCGTTGTAGTCGTCGTTGTCGGCTTCGTAATGTTTTACCCACTGCTCCACGCCGATTCCCGCCGTTACTGCAAAGCCACCAATATAATCGGTGATGCCAGATTCTTTTGGTGCTATAAAATCAGCCAGGCAAATATTTGCAGCATCATCGGGTTTTTGTTGCTGATTGCGCAGAAAACGGAAAGATGCCAAAGGATGATTTCCCTTCACATCTTCATAAATCTGCACGTCGTCGCCTATTGAATGCGCAGGCCAGAAACCAATCACGCCGGAGGCTTTCAGCATTTTTTTATTAATAATATCATCGAGCATTGCATTGCCATCGTCAAAAAGTATGCATGCTTCCTCACCTTTGAGCGGATCGTCGAAGATGGCGGGATATTTCCCGTTGATACGCCAGGTGTGGAAGAAGAAAGTCCAGTCGATGTATTCGCGAATTTCAGCAAGGTCGTAATCTTCAAAGGTTTTTATTCCTGTAAAAGAGGGCTCATAAACATCGCTCTCTTTCCAGTCGATTTCGATCCTGTTTTGACGCGCCTGCTCCAGCGAAATATAGGGCGTTTCAAGGCGTCTGTTTTCGTAGCTTTCGCGAACGGTCTGATATTTCTCCTGGATAGTTTTGACAAAATCCTCTTTCCTTTCTTTCGAAATCAAGGCAGAAACCACCGCCACGCTGCGGGATGCATCGCGCACATGGACGACCGGCGGCGCATATTGCGGATCGATTTTTACGGCAGTGTGAATCTCGCTGGTGGTGGCTCCACCAATGAGCAGCGGGAGTTGCATATTGCGTCGGGTCATCTCCTGCGCCACATTCACCATCTCCTCGAGCGATGGGGTAATCAATCCGCTCAGCCCGATAATGTCCACTTTTTCTGCGACAGCGGTATCCAGAATTTTCGTTGCAGGCACCATGACGCCCAGGTCTATGATCTCAAAATTATTACAAGCCAGGATCACACCCACGATATTTTTACCAATGTCGTGGACGTCGCCTTTTACCGTTGCCATCAATATTTTACCGGCAGAATGACTACTACCTTTATCGGTTTTCTCAGCTTCGATGTATGGGAGCAAAACAGCAACAGCTTTTTTCATCACGCGCGCACTTTTTACCACCTGCGGCAAAAACATCTTGCCCGATCCAAAAAGGTCGCCCACCACGTTCATGCCATCCATCAGCGGCTGCTCTATCACATCAATCGCCCGAGGATAAAGTTGTCGCGCTTCTTCTACGTCCTGATCGATATGGCTGATGATGCCTTTGATAAGCGCGTGCTTCAGGCGCTCCTGCACCGGCAGGCTACGCCAGGCATCCTCATGTTCCGGCTTTTTATCCTGCTCCTTCAGCTTTTCAGCGAAAGCGATAAGACGGTCGGTGGCATCTTTGCGGCGGTTGAGCACCGCATCTTCGACGAGCTGCAGGAGGTCGGGCGGGATTTCGTCGTAAATCTGCAACATGCCCGGATTGACGATTCCCATGTCCATTCCCGCTTTGATGGCATGATAGAGAAACACCGAGTGCATGGCTTCGCGCACCTGGTTGTTGCCCTGAAAAGCAAACGAAAGGTTGCTCACCCCGCCACTCACACTGGCGTGTGGGAGGTTCTGTTTTATCCAGCGGGTAGCTTCGATGTAATCGACCGCGTAGTTGTTGTGCGCCTCAATGCCCGTTGCAATCGTTAGAATATTTGGATCGAAAATGATGTCGGACGGTGGAAAACCTACTTGCTGCGTAAGCAAATTATAGGCACGCTGGCAGATTTCTGTTTTGCGCTGCAAGTCGGCAGCCTGCCCCTCCTCGTCGAAGGCCATGACGATAACCGCCGCGCCATATTTCCTGGCGAGCCGCGCCTGCCGCAGGAACTCTGCTTCGCCCTCTTTGAGGCTGATGGAGTTGACGACCGATTTGCCCTGCAGGCATTTCAACCCGGCCTCTAACACCGACCATTTGGACGAATCGACAACAATGGGCAACTTCGCAATGTCTGGCTCCGACATGATCATGTGCAGGAAATTGGTCATCTCCAGCTCGCTGTTGAGCATGGCTTCGTCCATGTTGACGTCGATCATTTGTGCGCCGCCTTCCACCTGGTGGCGGGCGATGGCCAGCGCTTCCTCATAATTTTTTTCGCGAATCAGGCGGGCGAATTTCTTCGATCCGCTCACATTGGTGCGTTCGCCGATATTAATAAAATTGCTTCCCTGATATGCAATGAGCGGCTCCAGCCCGCTGAGGCGGAGCTGCTGTGGCAATTCAGGAACCACGCGCGGCTTTCCAACGGCTGCTATTTTGGCGAAAGCCAGGATATGATCGGGCGTGGTGCCGCAACAGCCCCCAATAATATTGACGAAACCACTCTCGACAAAACCGCGCAGTTGCTCCGCCATGGCTTCGGGCGACTCGTCGTATTCGCCAAACTGGTTGGGCAGGCCGGCGTTGGGATACACGCTGACAAACATGGGTGCTTTGGCGGAAAGTTCCGCCAGGTAGGGCCGCATCTCTTTGGCGCCGAGTGCGCAATTGAGGCCGACGCTGAGCAGATTTCCGTGAGAAACGGAAATGAGAAACGCCTCAGTGGTTTGCCCGGAAAGCGTGCGTCCGCTGGCATCGGTGATGGTGCCGGAGATCATTAGTGGCACACGGCGACCCAATTTTTCGAAAGCATTCTCCACAGCAAACATAGCCGCCCGCGCGTTGAGGGTGTCGAAGATGGTTTCGATGAGCAGCACATCTACGCCGCCATCCATCAACCCTTCAGCTTGCTCCTGATAAGCTGTCACCAGATCGTCGTAGGTCACGGCGCGATAGCCGGGATTGTTGACGTCGGGCGACATAGAGGCGGTTTTGCTGGTAGGCCCCATTGCGCCAGCCACAAAGCGGGGCTTCGATACGGACATGCCCGTAAAGCGGTCGGCAGCAGCACGCGCATGCTCCGCCGAGGCTTTGTTGATGGTATATGCCAGATCCTGCAACTTGTAGTCTGCCAGCGAGGTGCGCGTAGCGTTGAAGGTGTTGGTTTCGATGATGTCCGCACCGGCGGCAAGATAGGCTTCATGAATCTCGGCGATGACCTGCGGCTGGGTAAGCGAGAGCAGGTCGTTGCAGCCTTTCAGATCGACGGGATGCTCCTTAAATTGATGCCCACGAAAATCGGCTTCGGTGAGTTTGTAGCGTTGTATCATTGTCCCCATGGCGCCGTCGAGCAATAGGATACGTTCCTGCAATTGCTGATACAGCGGGTGTTGTTCGTTATCTTTCATCCTGTTGGATATTTATTTTTCATTAATAAAACCGTGCATTTGCTTTCGCAAAATAGCGATGCAATCTCTTTTAACAGAATTTGAGGGTGGGGGTTTACAATTTTTGAATAAAAGATGGAAGTGCATTCGCAATGATAGAAGTGGTGAACTGAATGGTAACAGAATCAAAACAAAGTGGAAAAGTATAAAAGTTTTATCTGCTGCTATTCTTCGTTCTTATCATCTGTTATTTCTGAAATTATTAGGCCAAATCTATCGAAGCGTGTTTTAAACTTATTTATGTCGTTGCCAAATGAAATAAACCAATTTAAAACCCCTGATTTTACCATTCTTATTAGTTTTGACCCGCGGCACGAATATGGACGATAGCCTCGGGCATGCGTGATTCTTTAATCATCATAGTTTCTATTATCCTCCAATATCCTTTTTCTTTTATCGTTAAAGTTTTCATTAAACAGGCTTCGGCTTTTGTCAAAGTATGGCGTACGTATTCTATTAATGTCGATGATGCAATGAAAAAGATCATCAGTCACATAAGGTTTCCCCAAATTATTTTCTAATTCAAGTACCCTATTGCGATCTGCTTTTTTAAACGCATCGGATAACCAAACTATTAATGGGATTTCAACATTTGCTTTGGGGAGTTCTCCGGCATAAGTATGGCCAACCTGATCAAGTTCATCATAGACATTTTCGCCATGGTCCGACAAATAAATGCCCGTCATTACTTCATTTTTCAAAGCACTAAATGAAGAAAGTATTTTAAAAAGGGAATCGACGATAAAGTCATTGTATAAAACAGAATTGTCATATTCAGCAATTGTCTTTTCCTTTTCTGTTTGGCCGCTGAAGAGATTAAATTGGTTAGGATAACGTTTTTTGTATGAAGAATGGCTACCCATTAAGTGCACTATTATTAGTTTTTTATTTGCATCCATCTCCAGAATATCAATAAACGGGGCGAATAATTTGCTATCGTAGGATGCAGTCAATGTAGCCTCCATAGATGAGTTGCTTGCAATGTTGATGAATTTATAATCATCAGCTTTTTTGGCCAATGAGGTAACTGGATTTTCCCAGATGCCATAAGGTGGCTGATTTGACAACCAAAAGGTGCTGAAACCTGCAGATGAAAATATATCGAAGAGATCAATACTTTCAACCTGTTTCTGCTTGTTTTCCAGATTTGATGCAGACAGAAGCGATAACACAGAGTTTATTGTATTTGAATAGGGAGAAACAACATCTTTAAACACAAAAATATCATCTCGCCTTTCTAAATTGGGAGTTGTTCTGCGATGGTATGAAAACAAGGACATGTGGTTTCTATTCAAAGATTCTCCAATAATAACGACACATGTCTGCTTTTCTTCGTTTTTCGGATAGGCTTCAACCGCTCGTGCCTTATTGCCCGTTTCAGTTTGCTTGTAAAAGTTGTATTGATCATTAAATGAATAGGAAACTTTTATAATTTGTGGAACACCTTTTCTAACCATTCTTCCATTTATGGCATTTTCAAGAATGAATGATATGGCGGCTACCGCAATTAATAAAATTATTAAATGCTTACCTCTGTATGAAGAGTACGCACGTTTTTGCCTAAGTGAATATATAAACAGGAAAACATAGGGCACGATCAATAACAAAAGAAAAGAGCTTTTCATGGACAAGAACTCCCACGACTCCTGCTGATTGGTTGCTGCAACGGTTAATATACTTACAACCGTTACCGGACCTCTAATCAATATCCAATGTATAGATTCAATTGTCCCGAAAAGAAAGAAAATTATTGCAGCAATTTTATTAGGAA
The DNA here is from genome assembly GCA_964612515.1 of uncultured Lentimicrobiaceae bacterium. Taxonomy (GTDB): domain Bacteria; phylum Bacteroidota; class Bacteroidia; order Bacteroidales; family 4484-276; genus SABY01. The sequence goes on along the minus strand of CAZTCX010000207.1, from coordinate 555 downwards.
TCGACGATTTTAAAAGGATAGCCGGGATTGTGAACAGCACCATCCAAATTATATTTATCAGGAGATAACGAAAATCGACCAAAGCAATATCAATGAAACATCCCAAAATAACCGGGAAGCAAATCAACAAAATCAAATCATGAGCTAGGATCTCATCCGTTCTTTTTAAGAGGCTTTTCATATTACATGCCATTTATTTCTTCATTCCTATTTGCAAAAATAGCCGAAATCATCCATCGTGCTATTGGCAGTCAAATTATTTTTTAAAAATGAAATAAACGGCAAGTATTAAAAATCCAAATCCGATCAGATGATTTAACCGCAGGGCTTGGCTCTTGAAGACGAAGATGGTAAACACGGTAAAGACGGTCAGTGTGATTTCCTCCTGAATAACTTTTAGTTGCCACAAACTAAAAGGTCCGCCATTTTCATTAAAGCCAATTCTGTTGGCAGGAACTTGCGCTGTGTATTCGAAGAGTGCAATGCCCCAACTGATAAGAATAATGGCCGGCAACCCAAGGTTGCTGAACCAGTTCATGTCTTTAAATTTCAAAT
>CAZTCX010000206.1:0-5921 GCA_964612515.1 uncultured Lentimicrobiaceae bacterium | reverse complement strand
CACCATCGTGTCGAGCCCGCTCATCTCTTCAAATTCGTCGCTCACCCCTTTGATGGTGGCGATGTATTGCTTGTTGCGATATTTAAACAAGGCATTTTCTTCGACCACCTGCGTCAATACCAACACGCCCGGAAGTTGCGCGATTTGGTCGTGTGGAAAAGTAGCGTAATCGAAAGTCTTGCCTTTCGTGGTAGTAATGGCCAGATCGGGATTGAAAGAGTTGAAAAGAGAAGTGATCAGACCTTCGAAACCATTAAAAACCGACAACACGATGATAAGAGCCATGGTGCCAACCGTCACTCCGGCCAGCGAAATGGCGGAGATGACGTTGATAATGTTGTGCGTCTTTTTGGCAAACAAATACCGGCGGGCGATATAAAATGGAAATGATCTGATGATGGTTGATTTTTTTTAAAACAGCAATGAGCGGATAACGCTGAAACAGGTTTATTGATTATGCCAACAAACGACGGCTACTTCCAGGCTTTTACCAAAAGGCCGGTGCCGGTTTTGGGATTAATACTCACATCCAGCAAATTCATAATGAGTGCAAACCAATAGGTGAGCAAGTAGTAAAATGGGAGTATGATAAAAAAGAGTTTTGAAGCGTTGAGCATCAGGATGGGATATTTCATCGAGAGGCGCCACGATATTTTTCCCGGCCAGCCGTATGTGTAGCGCGCTTCGGTACGGCTAAATCCTGCGCTGCGGAGCTTTTGCTGTATCTCGTCGATGTTGTAACCATCGCGCACGTGTTCATCAATAAACGAAACCGAGCCGTCGTTGGCATATCCATCGTGCTTGTGATGTTCGTGTACGTCAGAGCCGCCCTTGTCGCTGGGTGTCGAAATAAGTAGCATACCGCCGGGTCGCATCGACTTATGGAAATTTTTAAAAACCAAAACATCCTCCTCGATGTGCTCCATCACATCCACCGACAGCACCAGATCGTAACTATCCGGCTTGACATACTCCGTTAGGTCGGCATAGTCAAAGCTTACATTTTTAATGTTTGTCTTCGCGAAAAACTGACGGCAATCGGCAATTTGCTCCGTTTTTACATCCACCGCTTCAATATTCCAGTTGCGATGTTTGCGCGCCATGTAATACGTGTATTGGCCAAAGCCCGAACCGGCGTCGAGCACTTTTATTTTTTCATTACGGTCACGGGCAAACTGACGCAATGCTTTTTTGACGTGCCAGGTGCGCAGCAACAGCAGATCGAGCAGATGATAAAACGCTTTGCGGGCTGCCGCGGTTCGGTTAAACACCTTGCCCAACGAGTTTTTGATAGGATCGTATTGCATCGAAGAATCTGGATTATTTATTTTTTAATAATAATTGCTTTACCACGGCTAAACTCACTCATCCTTGAGCAGGTCTTCGATATGTTCGATGTAGTCGAGCGAGTCGTCCACGTAAAACTCAAGCTCCGGGATGTGGCGTACCTGATTTTTGATGAGGGTGCCCAGCGTGTAACGAATCTCGCGACTTTGCCCGCGGATGTCGTCAATGTTGATTTTGCTTGTCCCCGGGGCAAAGAGGCTCAAATAAACCCGCGCTATGGAGAGGTCGCGCGTTACAGTAACTTTGGTAACCGTGATGAGTGCTCCACCGAAGTGGTTTTTCCCTTCTCGTCTTAATATCTCACCCAGCTCACGCTGTAGCAATTTAGAGATTTTTTGTTGTCGTTGTGAATCCATTTGGCAAAAATAGTATTTTCCCGTGTCCTATTTTTTATGAAAATGGCAAACAGATTTTCAATAGGATTGTTCTTATTGAAAATCCTAAAAGACATGAAAAACTACAAGCGCATCATCCACAAAAGCCTTCCCATAGCGTTGACGGCTATTTTCTTCACCATTTTCTCTGCTGTAGCTCTCGGCCAGTTGCCTACCAATGTTCCCTCTCCGGAAGCCAAGCCGATAGATTTTTTCGGTTCAACGAGCAACATCGTGTTGTATGTGGTCATCCCCATCATCGTCGTTATTTTGCTCATCCTCTGGCGCGTTCGCATCAACAAGCACAACACAAAGGAAGATCAATAAACTAATGGTTTACTTTTTTTCAGATTTTCCCCGGGCGGTTATCTGCCTGCTTATCGGGAATAAAGAATTTGTCCGTGTATTTGTCCGCACTTTCTCATCTAAGTAAAGTATGTTTTGTTTCGAAATTAACTGAAGTTTTGAATCATAGAATTCAAGTGTTCTTAAAATAAATTAGTACTAAAGCTTTTCTATTTAAGAAAAAAACTACTTTTGCAGACGATTTTGAAAGCAAGGCGGGGTGTGGCGCAGTTGGTAGCGTGCTTGACTGGGGGTCAAGAGGCCGGGAGTTCGAGTCTCCCCACTCCGACAAAATAAAAAGGAATCCAATCAACGGATTCCTTTTTTTTGTTAGAACAAAACATGCTTTATTCGATAAAAAAAAAGCCTGACAGCATCACCGTCAGGCTTTTGGCGGAGAAAGAGGGATTCGAACCCCCGGGCCAGCTATGCCGGCCAGCAGATTTCGAGTCTGCCCCGTTCGACCACTCCGGCATTTCTCCGCGGCAAAAGTATAAAAATCTTCTCTCGTCCATCATCCATCACAAAAAATTCAACGGTTTCTACCACCACCCTTCCTTACAACCTGTTCTGATTCGTTTCTTAAAAATCGGCATTTCGATGGAATTATCATTAACACCGGCTTGCCAGTGGCGCATCCGTTTTCAGTAGCATAATAAATTGGAGTGGAAGTAAATAGTGATTGCTTAAAACTCCGACACCTCTTTGAGTTTGGCGCGATATTGCCCAAAGAGATTGGCTTTGGAGATGTAGCCCAGATATTTTCCCTGCCGCAGCACCGCCAAATTGTATTTGCCGCTCGACTGAAACTTCTGCGCAATCTGTTCTACAGTATCGTCGGGTGAGATGGTATAAACCGGAATACGCATTAGATCTTTAACCTGCGTTGTGGCGTAGATTTCAGGTTTGAACATCACATGGCGCACATCGTCGAGGATAACGTGTCCCAGGAAATAACCCTCTTTGTCGATAACAGGGAAGATGTTCCGCTTGGCATCTTCTATCACCACCACCAGCTCGCCAAGCGTTGCATCACTATTTACAATTTTAAAATCCGTTTCAATCAATTGGCTCATGTCGATCATAGCCAGCACATTCTTGTCCTGATGATGCGTCATCAGCTCACCGCGCTTGGCAAGCTGGATGGTGTAAACAGAGTTAGCCGTAAAAATCCGGATGGTCATAAACGAAATCGCCGCCGTGATCATCAGCGGCATGAAAAGTTGATAGCCTCCTGTAATTTCGGCAATGAGAAAAATCGCTGTAAGAGGCGCCTGAATCACTCCGGCAATCAATCCGGCCATGCCTACCAAAGCAAAGTTGGTTTCGGAAAGCTCGGCAAAACCGAACTCTTTAATAATCAAAGCCAGAAAAAGCCCGGCATGGGCACCGGTAAAAAGCGTTGGCGCAAAGATTCCACCAATACCGCCAGCCCCAAAAGTGAGCGAAGTGGCCATCACTTTCAAAACCAGCACAACGCCCATCAGAATAAGGATGGCGGTAAGATTTCCCTGCCAATTATAAAAGAGACTGTTTTCAAAAAGCGTATCCGTTTGTCCATGCAGCACCGAGTTGGTGGCGCGATAGCCTTCGCCATAAAGCGATGGAAACAGAAAAACCAGCACACCCAGCGATATTCCGCCAATTGCCAGGCGCCAGTACCATTTGGATATTTTGCTAAAGAAATTTTGAAAATAGAGATAGATGCGGGTAAAGTACAGGCTGACTAATCCGGTGAAGAGACCCAGAATAATGTAAAGCCAAATATCCTCCATACGAAACCCGCTGATGATTTCGGAAGGATACAGCACGTTCATACCCAGGAAGAAATAGGAAGTGAGCGCCGCTGTAACCGATGCCAGCAACAACGGCGTGAGCGAAGCAAGCGTAAGATCGAGCATGATGACTTCGACGGCAAAGACAATGCCCGCAATGGGTGCCTTAAAAATTGCCGACATGGCGGCAGCACTCGCTACGGCCAGCATTGTTATGGTTTGTTTGTAGTTGAGCCGAAGAAACCGGCTGATATTACTTCCAATGGCTGCCCCTGTTGCAACGGTAGGACCTTCGAGTCCTACTGACCCGCCAAAACCAACTGTGATGCTGCTGGTGATCATCGACGAGAACATGTTGTGCGCCTTAAGCATGCCCTTATTTCTGCTGATGGCGTGGAGCACGTTCGGGACGCCATCTCCAACATACTGACGTAGAATAAACTTAATGAAAATTACCGTGATAATGATGCCGATGATGGGATAAAAGATAAACATCACATTGTCGAAACGGATATCGAAACCAGAGGTGAGTACGCCCTGGATGAAGTGAACTGAGTTTTTAATAATCACTGCTGCCAGCCCACTCAGGAAACCAACTACCACGCTTAGCCCCAGCATATACTGCCGATCGGTGAGGTACCGCCGGCGGAAAAGCTGTATCGAAAGCAGAACTCTTCTAAATGGTTTCATTGTCGCTCTATTCTTTTTGGCGTTTTAAAAAACAAAAGAAACATTTTTAACAAGTCACCAATAAAACCAGTAGATGTTTTGCTCCAGTTTTACCAAACTTTAAATGTAAGCACCTTATCTGCAGCCAGCGAGTGAAGTCGGCAAAATGGAAAAAAGGCTCCTATTTCGTGAAGTTTTAAAATAGAAATTGAAAATAATGGGAGATTATAAAGTCTGATTTTAAAAGATTTTTAGACGGGAGGAAGATCTGCAGAGACGCCCAATTTGGGAATCTCTGCATAATTCATAATAAAATAGGATTTAATAACTGTATCTCTTTTTCGAAATTTTACTTGCTTTTTTGATACAAATTTTAATACATACATGAGGTTTTGCCTAGAGAAATAGAGAGGATATCAGCTTGCTTTATCCTTTAAAACTTTAAACTTTCGAACAGGCACAGCCTGTAAAAATAAAACAGACGAGGCACAGCCTCGTCCAAACACCGATATGGAACAGCTCACAGCCAGCAAGTTATAGCAGTTCTGAAAGTTGACTTCGACAATCTGGCTTCGACAGGCTCAGTCACTGCAGCCTCGACCGAACTACTCCTTACTCTTTGCGCTTTGCGCCTTGCGCCATGCTACTTCTTATCGATCACATACGAGTTGGCTTGTGCCAAAGGCGAAAGAGCCACATCGTTGATGCAAACGTGAGGCGGCAGCGTGGTAAGATAAAAGGCCACGTCGGCAATGTCTTCGGGTAGTAATGGCTGGTAGCCCTGGTAAATTTTTTCGGCGCGCTCATCATCGCCTTTGAAGCGAACCTGCGAAAACTCCGTTTCCACCAATCCGGGAGCAATCTGCGTAACTTTAATATTTTGTCCGACTGTGTCAATCCGCAACCCTTTGGTGAGTGCATCCACGGCATGTTTGGTGGCGCAATAGACGTTGCCGCGCGGATAAACTTCACGTCCGGCCATCGACCCGATGTTGATCACGTGGCCGCTGCCATTTTTTATCATCATCGGCACTACCTCCCGTGTGACGTAGAGCAGCCCTTTCACATTGGTATCGATCATCAGCTCCCAGTCGTCGATGGAGCCTTCCTGCAACTTATCGAGTCCGGAAGCCAGCCCGGCATTATTCACCAGAATGTCAATCTTTTTCCATTCGTCGGGCAAATAATGGATAGCATGCTCCACCTCAGCGCGGTGTGTAACATCCATTTGCAAAAGCAACACCCGGGCGCGGGTATTTTTTTCGAGCTTTTCTTTGAGTTCAGAAAGTCGTTCCACCCGCCGTCCGCTGATGATGACGTCGATATCGTTATGGGCAAATTTTTCGGCGATGGCCTCGCCAATGCCGGCAGTAGCGCCGGTGATCAATGCAATTTTGTTCATAGATATTTT
>CAZTCX010000205.1:0-5953 GCA_964612515.1 uncultured Lentimicrobiaceae bacterium | reverse complement strand
AATAAAGAATAGATAATAAATAGAAAAAAGTCAACCTATTTCAGGCAAGGTCAGTCCTTCGTAAATCTAAAATCGTCCTTCGTAAATCTAAAATCGTCCTTCGTAATTCGTAAATCATTTTGACAATAGACTCCAACCTTTCCGCTAATCAGATCATTCTTGGCATCGACCCGGGCACGGTCATCATGGGCTACGGCTTGATAGCCATCGACAACCGAAAGATTTCGCTGATCACGCTGGGCATCCTGCGACTCAGCAAATTCGATGATCATGCGTTGCGACTGAAAAAGATTTTTGAGCGTACGCTGGCGCTGGTAGAGGAATACAAACCTGACGCACTGGCCATTGAAGCACCGTTTTATGGTAAGAACGTACAGAGTATGCTCAAGCTGGGGCGCGCGCAGGGGGTGGCCATGGCAGCCGCGCTGTACCGCGACATTCCCATCACCGAATATACGCCGCGCGAGATCAAAAAATCCATCACCGGCAACGGAACCGCCAGCAAGGAACAGGTAGCTGCCATGCTTACCCATCTCACCAATTACGACCTCACACCCGAAACCCTCGATGCCACCGATGGCCTGGCGGCGGCGGTTTGCCACCATTTCAAGAGTGGAAATCTGCCTTCCGGCAAAAGTTACAGCAGTTGGAAAAGCTTTTTGAAAGATAATCCGGATCGGCTGAAGTAGAGAAAACGTGTCTTTTAATTTTAAAAAGGTTCCAATTTACAGTTATCAAAAATCAAATCTCCGTAAGACGAAAAAATAAATTTCATGAAGAATAACTACCGATTGATGATGCGGAACATCTTTTTGCTCCTTGTTTTTATTACGATAAGCGCCCGATGCGTGCATCAGGAACCACAAACAAATAATGATATGGATTTGACCAATTATCAGCCGCAACCTTACGTAAAGCTCACCCATCCGGCGTGGAGTAAGAATGCGACTATTTACGAAGTGAACATTCGCCAGTACACGCCCGAGGGTACTTTTGATGCGTTTGCCCGGCACCTGCCACGGCTCAAAAATATGGGAGTGGACATCCTGTGGCTGATGCCCATTCATCCCATTGGTGTCGAGAACCGAAAAGGCACGTTGGGAAGCTACTATTCTGTGAAAGACTATTACGGTGTCAATCCGGAGTTTGGTGATCTGCAATCATTCAAAAACCTTGTGGATACCATTCATGCGCATGGCATGTACGTGATCATCGACTGGGTGGCCAATCATTCGGCCTGGGATAACCCGCTGGTGGAGGAGCATCCGGAGTGGTACATCCGGGGTGCTGATGGTAATTTTCAGCCAACACCCTGGTACGACTGGACCGACATCATCGATTTTGATTTCGATCAGCCCGGCCTGCGCAAATACATGACCGAAGCACTGACCTATTGGGTGCGTGAAACCAACATCGACGGCTATCGCTGCGATGTTGCGGGTTTTATCCCTGTCGATTTTTGGGAAAATGTCCGCCGCGAGCTGGAGCTGATAAAACCTGTGTTTATGCTTGCCGAATGGGAATCGCGCGACCTGCACCAGCGTGCTTTCGACATGACCTACTCGTGGAGCATGTGGGATGAGATGCGCGCTGTAGCAAAGGGCTACAGTAATATCAGCGTGTTGCACAGTTATCTGGCGCATCATGTTAATGCTTTCCCTCACGAGGCCTATCGGATGACTTTTGTTGATAATCATGACAAAAATGCCTGGGAAGGAACGCCCATCGAAAACTTTGGCGCAATGTTGCCGGCCTGCATGGCTTTGCAATGCACCGTCGAAGGCATGCCACTCGTTTACAGCGGGCAGGAAGCCGGACTGGATCGTTCGCTTAGCTTTTTCGACAAAGATCTGATTGATTGGAACAGACATGATAATGAAGATTTCTACACGCGGATGTTCACTCTGAAGCACCGCAACCAGGCGCTGTGGAATGGCGGCTATGGTGGTGCGATGGAACAAATCGACAACAACCATCCCGACAAGGTGATTTCATTTGCCCGATCCAAAAACGGTGATCGTGTTATTGCGATAATCAATTTCTCTGCAACACCGGTTCAGGTTGAACTTGAGGGAGATTTTTTTATAGGATCTTATCAGGATGTAATCACAGGCCAAATTTTCAACCTTCGCGTTGGCGACACACTACAACTGGAAAGCTATGGTTTTCTGGTGCTGGAAGGGATGAAATAACGGCCAAAAAAAATCCATCTCTTTCGAAGACGGATTTTTTTTTATAAAATGATATCTCACATTTATTTTTGCTGATACACATGCACATCCCTTTGCGGAAATGGAATAGAGATACCCGCGCGGTCGAAGGCTTTCTTCACGTTTTCGATGAAATCGAAGCGCACCGCCCAGAGATCTGAAGCCTCTGTCCAAAGTCTGACAGTAATTTTTACCGAGCTTTCGCCAAGTTCCGTTACGGCCACAAAAGGCTCGGGATCCTTTAGAATTCGGGCATCAGCAGCGATCAAGCCTTTGATTATCTCACGTGCTTTATCGATGTCGTCGCTATAGCCAATACCAAAAACCATATCAGTACGTCGTTGATTTTCTACCGAGAAATTAGTGACCGGGCTTGTTGACAGTGCTCCATTGGGCAGAATCACCGTCACATTATCCAAAGTTTTGATGATGGTATTAAAAACCTGAATTTCATGCACAGTTCCCGTAAAGTCTTGGGCAGTAATAAAGTCGCCCACCTTAAAAGGCTTGAAGAGAACAATGATGACACCGCCTGCAAAGTTTTGCAATGTGCCCGAAAGCGCCATACCTACGGCCAGACCGGCAGCCGCCAGGATAGCCACAAACGACGTCATTTCTATACCTACCATCGATATCACCGTGATGAGGAGCAATATCTTGAGTAAAATTCCAAGCAACGACAGCAGAAACTGACGTAGCGTTACGTCCAGATCACGTTTCTCCATTGTTTTGCGCACCGTACGCATAAGAATTTTGATAACCCAAAGGCCAATGACCAATGTAATAACCGCAAGAAGTAGCTTCAACCCATACACGATGGCCAGGTTAATAAGGTTTTCAAGGTTAAAATTGAAATTTTCCATAGTTGTATTTTTTAATTTTTAAACATTTGAATTAAAGGCATTAGAAAAATATGCCCTTTCCAGAAACAAAAAACCGCTCTGAATATAGAACGGCTTTTGTTAATTGAAATTCAATCTTTATTTTTTGAGCAAATCCCTGATCTCAACCAGCAATTTCTCTTCATTGGTAGGTATGGGAGAAGGTGCCGGAGCCTCAGCTTCTTTTTTCTTTGCCGAGGAGATCACTTTTATCACCATAAAAATAGAGGCAGCAATGATGAGGAAGTCAACGACCGTTTGTACAAACATGCCATAATTAAGGGTTACAGCAGCTATCTCGCCTTGCGCTTCTTTGAGAACAAGCTGAAGGTCGGTAAAATCGACACCGCCCAAAAGCAACCCTATCGGGGGCATAAGCACGTCGGCTACAAAGGAGCTGATGACTTTGCCAAATGCGGCACCAATGATCACTGCCACGGCAAGGTCGATTACGTTACCGCGCATGGCAAATTCTTTGAATTCTTTAATTAAGCTCATAATAATTTGTTTTGATTGTTTAGGAAAAATGATTAAAAATTATAGGCAAATCCAAGCCCGAAAGTCTGCAGTACCTGAATTTTTTCGTTGGGAACAGGTTTGGCATGATCAACTAACACCGCACGATCAATAAATACGTCGCCGGGCATGTAGGCCACGTGTACAAACAGATTGGCCGAAAACCACTTGTTAAGTTTATAATTGATGAATGTCTGCCAATTAATGTCGAGTGGCATCGTACCATCGGCAATGTTGTTGTCCTGCAGATAATTGTAAAAAAGATTAAGTCGCGATTCCAGTGTAAGATCGGTTTTGATCTCTTTTTTAAAATAGAATTCTACAAAGGCACCAGCTTTCAGCTTTACGTTCTTACCATCTTCGGTCTTTACGCCCGTTGTGTCGTACTCTGCTGCATCTACGCCATAAGCGCCTACATCAGCCAGTTGCTGATCCAGCACAAAGACGGTGCGTGCCGTGATAGGTGAAATCAGGATGCTAAAATACTCTACCGGTTTGTAAAGCAAACCCGGAGCAATGGTAAGATAACCCGGTGCCATAAATTTGGATACCACTGTGCTGTCGTCGGGATAGTTGTAGCCATTGGCAAACTGCGTATTGAAATTGAGTTGACCGGTAGCACTCCAGTTTTTAGAGAATTTCTGATTGAACTGTGAGATGAACTCGATGAGGTCTTCACTTTTGCGTGCATGCTCGTCGCTTTCGTTTTTGAGCATGCCGTATTTCAGCGTCAGCGCGTTGTTGTTACTAAAGTTGCCCTTAGTGTAGTCAGCGAATAGTTTTCCCAATGCTGAAACTGCAACGGAGTTTTCGCCACCGGCAGTCCAATTGGAGTAGCTTGCCTGGTTGAGGGTTAAACTAGTCAAACCGCTTACTTTCCAATTCTTAGTAGTGTCGGCAGCATTTTGGGCAATTAGTGAGGCGGATACAAATACCGCCATGAGTAATAGGTACTTTTTCATTAATCGATTAAATTTAGTTTTGAATTGATTGGATAATAGAAGATTTGGTTGTTGATTGTTTTAATGTTGAATTTACTTATCGTACAAATCTGCTTATTTTTTTTAGTAATTATTTTTAGCTGTTTTTTTAATCGCGTGCAAAGTAAATAATTAATTTTCAATGGATATTTTGTTGAAGCACTTATTAAAATCTTTTAACAACAAAAAAAAGCCGCTTACGATCCAATCGTGAGTGGCTTTTATTTTGAAATGGAATTATTTTTTATCCGATCTTAATCGGCAAACAACTGAAACTGTAACATCATTTTGTTCACTTCAGTTTTTGCGTCGTTGATGGTTTTCTCATTTTCGAAATCAGAGATCACGCGATCGATCAGTTCCACGATAGGCTCCATGTGTTGTTCTTTGAGGCCACGTGTAGTGATAGCCGGCGTTCCGATACGCAATCCCGAAGTCTGGAATGGGCTGCGGCTGTCGAAAGGAACCATGTTTTTGTTAACGGTGATGTCGGCTTGGCCCAGCACATCTTCCACTTGCCGTCCGGTGATTGCCGGAAACTTGCTGCGCAGGTCGATGAGCATCAGGTGGTTGTCGGTGCCGTCGGAGATCACGTGATAGCCACGTTCTACAAAAGCTTTCGACATCACATGTGCGTTCTTTTTCACCTGCAGGATGTAGCGCATGTATTCGTCGCTGAGCGCTTCGCCGTAAGCCACTGCTTTTGCAGCAATAACGTGCTCCAGCGGGCCGCCCTGAATACCAGGGAATACGGCAGAGTTGAGCAGCATCGACATCGGTTTTATTTCGCCTTTCTTGGTGGTTTCGCCCCATGGGTTGTCAAAGTCTTTTCCCATCAGGATCATGCCGCCGCGTGGGCCGCGCAATGTTTTATGTGTGGTGGTGGTAACGATGTGGCAGTATGGCATCGGATCGTTCAGCACGCCTTTGGCGATGAGACCTGCCGGGTGGGCAATGTCGGCCATCAGCAATGCGCCTACCTGATCGGCAATGTGACGCATGCGTTTGTAATCCCAATCGCGCGAATAAGCCGATGCTCCGGCAACGATGAGTTTGGGTTTCTCTGTCAGAGCAGTTTTCTCCATTTGATCGTAATCCACGCGTCCGGTTTCTTTATCCACACCATACGACACCGGATTGTAAAGGATGCCCGATGAGTTGACGGGTGAGCCATGCGACAGGTGGCCGCCGTGTGCCAGATCAAGACCCATGAAGGTGTCGCCGGGTTTGAGGCACGTCAGAAAAACAGCCATGTTGGCCTGTGCGCCCGAGTGGGGTTGCACGTTGGCATATTCAGCTCCAAAAAGCTCCTTGGCGCGGTCGATGGCCAGTTGCTCGGTCATATCCACAAATTCGCAGCCGCCAT
>CAZTCX010000204.1:0-6030 GCA_964612515.1 uncultured Lentimicrobiaceae bacterium | reverse complement strand
TGACGAAGGACGAAGGACGAAGGACGATTGACGAAGGACGATTGACGAAGGACGAAGGACGATGGAAAAGAAGCAACACGAAGAAGTAAACAGATTGCTTCGCTGCGCTCGCAATGCACAATTAACGATTGACAATTAAAACTGCACTACAAGTTTCAGGTTAATCTGACGAGGCGTTAGGAAATTAGGAACAGCGTATTTGCGCCCCGAAACGTCGGTGATCCAAAGATAGGAAATGGTATTGTTGACCTGAAGCAAATTGAAAATCTCCAGACTTAACCACATCGACTTTAGGTGCCCCAGCGGGTTGCCTTCTTTAAACGTAGTATGGCTACCGATGAGCTGCTTTGAAAAGCCAATATCCACGCGGCGATAGGGAGGCATCCGATAGGTTTGCTGATACCGCTGCGACTTTGGCGGGCCAAATGGCAGACTGCTGCCAAAATACAAAGCCAGGTGCATTTTGTAGGTAGGATTCATAGGCAGGTAATCCTGAAAAAACATGCTAAAGCGAACGCGTTGATCGGTAGGACGCGGTATGTAACCCGGCTCCACCCTTTCATTTATAGCCGCATCAGGATTAGGCAGCATGCCAGTCCCGGATGGTTCGCCCTCTGCATCAAAATATTGATAATAATAATCATCATAGATGTCTTCCTGCGTTTTCATCACCGAAAGGCTCATCCACGACTCTATTCCCGGCACAAACTCACCGTTGATTTTCATATCGATGCCAGTTGCATAGCCGCGCGCACGCTCGTTTGCATAATAGCGGATGCGCACATTGTCAACCTCATAAGGAATCAGATCGTCAAGAAATTTATAATAAACCTCGGTAGTAAACTTAAAAGGACGCCCCCAGATGGTGAGGTTCCAGTCGGCACCGCCCACCAGGTGTATTGACTTCTGTGCTCTTTTATCCTCTGCAATGGTTCCATCAAAGTTGCGTAATTCACGATAAAAAGAGGGTTGGTAATAATATCCGGCAGCAAGCCGAAACAAAATATCGTGTGTCCATTTGGGATGGTACGAAAGGGAAGCGCGGGGACTTAACAGAAATTGCTGGCTATAATCCCAATACTGGCCGCGCACGCCGGCAGTAATTGTAAAGTCGCGGCCGTTGGCTCCCAGGTTCCAGGTATTTTGTGCAAATCCGCTGTAGCGGTTCGAGGACAATGTAGCGTCTGAGGCTGCAAAGAAACCCATCGTCAGTGGCGTCACAGTTTGAAAAGGCGCTCCAATATTGTCGGGCGGATGCGGCAGCGTAAAGCCAGCCGAGTCGATAAGCTCCCATTCGTGTAGTTGATCGTCGATATTTTCGTGTTGGTATTTGACGCCCCAGGTAAGATAGTTTGCAGGGGATTCCCACGAACCGCGGTGTTCGGCAGTCATTACCGTTGCGTTGAGGTAGTTGCGGGCATGGTTCAAAAATGTCCCTACCCCATCGGTGCTCACCACATCACCAAAGTCGCTTTGCCCCAGCCCGGTCTGCACACGGCCAATCCAGTACTGTCCCTGTATGTCGAAGGTTTCGCTTTCGTCGCTGTTGAAAGCAGATGAGATAAAATTGAGCTGGACTTGTTTGGTGGGATTATAAATAAGTTTAAGCGCTCCCAGATAGGTTTTGTACTGGTCGGTTTCGCGGCCATCGAAATAAACCGTGAGCCGCTTGGCTTCGCTGATGGTTCCAAAATTCGTTTCGCGCGTCTCAGGAATCAATTCAAATTTGTTGTCGGCATAATTACCCAAAAATGAAAGTTCCAGTTTTTCACTAATCTGATAACGCAGCAGTGTTTGAAAATCAAAAAACACGGGTTGGTAATCGCCTTTTGTCTCCAATCCGTTTAGCACATATCGATTGCTTTTGTAACGAACGCCCGCCAGATATGAAAACCGGTTCGACTTATCCACACCTTCGAGATGCGCCGAGGCACCCAGCAAACTGGCGGTAACCGATCCTGCAAATTCCTGTGGCCGTTTGTATTTAATATCCAGCGCCGACGACATCTTGTCGCCATATTTAGCACCGAAACCTCCTGCCGAGAAAAGAATAGAAGCCGTGAGGTCGGGGTTGAGAAAACTCATTCCCTCCTGCTGTCCGGAGCGGATAAGAAATGGCCGGTAAATCTCGATGTCGTTTACATACACCAGGTTTTCGTCGAAGTTGCCGCCGCGCACCGAATATTGAGAGCTAAGCTCATTGTTGCTGGCCACCCCCGGCAAAGTCTTTATCAACGACTCTATGCTGCCTGTTACGGAAGGTATTACCGTTACCTCTTTGGGATCGATGCGTTGGAGGTTGGTGTTGCGGATACGATCATCCTGAATGGTAATATCGGGGAGCATCTCGGCCGATGGCATGAGGGTAGTATTTATCGTCAGGCTTTCGTCGGGTGACAGGCGCACTTTCTTTTCAAAAGATTCAAAACCAACAAAAGAAAAAATGATGCGCACGTTTTCATTTGCAGGCACCCGAAGCGTGTAATTACCTTTTTCGTCAGACACTGCCCCGCCCGGCATTCCGAATATTGACACATTAACAAGCTCCAGCGCTTTGCCTTTTTCGTTGGTAACAGTTCCCTGAATGGTAGCCTGTGGCTTGCTTTGAGCCATCGCCCCAACCGATAAAGCACAGAGCATTAAAAACAAAAATGGCTTTAGAAACTTACTAAAAAAAGGTGTGGCTATCCTGATGATCATGTAAAGGGATTATTAATACTTGTCTTTATTTTGATTTTTAAACTTCCCTTCTTTCCAGGCTTTGATAAAAGCGGCCCAGGCAAAAGGATTCATAATACTGATGGGCTGCGTCTGGCCAATATAGTAGAGTTTGCTGGTCTCGCGGTCGATATAGTTTTTATAATTCAAACTCCCATCCATCTGGTAGCTTTCGATGCGGTAACGCATTTCGGAACGGTCCAGATTTTTGCGGGCTATCTCCAGATCGTCGTCGGGAATATCGAGATTAACAAAAGCTTCTTTAAAATCTTCTACGGTAGGCCATGGATAAATAATGGTCGGCTCCAGCAGAATGGTGTCGGCATCCATTACATGAATCAGCGAATAGCGGTCGCTGGTGATGGTATCAGGAATTACATAGTAGCTGTCCTTGAAACCAACGGCCGAAAACTTCACGGTATCCGACTTCATGGCCACAAAAGAGAAATAGCCGTAGTAGTCGGTTATGGTTCCCCGCCGGGTGTTCTTGATGAGGATGTTGGCGTAAGATACGGGATTGAGGCTGTCGGCAGTTACTATCACGCCCGAAAATTGTATCAGGCGTTTCTCGGGGTCGGCATTTTGAGAAAATCCATGTACATGCCCAAGGAACGTGAAAAGCAGCACATACAGAAAGAATTTTGTTGCCATCAAAGATTTGTTGTGAATTCGTTATCCGACAAGGATAAATTCTACAAACGGCACTGCCTGCTATTTATTTTTGCGCCACCAGCCCTTTGCGGGATAATAAAAAAAAGCCGTTGCGTATCAGGATAGCAACAGCTCATGTTGTTTGGATTTTAGGACTCCCTGCGGCTTAAACCAGACAGGTTCCCCTTTCGCGGTACTTTTTCAGTACGACGTCAAAACCGTTTTTGTTGATTGTTCTCAATACAGAAGTGGTGACATTGAGTGTAATCCAACGTTCTTCTTCAGCAATGAAGAATTTTTTCTTTTGTAGGTTGGGATAAAATCTTCTCTTAGATTTTCGGTTCGAGTGTGAAACCTTGTTGCCAACCATCATTCTTTTTCCTGTAATATCGCATTTACGTGCCATTGTATTCTATTTTTCGGGTTACCCTCCAAAAAGGGAGTGCAAAGAACGCTTTAATTTTTTAATTGACAAAGCAAAGAGTGGAAATTTTTATAAAATGATAATTCACAACAAGTTGTTGATGAAAAGTTCGTTGCTGTAGCGCACAGCCGGCGCGGTATGTTATTTTTGCATTTTTGAAAAAGACCTCGACACATGAAAAATTATGTAAGCACCTTCATCATAATGCCTCTTCTATTATTGATGTTTTCTGCCATTTCACCGGAGGCTATGGCACAGGAATATAAAAAAGCGACACCCGAAAAGGGAGAAGGCATCTTCGGGCTACTACGCCGTTACAATCTGAATCCCAACGATTATTTTGATGCTTTTATCGAACTCAACAAGGAGAACCTTGGAGAAGACCTTTTATTAAAAACGGGGAAGACCTACCTTTTGCCGATTCAGGTAGAAGATGCGCAGGGGAACCCGATAGAGGCAGGAGTTTTCCCAATTTTTGGCCCAAAGTATCAACGGGTGGAGTTTAAAGATAACCTATTGCAGGGAGCGGTTTTCTATGTT
Source organism: uncultured Lentimicrobiaceae bacterium (assembly GCA_964612515.1). Lineage (GTDB taxonomy): Bacteria > Bacteroidota > Bacteroidia > Bacteroidales > 4484-276 > SABY01. The sequence continues at coordinate 1,697 of CAZTCX010000204.1, read as the reverse complement.
ATTTCAGGACACGGCGGTCCAGATCCCGGCGCTATGGGAACCAACGGTGGTCATAGATTGTGTGAAGACGAATATGCCTACGACATTGGGCTGCGCCTGGCGCGCAACCTGATCGAACACAATGCAACCGTTTACATCATCACCCGCGACCCCGACGATGGCATACGCGACGACCGCTATCTGAAATGCGATAAAGACGAATACTGCTGGCCGGAAGATCCAATTCCGCTCAACCAGACGCGCCGCCTAAAGCAGCGCGTCGATGCCATCAATTCACTTGCCGATAAATATGGCGGGCAATACCAGCGAACTGTTGAGCTGCACGTTGATTCGCGGTATGAAGAGCAAAATGTGGATATCTTCTTTTATCACCATCCCAACAGCAAGAAAGGTGAAGCACTCAACAATACACTCTTCTCCACCATCAAAGAGATGTACGAACGCCACCAGCCCCGACGCGGTTACAAAGGCTCCATCAGCGGCCGACGACTATACATGCTGCGCTATGCCGATCCTGTTTCAACCTACATCGAGCTGGGCAACATCAACCATCCCCGCGACCAAAAGCGACTGCTCGAAGTAAGCAACCGCCAAGCCATTGCCAACTGGCTTACGCTGGGATTGCTGAAGGATTATGCTAATTCGAAGAAGTAAGCGGTGAGAAGAAAGTGGTGAGAATTGAGAGATGAGAGATGAGAGAAGAAAAATCCCAAATAAATTTGATTTTCATTTCCCTACCAATTGCGGTGGCTTATAAAACAGCAGTGACAAGAGCAAATAAAGCACAATGATGAGCGGTAAAGCGTAGGCTGATATGGTGACGACGAGGAGAACAGACAGTGCTGCAAATACATACCGCAACTTATTGGTATTCCAGCTTAGGTTTCGGAGCTTAAGCGAAAACAGAGGCAATGGCGCCACCATCAGCAACGAGAAAATGATTGCCAGCAAGAGCAGCAGCCAATAATTATCCATTAATCCCAGTAACAACATATGATCACGGGTGGTGGCCTGCATCACAACCCATGGTAATGAAGCAATAAATAGTGCATCGGCAGGGGTTGGTAATCCTACAAAACCTTCTTTTTGTGCCGGATCAATATTAAACTTTGCCAGACGCAATGCTGAGAAAGCAGCGATCACGAAAGCAGCAAAAGCAAAAACTTCCAGCCCACCAATCGTAAAGTCAGGACGATTGGAAGCAACAAGCATCATTTGATAAAGAATAAAAGAAGGCGCCAGCCCAAAGCTTACGACGTCGGCAAGCGAATCGAGCTGAAGACCGATGTCGCTCTTAGCGTTAAGCAGCCTTGCCAGCATGCCATCCAAAAAATCAAAAACCGCTGCTAACGCAATGAAATAAGTGGCGGCCACCAACGCCTGATCAAAAGTCAGCACGATGGTAATGGCGCCACAGGTAAGATTAAGCAGCGTTACAAAGTTGGGAATGTGTCGGTACATAACGTTATTTTGCGCGTAAAAATAGCCAATTCGCGGAAAGCGAGAGCTGAGAAATGAGCGGTGAGGAATAAAATTATCCGAATGTCGGGGATTGCCGAAACCAAACAGGGTGGTGATAAATAAAGATGCCCGGAATCTTCTCCACCTTTATTCCCAATCACTGGTGTCCGTTTAAAAACAATAGATTCTTCGCTACGATCAGAAAGACAAGGGCTTGCGATGGATTGGAGGAGGGA
>CAZTCX010000203.1:0-6111 GCA_964612515.1 uncultured Lentimicrobiaceae bacterium | reverse complement strand
CAAATAAAACCACCTTAGCTGCCAATATGAAGTACGATTAATGAGACAGCCCCGTGAGGGGTAGCGTGGGCATTTTTAAAATAAAAATTTATTTGCAATTTGATTATTGGAATTTGTAGCTTGCCACAGCATTTATCGTGCTTTTATGCGTTGCATCATTTTCATCATGTTCTTGCCACCGCCTTTCGTCATCATTTGCATCATTTTGCGGGTCTCTTCAAACTGCTTGATGAGCCGGTTTACTTCCTGAATATCCGACCCGGAACCAGCGGCGATGCGGCGACGCCGGCTGCCGTTGATAATTTTTGGGTCTTCGCGCTCGCCGTTTGTCATCGAATAAATGATGGCTTCAATCTCTTTGAATGAATCATCATCGATGTCGAGATTTTTGATGGCTTTTCCCATGCCCGGAATCATGCTCATCAAATCCTTGACATTACCCATCTTTTTGATTTGCTTGATCTGCTGCAGGAAGTCGTTGAAGTTAAACTGGTTTCGGGCGATCTTGCGTTGCAGTATTTTGGCTTCTTCTTCGTCGTATTGCTCCTGTGCCTTTTCGACCAGCGAAACGATATCGCCCATACCCAAAATTCTGTCGGCCATACGGCTGGGATAAAACACGTCGAGCGCATCTATCTTTTCGCCAATACCAACAAATTTGATTGGCTTATCTACCACCGACCGAACGGTAAGGGCAGCGCCGCCGCGTGTGTCGCCATCAAGTTTTGTCAGCACCACGCCTTCATAATCGAGGCGGTCGTGGAAAGCTTTGGCAGTATTCACAGCATCCTGACCAGTCATGGCATCCACCACAAAAAGCGTTTCCTGCGGGTTGATGCTATTCTTCACGTTGCTGATCTCGTCCATCATCTGGGCATCAATCGCCAACCGACCCGCGGTATCCACGATCACCACATTCTGACCGAAATTCTTAGCGTGCTTGATGGCGTTTTTGGCAATTTCTACAGGGTTTTTACTTCCCTCTTCGGTATAAACCGGAACGCCAATTTGCTCGCCGAGCACCTGCAACTGATTGATAGCAGCGGGGCGGTAGACGTCACCAGCAACCAAAAGCGGCTGTTTTCCTTTTTTTTGTTTTAGATAATTGGCAAGCTTGGCAGCAAAAGTTGTTTTGCCGCTACCTTGTAATCCGGCGATAAGTATAATGGCAGGACTGCCTTTGATGTTGAGCTCTTCGTGGGTGCCGCCCATAAGTTCCACCAGACTTTCATGGACGATTTTCACCATCAACTGACCCGGCGAAACTGCCGTAAGAACGTTTTGACCAAGCGCCTTGGCTTTGACCTCCTCGGTAAAATCTTTGGCAATCTTATAGCTGACGTCGGCATCGAGCAATGCCTTGCGGACTTCCTTGAGTGTTTCCGCTACGTTTATTTCGGTAATATGGCCGTGACCCTTCAATATCTTGAAGGAACGTTCGAGTTTTTCGCTTAAACTTTCAAACATAATCTACTGCTTTTTTTGGGATTGCAAAAGTAGAACTTTTTCCTAAACGGGGTGTAATTCAAAGCGGCCACGTGGAGAGGCTTTGCTGGGTCGGGCAGTTCTAAAAGGCCTTCGGCACGAACTCTTTGTGATTGATAATAGAGGCGCTGCCGCCGGTAGCTTTTATAACAAAAAAGCCCATTTTCTCTGCCATCCGGTCGCTGGCTTCTTCGGCTTTGAGGAAAGCCATGCAACCATAAATGATGTTGTTTTTGTATTGGGATAAATACTCTTTGGCCTTCCAGAGCTTTTGGTGAAATTCTTTAACATCTTCAGCACGCAAGGTGGTTTTTACTTCTACAATTACGACCTCCTTGCCATTTATAGCAACAATATCATATTCATAATTCTGCCCCTTATGGTTTCCTTTTACGCGTTCGGTAGTTTGCGTAACCTGAATGTTTTTCTCGTTGAGCAATTTAATCAGATCACCCTCAACAAGTGTTTCAATCAATTTGCCCCATTGCGTCGTAAATAAATCCGAAAGTTTTTTGATGCTTTTATCAGTCTCTTTAAACTTTTCAGTAAGAATCCGGTCATTTTCCTGAATTTGTTTTCCGGTTTCCTGAAACAGTTTCCACACCTGGTCGAAGCTTGCTGGCTGACCGTAAGGTTGAACGGGTTCGTTTAGGTTGTCGTTTTCCATGGCGCAATTATTATTTAAAAGAAAACTCAAAAGTACAATTAAAGATTGTGATAATCAAGACCGTAAATTGTTATTGATGTGAGTCGTGTGGGAAAATCAAGGAATAAAATCTCAGGAATTTTATCAAAAACCAGCATCTGCTGCCGACTTTCGCTTTTGATCTTTTTTAAAATTCCAGTTGACAATTGGTAGCGACCTTTTCTGGTTTTTGTTCCAAAGTCCAAATTGAAGCCCATGTAGATGGGCTGTTTTATTAACGACACCAATCTCAACGCCTTTCACTGTTCCAATAGTATTCACTGCGCCTATGGCAACTCCATTGACTTTATCGTAAAGATTCCAGAGCGCATTGATGGAAATACCATTTACTGTTTGCCCCATACTCATGAATAATGATAAAGAGATACCGTTAACTTCGGAAGTAAAAGTTCCAAATGGAGAAAGAATCAACCCGTTATGAACTGCGCGCAAAGGCAAAGTGTCGTAAAATGCCAGTGAATCATTTTCGGGTGTTTTCTCTGCCTCACTGAAATCGATTTTATTAATATAAAAAGCCTGCAAAAAACCTTGTCCGGGAATTTGAAGGTTCAGGCCATGCGAATATTTGGTGTAAGTCAAATTACAAATAGCTTCTGAACCCACCGGCCCGATGGCAATTCCATAAATGTTTCTGGCTCCGGAAGGAATCAGCGCAAACGCATAGCGATTTCGGGAAATTTTAGCCAGCCTCGTCGTGTCATCTTGCGCAAATGAAACCGTTGTGATCATTAATAGTAAAATTAAAATCAACTTCGTTTTCATGCGCAAAAGATTAAAGCATTGGTGGCTCTATGGTTTTAGAGCACCACCTCCCTACTCTATCACTATTTTTCGGGTGGTAATGTCATCGCCTGTTTGAATCCTCAAGAAGTACATTCCGCGGGTGAGTTCATGTACGTCGATAACATAGCCGGCAGATAGCGGCGTTAGTTTGCAATTCGCTACCCTTCCCGAAACATCGAGAAGCTGCACGTTCAGATTTTTGATATTGGGATTAAGAATGGAAACGTAAACCTGATCTTTGGCCGGCACAGGATAGACAAGAATATCCTGCGAAAGCAGATCATTGGCAATGCCGGTAGCTTTGCAAATAACCGGATACATGGCATGATTTACATTCAGACCGGGATTGCCTTGTTGGTAGGTGCGCCAATCTCCGGTGGAGGTTTGCTCCCACGAATCGCTTTGCTGCACCGCAGTAATTTTATTAGTAAAAAGAGCAATGGTATCGCCGGCAATTTGTGGCATCTCAAATCCCATGAAAAAGTCGGAAAAAATGGGAGTCCACTGATCGAAAAATACAATAGTGGATAAATGATTTTCAACATCAAAAACTATTTGCGACAGCGGCACAGTCCCCTGATCGAGAACCGTTCCGGGGCTACCGTTAGCACCATCGTTATCCCAAATTTTAAAAACTACCGGCACATCATTGCTCAACGACTGCGTGGCCCAGGCAAAATCGAACACGCCGCCCATGAGCAAACCCTTGTCTTCGTTCACTTGATAAAGTGTGGCTTTCGCCAAATCGCCACGAGAGTTAGTGCCCGAAAGATAACCATAATCGGGGGCAGCCACGCGATACAAATAATAGGTTCCGGGAATCCGATAGTTGAGCGAATCGCAAGATCCGTAACCAGCTACGCGGATAAAATCAGGTTTGGATGCCAGGCTGGAAGCGGAATCAGCATCCCAGATACGAAGCTTCACGGTGTAAATCCCCGGTTGCTGATACACATGCACGGGATTTCTTACAGTATCAACGGAGCCATCGCCAAAACGCCATTCATATTTTGTCACTGCACCCTGGCTACGATCGGTAAATTGGACGGTTAGAGGGACTCCACCGTAGGTTTTATCGGCTCTAAAATTAGCCTGTAATTCTTTTGCAGATTTGTCGTGCGTTACCTCTTTGTTGTCGCAGTTTTTAATATTTATTGAAAAGGCATTCTTTGCAGTTTGCTGCTGCGCTGAAGCAAAAAACACTGCAAGGGTCAGTGTTAAAAACAGGTGGATTTTTTTCATCATGAGATAGATTTTAATTCGCGAAAATAGATTAAATCCTCCATCTCCGATTCCATGCCAACAAAAAACTTACAATTTCCAAACATTTAGCAGCATCAAAATTTCCAATTGCAAGTTTTAAATTTATCTTTGGCTTCTCAAAATAATTTATTCATCAACATAATTTATTTATCAACAAAAATCTACACAATGCGTTTCACCCATCACTTCATCCACTCCCACCGCTCAACGCTACACCACGCAGGCATATTATTGCTAACGGTTTGCTTTCTGTTTGCTTCGGCAGATGTATTTGCTAAAAAGAAAAAAGATAAAAGTGAAGCTGCCGATACCTTGAAATCGTCGGTATTTTCAGGCTTAAAATGGCGTGGCATCGGACCTGCCTTTACCTCCGGTCGCATTGCTGATTTTGCTGTAAACCCTGACAACCACAGCGAATATTATGTTGCCGTGGCTTCCGGACATCTTTGGAAAACCACCAACAACGGCACCACCACAAAGCCTACTCGATGGGCGTTGTAACCCTTGCGCCTTCCAACCACAATCTGGTTTGGCTTGGCACCGGCGAAAACAATCACCAGCGTGCATTGGGCTATGGCAATGGCGTTTATAAATCAGCCGATGGCGGCAGTTCCTGGGAACACATGGGCCTGGATTCGTCACGTCAAATTGGTAAAATCGTTATTCATCCCACAAATCAGGAAATTGTTTTTGTAGCTGCCGAAGGTTCGGCCTGGGGGCCTGGTGGCGATCGGGGTCTTTATAAAACTACCGACGGTGGTAAAACCTGGAAGAAAGTACTTGAGATAAGCGAAAACACCGGTGTGAATGATATCGTGATGGATCCGCGCAATCCTGATATTCTTTATGCCACCTCCGAACAACGTCGGCGTCATGTTTACACCAAAATCGGCGGCGGGCCCGAATCGGCAGTTTATAAATCTACTGACGGTGGTGAAACCTGGAATAAGATTATGAAAGGCTTGCCCGCTGTTCATATCGGCGGCATGGGAATGGCTATTTCGCCCGCCAATCCTGATTATTTATATTTGATAATGGAAGCACAAGACGACAAGGGCGGCTTCTTTAGGACTACCAATGGCGGTGCTTCCTGGGAAAAGCGCAGCAGCTACAGCTCCAGCGGACAATATTATAACGAAATCATTGCCGACCCCAACGATCCTGAAAAAGTTTACTCAGTCGAAACGATATCAAAAGTAACCACCGACGGTGGCAAAACATGGAAATCTGTTGGTAATAATGGCCGTCATGTGGACGATCACGCCATGTGGATCGATCCGGGTGACTCGGAGCATTTCATGATTGGCGGCGATGGGGGCATCTATGAAACCTTCGACGGTGGTAGCAATTTTATTTTTAAAAGCAACCTTCCAGTTACCCAGTTTTATCGCGTTACACTCGACGACAGCGAGCCTTTTTATTGGGTTTATGGCGGCACGCAGGACAACAACAGCATGGGCGGCCCATCACGCAACACCAAGTCACAGGGCGTTACCAGCGATGAGTGGGTAGTTACGCTGGGTGGCGACGGATTCTTCCAGGCCATCGAGCCAGGCAATCCAAACGTGGTTTATTCAGCTTATCAATATGGAAATATCGGAGGGTACCCTCCGTATGCGTATATGATTAATCCTGAATTTGGAGTGCCTACTCCAGGAGGAGCCGGGGCTATTTTTTATATTGAAGGAACGACGACATCTTCTCCGGCATCAGGGGGTGGAGGCGATATATTCTATTCAGGTGCACCCGCAATGTTTAGAGCCGGTTCTGGTGGAGGAGGAGGCGGCGGATTAGGATCCGAATCTTTTGATGCTGCTACTAATGGAGGTACAGTTTGGGTTTTAGCAGGTCAAGGAGGAAATGGTGGATATGCT
>CAZTCX010000202.1:0-6155 GCA_964612515.1 uncultured Lentimicrobiaceae bacterium | reverse complement strand
GTCCTTCGTAAATCGTCCTTCGTAAATCGTCCTTCGTAAATCGTCCTTCGTAAATTGTCCTTCTTAAATCAAAAATTCCTTTTCATTTGTAAAATGGAAAACAAAGCAGATTTTTATCGATGTCATTTGACAGACAATATTAATCTGCTTTCTAAATTTTAATGACCTGATGGCAACACACGATCATATCTTATTAAGCCACGGCAGCGGTGGCAAACTCACGCACGAGCTTATCGAAAAGATTTTCGTAAAGCATTTTTCAAATGATTTCCTGCGCGCACAAACCGACTCCTCCGTTTTCGACACCCAACAGGGGCAAATGGCTTTTACCACCGATTCGTATGTAGTTGATCCGATATTTTTTGCCGGTGGCAACATTGGCAAGCTGGCGGTGTGCGGCACCGTTAACGATCTCGCAGTTTCGGGAGCAGAGCCACTTTACCTGAGCTGCGGTTTTATCATTGAAGAAGGTTTGCCGCTGGCCGATCTGGAGAGAGTTGTTCAGTCGATGGCTTCCGAAGCCTCTGCTGCCGGCGTATCCATTATCACCGGCGATACCAAAGTAGTGAATCGTGGCAAATGCGATAAACTCTTTATTAATACCGCCGGCATTGGTCAACTGCCCGCCGACCGCCGCCATATTGGTTATGGTAATACCATAGTGGCCGGCGACCAGATTATTGTCAGCGGCAGCATGGGCGACCACGGTATCGCTATCCTGGCGGCGCGGGAGGATTTGAGTTTCCGCTCGCAAGCCGTTTCCGATTGTGCTTCACTCAATGGACTTATCGCAACGGTGCTCGATCATCCCGCCGATATCCGCTTTATGCGCGACGCCACCCGCGGTGGACTGGCCACCGTGCTGTGCGAGCTGGCCGAACGTCACAGAGCAGGCATCCGCATAAGCGAAGACCAAATTCCTGTAAAGGAGCTGGTGAAAGGTGCCTGCGAAGTGTTTGGCTTCGACCCGCTTTATCTGGCTAACGAAGGAAAGGTGGTGCTGGTAGTAGCAGCAGAAGCAGCGCAGGATGTGTTGCAAAAATTACGCGCTCATCCGTTGGGTGCAGAAGCAGCCATCATAGGCTCCGTTACCACCGACCATCCCGGGAAGGTGTTGATGGAGACTGCCGTGGGAGGCACCCGTCTGCTCGACATTTTGGCCGGAGAAATGCTCCCCAGAATTTGCTGAACAAATTCTTTTATTCATTGAATTAATTAAAATCATCCAATCATGCACGAATTTTCAATTGCTGTCAATATTGTGGATATCGCCATCGAACATGCCGAAAAGGCCAATGCACGTTGTGTAAATGAAGTGGAACTTGAGATTGGAGAGCTATCAGGGGTGGTGTATGAAGCCATGGAAACCGCTATGGAAGCTGCCATAAAGGGAACGTTTCTCGACGGCGCCGAGGTAAAAATCATTCGGATTTCCGGGCGTGGCCTGTGCAGTGGATGTGGCAATGAATTTGAAATCGACAACCTTTTTGATCCCTGTCCCTGGTGCGGCGCCTTCAATCCTGAAGTGCTTGCAGGAAAGGAATTACGGATAAAATCTATTAATGTGGATTGATTTTCGGTTATTCGTTCATCGTTAATTGTTCATCGTTCATTGCGAGCGCAGCGAAGCAATTTGTTTACTTCTTCGCGTTGCTTCTTATTCCATCCTTCATCGTTAATTGTTCACCGTCAATCGTCCTTCGTCACTCGTCCTTCGTCAATCAAAAATTGTCCTTCGTAACTTTCCGTTACTTTTGCCGTTCATTTCATTAATATTAAAAACCTAAACCAACGATATTATGTGCGGAACATGCGGCTGCGGCCACGACGATGAACCTGTAAAAATCTTAAAGCCGGGTGAGGAAACCCACACCCATTCCTACGAACATGCGCATCCACACACCCACGATGATGCGACCCATTCGCACCTCCATCCACATAAATATAGCCACACGCATAGCGGCGATGATGAGAACCATCAGCACGATCATGCCGATCAGCATCATAGCCATCCGCATGATCATGATCACCACCACCACGATGATGGGCATGCGCACGATCACGCACACGGCCATTCCCATACGCATGATCACGATCATACGCACAGCCGCCAGATAGCCGTAGAGCAGGATGCGCTTCAGCAAAACGATAGGATGGCGCAGCGAAACCGCGGCTACTTTGAAGGGAAAGGACTGTTGGTGCTCAATCTGGTGAGTTCGCCGGGGTCAGGCAAAACTGCGTTGCTCGAAAAAACCATCGCCCGGCTCAAAGGGAAAACCAACATCTATGTGATCGAAGGCGACCAGCAAACCCTCAACGACGCCAACCGCATCAAGGAGGCCGGAGCGCCCGTGGTACAGGTCAACACTGGCAACGGCTGCCATCTGGATGCCGACATGGTGAACCGTGCCGTAAAACATCTCGAAATAAAAACCGACGGAATCCTGATAATCGAAAATGTGGGCAACCTCGTATGCCCCGCGCTTTTCGACCTGGGCGAGGCGCAGCGCGTAGTCATTATAAGCGTAACCGAAGGCGACGACAAACCGTTGAAATATCCCACCATGTTTGAAACTTCTAATGTGTGCGTTATCAACAAAACCGACCTGTTGCCGTATGTCGATTTTGATGTGAAGAAAGCGCGCGAATATGCTTTGCGCGTAAACCCGCAGTTGAAGTTTTTTGAGCTTTCGGTAAAAACCGAGGAAGGCCTGGATGCCTGGATGGAATGGCTAATGAATGAGCAGAAGGAATTAAATAATGACTAACTCGCCTGATAAACAATGGCGTCCGGCAGGTGTTAATGTCAGCACAAATTCAAATACTTTTTATAATGAAAAAGAATATGGGAGTGGCTGACCGCGTGCTGCGCATCATCATCGCAATCGCTATCGGAGCTTTGTATTTTACCGGATATCTGCACGCCTGGTGGGGAATTGCGCTCCTGGTGGTGGCCATCATTTTTGTAATTACCAGCTTTGTAGGCTTCTGCCCGGCGTATCGCATCCTGGGAATTAAAACCTGCGCCGTCAAGCAGGAGAAATAATCTTTCGCTAATGCTAAAGACATTTATTGTTGTACGATTATAAAGTTCGCTTGCCATTTGCTGAAGAAGATGGAAAGATGCAGAAAAACAATTTTTTTTATGGTCATTAAAAATTAAACGCTACTTTTGCCGCCCCGACTGAAAAACGGGAATCGAAAAGTTCTTTTTGTATTAAAAATGGCGAGGTAGCTCAGCTGGTTAGAGCGCAGCACTCATAATGCTGAGGTCGAGGGTTCGAGTCCCTCCCTCGCTACAAATCAAAAACCCACTGCTAAGTGAAATTATGGCAGTGGGTTTTTTGTTTTAACAATTTACCCAAAAAGGATTTCGGGCACATTATTGCTCAATCATCTCAGCCCAATTTATATGGACGGGCACAGGAACGTCTCCAACCGGAATTGTAAGCGAACCGCTGGTTCCTTTCAGGAAATCCGATCCTTTCGACACAATGATTTCGTATTCGTATGTTAGCGGCCTATTGGCGTGTGGATAAATAGTAGCATACATCCCCACCGAATCGAGTAGTTCAAAAATATTGCCCTGAGCCTCCCAGGGTGTCTTGTCAGGTTTTACATTTATCAGGATTCTGCCTGGCACATAATACCAAATGTCGATACTGTCTGGGTTGCCAAACGCGCTCAGGCGATAAAGTACATTATAACCCTCGAGAGGAGGTGTGGGATCGGGTTTTGGATCATCATCGCCACAGCCTGCTGCAAATAAAATTCCCGTAAGCAAAATGATCCATAAAAAGTTCCTTTTCATCTTTGGTTATTGCTTTAGTAATGCTGACAAAAGTATGGGTTTTATAGCAATCTTTTCTACTATTCATTCTCTGTTCTTTGCTCACTTTTCTTTGCGCCTCGCGCCATGCGCCCTGCTCTCCGCGCTTTACGCTTTTTCTATCTTTGCCTCCCAAATGACGTCATCCGGAATCATCAACCTGGGCATCCTCTCGCACGTGGACGCCGGCAAAACCACTACCTCAGAGCATATCTTTTTTCTGGGCGGAACCGTAGCCGCCGTTGGTGACGTAAACAAAGGCACCACCCTCACCGATAGTATGGAGATTGAGCGGCGACGCGGTGTTTCGGTGCGCGCCGCTTACGACCGGTTGCTGTGGAAAGGGCAGCGCATCAACCTCATCGACACGCCCGGTCACGCCGATTTCTCAGCAGAGGTGGAACGTGCCTTGCAAATCCTCGACGGTGCCATTCTCGTTGTTTCGGCTGTGGAAGGATTGCAGGCCCACACTTACACGTTGTGGCATGCGCTGAAAAGTCGCGACATCCCGGTGATCTTTTTTATTAATAAAACAGATCGTGCCGGAGCCGATTTTGAAAAAGTGCTTCAGCAGTTGCAATCGGAGTTGGGAATTGCGGCAGCGCCACTCACATTTCCCATCAGTCAGGGCGCAGACGCAGCCACGATGGAAAGCATCTTTAATGAAAATGATCCTGCTGCCGAATATTATAGGCGCTTCATGATCGAAAACCTCGCCGACCTCGACAACGAAATCCTTGATGTTTATCTTGAAGAAAAACCTTTGGAAGATTCTTTTCTCTTTAACCATCTGCAGCAACAAGTTGCGGTGCGTAATCTTTTTCCTGTTCTTGCCGGAGCTGCCAAGTGGGGTCGCGGCATCGAGGAACTTCTCGACGCAGCAGTGCGGTTTATACCACCAAACATCGACACCGAAACTACTTTGTCGGCAATGGTTTTTAAAGTAGAAAACGATAGCGCACTGGGTCATTTGGCGCATGTGCGGCTTTTTGATGGCAGCCTGAAAGTGCGCGATAAAGTTTGGAATCATACGCGGCAGCTCGAAGAAAAAGTAGCCCAGATTAAAAAACGAGTCCATGGCCGTTTGACTGACGAAACCTTGCTAAGTTGTGGAGATATAGGAATCGTAAGCGGACTCTCCCAAGCCCGCATCGGTGATGTTTTGGGCAACGATCACGCGGTGCCCGCTACCGCGCAGGTAATGCAGCCGGTGCTCACGGTGCAGGTGTTGCCCGTTGATCCCGCGCAGTTTGTATCCCTTGCCACAGCGCTCACGCAGATCGACAAAGAAGACCCGCGGCTGGCGTTGCGCTGGCACAAAAAGGAAAGCGAACTGCACGTGCAGCTCATGGGCAAAATACAATTGGAGATATTGTCAGAGATACTGCAAAGTCAATATGGGCTGCAGGTACATTTTGGCACTCCTTCCATTATTTATAAAGAAACACCTGCAACCAGAGCTTTTGGTTTTGCCAGCTACACAATGCCTAAGCCTTGTTGGGCAGTAGTTCAGTTTTTGGTGGAACCCGCTGCTGCCGGATCGGGAATTACATACACATCCGCGGTTAGCGTTGATAAAATCCGGCAGAAATACCAAAATGAGATTGCCGGCATTATTGCAAAATCGCTGGAGCAGGGCATCCGGGGTTGGGAAGTTACGGATGTGAAAATTACTTTGGTGGGTGGTGAAGACCACGAGATGCATTCTCGTCCGGGCGATTTTATCATTGCTACCCCGATGGCGCTGATGGATGCGCTAACTAAATCGGATACAATTCTGCTGGAGCCAGTTTTCGACTTTACTATAATCGCCACTGAATCCTTATTAGGCAAAGTTGCTGCTGACCTGCATCAGATGCGCGCCACCTTTGGTACACCCAGCTTTTCCGACGAGAATTTTACGCTACACGGAACAGTGCCTGCTGCAACCTCCACCGATTATGCAGCACGTCTGGCATCGATTTCGGGAGGCCTTGGTCAGTTGCGGATCTCGTTGCGCGGCTACCAGCCTTGCCCGCCAGGCGAAGGTGTAAGCCGACCATACAAAGGTGTTAATCCGCTCGACCGAAGTCAGTGGATTCTCCATGCCCGCGGTGCCTTCAAAGCCGACGAAAGAAGAATGTAGGAAGTGAAGAAGAGATGAGTGATGAGAAATGAGAGGGGAGAAGTTAAGGGATGTCAGCCCTTAAAGGGATGGCAACCCTATTACTTGCGCCTTGCGCCCCGCGCCCTGCCCTATATCAAGTTTATCGCATTGGAAAGCCTGATGTGCACTTCTTCCATTACGTCGTTAAGGTTTTCGTTTTCGACGGGTTGCATGGCCACC
>CAZTCX010000201.1:0-6198 GCA_964612515.1 uncultured Lentimicrobiaceae bacterium | reverse complement strand
GCAGGATCAGTAGCATCATCAAAGGTAGCAGTGCCAGGACCAGTATAAGACCATACATAAACAGGGTTCCATGTACCTTGGTTAGGATCGGTTGGAAGAGTACCAGTAAAAGTAAACGGGTCGCCAGCTAAATTATCGGAGCAGACACTACCACCAGTACCAGCATCTGCTGTTGGATTTCCAAATTCTTCAGGATAAACAGAGCCACTCATGGGTTGATTACAGTATAAAGTTGCTGCTTCAATAGTAAACTCATCTATTCCATTGCCAGTATAAGAATTGAGGAACCAAATTTCGGTACCCGTTCCACCTTGAATCTCTTGAGTTACTCCCTCTTTTTTAAGTAGATAGTCAACTCCTGTTTCGGAACTACTCAGCCCTATCTTAATCCCACTTTCACCATGGCAATATCCACCATCATTGTTCGGATTAATCAACATGTTAAAAACGGATGGATAAGCATGGATAGTAACAAGAAAGTTTGTAGTGGTAACCGAACAACCGGTAGTGTTGTCTGTAATAGTAACGTTTAATCCTCCAAATTCAGGAGTCTCACCCCAGTTAATCGTAACCGTACCTGTTCCCTGTCCGCTTTGGATTGCACCTAAACCCGAGGTAACAGACCAAAAAACAGTTTTGCCAGTCGTAACATATGGATCAATGGTATAGTTAACCAGATTGTTTTTTCCGCACAGATCCTTGGCACCACTAATAGTCGGAGTGGTTGGTAAAGCATTCATGCTTACAATAGTGGTCTTAGTCGGGCATGTCGAATTGGGTGTTGCGGTGTAAGTCCCTACATGAGCAGTTGACATGCTATTTCTTGTAGCTTTCCAAACACCCGGAGAAGTCTGTACACCAGGTTGACTCCAGCCACCAGGCCCCGTAAATACCACTGAAGTTGTTGTACAACCGCCACCGACTGTGTAGATTAATTGCAACGGTGAGCCTGCACAAACAGGACTGTTACTGGAAAACGTTTGACCAAAGGCTGTAGTCAGCCCAAAAAGCATCATCACCAAGAATAGTGAGAGCTTTTGCAGGCCGCTGATGTAGCGGCCACGATTTTGTTTTTCGTAAATAATTTTCATAAAGTCAAGTTTTTAAATTAAAGAGAATTTGATGCGTTAAGTTTTTTTGTTGTGCACTGGGCACGCAATCTAAAAAAGATCATCACCCTCAAAAGTAATGATCATAGGGTAGATTCTACTTACAGGCAGAACCATTCCTTTTTAAGCTAAGGAATCTGTTTCATAGGCCGCTACATTAAATTTATTTTATGTTGAACAATCGTTTTGTTGCAATCAATCGAAAAACAAACTTGAGGCGGGTGGTGTGGCGGAAAGGGATTTCTCCCGTTGTGTACGTTACCAGAAATTTTTTTAAGGATTAATGGTAATGATCATCTACAATCTCTCAATCTGCTACAGAACTCACTTTTTTTGTTGCTGCTTTTCTACCTAAAGCAACGTCAAAATTAGAAAAAACCTAATGCTAAACAAGGAAATCTAAAACAATTAACAATCTTTAACTTGCTCATCTATTTTAAACATTTACATCAATATAATTTTTTCTAAAGTCTCGTGTTGAATATCAGCGCATAAGCTACTATTGCTGCCAAACTTATGAGCACCGGAACCCACCGCACCCGAAAGCTGTCGCGGTGCCGTGTAAACTTGACCGACTGCTGTTTGTCGATGGCAAAGATCACCCCGGCTATCACTACAATCATGGTGAGCAGCACGAGGGTATCCACATATTCAAACTTTGCCTGCAGGGGCGATTTCAGGAAAAAGATGATTACATTACCTACCAGGAAAGGCACAACCAACTGCGCCGTAACATAAGGCCTGATATGAGAAACACTTGCTTTGTGTAAATAAATGTTCAACGAAACCAACACATTTTTGGCCGACACCCAGCCTACCACAAAAAGCATCACCAACCCACCGATACCTATGACCACCCGCAGGGGAATGGGCAAACCCATAAAGTTGAAAAATGCGCCCGGCATGTAGTTGAAGAAAGCACCAAATACCATGTCGCCTAAAAAAATGGTGTAAGCAATCAGATAGCTCCATAGGAAAAACAGCTTCAAGTGACTGCTACCTTTGCGCGTTTTGATGTAGATCATCTGAAACCAAATGCCGAAAAGCATGGCCAGCATTACGCCGATAAAAAATATCAAAACCACCGATTCAAGCGACCAACGAAAGTTCGCCTTATCGATATCAAAACCGTTTTGTGTCATGGAACTGCCCACACTATAGAAAATTTTGGCCATGAACATCGACATAAAATTGATGAGGAGGATGATAAACAGATACGCCAGCATGAAGTAGGCCAGCGAGTTGACGGAGATAACCAGGTATTTCCGCAGGCTTGAAGTTTCTTTTTCGGACATAGCTCTCTGGAATTTTTAGGATGAATCGACAGGCAAATATAAAATGTTTTCACGTGGTTCCTTCGGCTACTCCATTTTATTTGCTCGTTTGCCTGCTATTGTTTCAATTGGCAATTTTCGGAAATTAACAATTTCTTAACTAACTACCACGATTTCATTTAGTTATATTAACAACTAAAAAATATTTTGTATAATTTAGAATTAATATAAATAACTTTATGGAACACGGTACTTTGACTACGCTCAGTAACCGGGTTCGTTTCGTCCATCCCCGACCCTTTCCGGAAAGGGAGAATTCCAGCGCACAAGCAAGACCCCTCTAACTCCCCCTTAATGGGGAGGATGCCGACGCACAAGCCAGCAGTCGGATCGGTTTTGTTTCTATCTATGATTATCTGTAAAATCTGTGTTACTTGTGCTGAGCGTGGCCGAAGCATCAGCGTTCGTGTCGTGAGGGAACACAGATGACGCGGATCGGACTGATTAACGCGGATTTCCTCTCAGCCTACACCTTATTATATAGTACGCTCTACAAAACCGTCATCACGCTATCGACTTCGGTAGTAGGGAGGTTGTGCAAAACGCGCATCCATTTGTCGCGGTCGGCAAAAAACTGCTGGCGGTATGGGGCATCGACAGGATGAGCGGGAGGAGATTCTAATTTGGTGGGATCGACAGCCTTTCCATTTTGGTAAACCCTGAAGTCGAGGTGAGGGCCGGTAGCCAGACCCGAAGAACCGACGTAACCGATTATCTGCCCTTGCTTTACGCGGGCGCCTCCCTTTATGCCGGCACCAAACTTAGAAAGGTGCATGTAGAGCGTGGAGTAGGTACTGTTGTGTTTTATCTTTACGGCACGCCCGCCGCCACCGTTGTCCCATTTAGCAAAATCCACCACCCCATCACCAATAGAAACTACGGGTGTGCCATGATCGGCAGCATAATCGACACCAAGATGCGGCCTGCGAATTTTCAGAATCGGATGCAAACGGCTATGTGTAAAACCAGAACTGATGCGCTTAAACTTCAGTGGTGCCTTGAGGAAAGCACGCCGCAGGCTGTTGGCATTTTCATCAAAATAATCGCCTTGCCCGTTTTGCACGAAATAAAAAGCATGGATGTCTTTCCCGTAATGGTTCATGTTGGCCGCAAACACTCTACCGATACCAATATTTTCGCCATCCACTGACCGCCGTTCATACACCACCTTGTAGCTGTCGCCTTTCTGTATGCCAAAGAAGTCGATGGTCCAGGCATAAATTTCTGAAAGTTCGTTGGCCAGATTGGGATCGTCGCCATTTTCTATCAAAGCATTCCACAGCGAACTATTGATGACGCCACTTGCTGTATCGATAACCACAGCCACCTCTTTGGCGCCAAGCCGCGCATGAATGGTATCGCCAAGATCGTAAATGATAAAATCCACCTGTGAAATCTCATAAATAAAATAGCGCGCGCGCGCCAGCGAATCCTGCGAAAGAAGCAACGTGTAATTGTTGCCATAGCGGATTTTGCGCACATCAAAAACGCCACGTGTAGCATGCGCCAGACGGGTGATGGTGGGATAATCGACATGATGCTTCAACAGGATATCGGCCAGAAACTCATTGTTTCGCACCTTGTCCTGCACTACATCAAACGAATCGACCGGCAGACCATACAAAAACCGTGGAGCTGCTATGATTTCCGTGTGCTCCAGTCCTTCTCCGGACCGAAAAATAGAATCTTTAAAATAATAAATGCCTGCAGCTATCACGGCGACAGCAATGAGTATGATGAGGATAGAACGTTTTTGCATGGTTTTAAAAAATCTCTTCTGCGGGCTTCCAGCAAAACGCCCGTTGGATTATTCTAAAAATCGGCAAAGGTAAAAAACATCGGTCAGGAAAAAACCGGAGGAGAAGGAAGTTATCAAGCAATCGGCTGGTCAAATTGTTAATTTCACGTCGCTAAATCTTAATACTCGAGCCGCACGATGGAAGGGTATCCCATGGCGTTTAACAAACTCATCAGCCGGAATTTGTCGGTGAGAAGGCTGTCGTATTCGATAAAAACAACTGTGTCCATCCAGCAGGCAAAGTTGAAGTTGACGCCACAGGCGGTATCGAGGGCATCCTGCACCACATCAATTGTCAGCGAATCCATTCCGTGAACCGTAAATTCCACTACAGCAATCCGGTTGGTATCTATTTGGCAATGGTGCTCCGGTTCATCAAAAAGAGGTTTGTATTGGCCGGCCATAAGAACTAGCCCGCTGGCAAAAAGGAAAAGAAGCAAAAAGTTGAGAAATATTTTCATCGTAGTAATAATCAAAAAAAAGTGGCGGCAAAAGTAGAAAAAAGCAGGAGAAAGAAGTTGTCACCTACTATGATCTGAAGCCTCCATCATTTTTTTAAAAATTGATTATCAATATTTGATCAATGAAATTCATTAAGAAAATTGATCAATGGCAGATGTTGGATGCCCTCATGGCTTGCTCCGGTATATTCGTCGAGGGTGATCACATATTTGGGATAGTTGTCCTGTATTGCTTTCAAATTTCCGAATTCTCTTTCCATGGTTTGAACTTCTGCGATACGCAACGCCACCTGAATGTAAACCTTTTCCCCGCCTTTTTCAGCAATAAAATCTACTTCTTTCTCATTCTGTTTTCCAACCACTACCGAATAACCCAGGAATTTTAAGTGAAGGAAAACTGCATTTTCCAGTATTTGACCTAAATCAAATGGCGAAAATCCTACGACTGCATTTCTGATTCCAATATCATTAAAATAATATTTTTCACCAACTTCAAAAACCTTTTTACCATGGATATCGGTGCGCTTAACCTTTTCGACCAGCATGGCTGTGGTTAAATAGTCGATGTAGTTGAGCACCATGTTAATCGAAATGTTAATATTTTGAGATTTCAAATACTTTACAATGTTCCTTGCCGAAACGATATTTCCGATTTCACCGGCAAGGTATCTGATCAACCTTACCAGAAACTCGACATTTCTAACCTCATAACGGGATACAACATCACGAAATAAAATGGATTGATTAATATTCTTCAAATAATCAAAAACTGTTTCATCCTCAAGTGGCAAATGCATGAGGTATGGCAACCCCCCAAACTTCAGATATTGATTCAGGCTCTCTATGCCATTTTCTAATTTGTGAAAAAGCAGGAATTCAGTATAACTTAACGTATGAACAGGAATTTCGATATACCTGCCGCCAAGATAAGTGGCAAGCTCACCCGACAAAAGATGGGCATTGCTTCCGGTACAATAAATATCATACCCCCCCTCGGCAAGCAAACTTTTTAGTGCTTTCTCAAACTGCAGCACTTCCTGCACTTCATCAATCATCAAAACATTGAGATGACCTTCAACAGACATTGATTTTACAAAATCATAAAGAAGCTGATGGTTTTTCAGACCTTCAAATTCATTCAGTTCTAAATTTACATAAATGATATTTGCATCCGGAAAAAGCTCCTTCACATTATCCATGGTTTGATAGAGCAGGTAACTCTTCCCTACTCTCCGTTGACCTATTAAAACTTTGATAATCTCCTTACCTATGTACTTTTTAATTTGTTTTTCATAGGTTTCTCTTACGATGTAATTTTTCATAAAAACAATTACTATAAATGACAGTTTTGCAAAAATACACATTTCCGTCACTTATAACCAACGGATTTGGTTTTTTGACCCCGTTTGTCATTTATAGATTGTTAAACAGTGGTGTCCGTTTAAAAAAAATAGATTCTTCGCTGCGCTCAGAATGACAATGGTTTGCGATGAATT
>CAZTCX010000200.1:0-6244 GCA_964612515.1 uncultured Lentimicrobiaceae bacterium | reverse complement strand
CACGCGGCGCTTTTCAGGGAACCATACTGCCCCGCGCCGAAAACGACGACGACCAGCATATTGTGATGAAAATTTCGACCGGCTACAACGTAGGCATCGACATCACCACCATCGTCGATATGGTGGAGACAGGTTACAAAAAAGCTAATTATAAAATTCCGGAAAAGGAATTCCCCTTCACCGAAAATCTGCCTGCCGTAAAACTTATCGGCACCGGAGGTACCATCGCCTCGCGCCTCGACTACCGCACGGGCGCGGTGATTCCCGCCTTTTCACCTGGCGAATTATATGGCGCCGTACCCGAGCTCGCCGACATCTGCAACCTCACCACCGAAAAAGTCTTTGCGGTATTCAGCGAAAACATGGGTCCTAAGCAGTATATTTCGCTGGCCAAAGCCATTGGCAAAGAAATCGAAAATGGCATCGACGGCATCGTCATTGGGCATGGAACTGACACACTGCACCACACCGGAGCGGCGCTCACGTTTATGGTGCAAAATTCGCCCGTGCCCATCGTGCTGGTTGGGTCACAGCGTTCAAGCGACCGCCCCAGCTCCGACGCCGCCCTCAACCTGATGCACGCCACCTACGCCGCCGGCCATGGCGACATTGCCGAGGTGATGGTCTGCATGTTTGGCCCCACCAGCGACGAATATGGCCTGCTGCACAAAGGCACGCGC
Source organism: uncultured Lentimicrobiaceae bacterium (assembly GCA_964612515.1). GTDB lineage: Bacteria > Bacteroidota > Bacteroidia > Bacteroidales > 4484-276 > SABY01. The sequence goes on along the minus strand of CAZTCX010000200.1, from coordinate 5,564 downwards.
GTGCGCAAGATGCACTCGTCGTATCGCTCCACCTTCCGCACTATCGGTGACACACCGCTGGCTATGGTTACCCGCAACGGACTCACGCACATAAAGAAAGATTATCACCCGCGCCGTCGCGACCGCAACGTTATCATCAAACCCTATTTCAGTGACAAGGTGACGATGCTTTATTACTACCCGGCCATGAAACCCGACATCCTCGACGCCATGGTGGACATGGGCTACAAAGGAATTGTGATCGTGGGCACCGGATTGGGACACGTCAACAAAGAACTCTATCCCGCCATTGAGCGCGCCCATGCCAAAGGCGTCCATATCTACATGACGCTGCAAACCATCTGGGGCTACGTGCACATGTTTGTTTACGACACCGGCCGCGACATGATGGCCAAAGGCATTATCCCCGCCGGCAACATGCTGCCCGAGGTAGCTTTTATAAAACTCGGCTGGGCACTCGGCCAAACCGACGATCCGGAAGAGGTGAAAAACCTGATGCTAACGCCCATCAACGACGAAATTACCCCCCGCGAACCCTACAACGGCTATCTGGTGTATCAGGGCGGAATCCCGGAAGTGGAGGAGTTTATCAAGAAGGTGCATAAGTAGGGGGGGCGCAAAGGGCGAGGCGAAGGAAATGCCTTGCTTGGGTAAGTCTTGTGTTGTAAGTTGCAAGGATATTTTGCTTACTTCTTTCGACAAGTCTTCAAAGTTATTTTCAATCCTATCCATTCGCTGGTTTATGGCGTAGCCTTTTAGTAAGTAGTCTTTTAAAACATTGGTCGCCCAAATACGGAATTGTGTGCCTTGTTTGGATTTTACTCGATACCCTACGGAAATGATAACATCGAGGTTATAGTATTCAAGTTTTCGTTTTACTTTTCTTTGACCCTCCATTTGAACTGTCAAGTATTCCTTGACGGTTGCCGTTTTTTTCAGTTCTCCTTCTCTGAAACAGTTATTGGTGTGTAAACTAATATTTTGTTTGGTCTGACCAAATAGCGTTGCCATTTGTGCCTGAGTAAGCCAAACGGTTTCATCTTCAAGTCTAACTTCAATATGTTCGGCTGCCTCATGAGGCTGATAAAGAATGATTTCATTTTTCATACCCTTTAAATATTGAGGTTTTTAAAATTTTCAGAGATAGCATTAGCCAAAGCAATGGCTTCTTCATTCAATCCTTCTTGGTCAAAGCTCGTTTGCCACGTTGCGGATGCGAAGGCAAGCCTTTTTCAACCTCAACTTTTACTTTTTGAAATCGGTAGTATGCGAGTCGTAAAAATATTAATCCAAGCACAGGCATTGAGTATTCCGATGCTGTTAGTTTACTATTAGCTCTGATTTGATCTGCGGCTCTCCACAGTTCCGCTTCTAATTTTCTAAGTTGTTTTCCTTGCATTTATATTTTATCCGAATTCGTTTATTTAAATCTCAAAAGCCTTCCCCATTTGCGTAAAGCATAATTTTTTAAACGCCAAATTTAAGAACAAAACCCGTTGGGCAGGCTAACGCACCACTATTCTTTCCCTTTCTAAATAAGACGCTTCCGCAATAGTTTCCACCCGTCAAAATTTGCCGCCAGAAATATCCCAGAACCTGTTGAAGAATGCGATAAGCTTTTGAAGCACCGTTTCTTTTTTCTTTGTGCGTTCACCGGTAGCAATAAACCGCGAAACCGGAGGAAGTACTTTGGTGAGCGCTGTTCCTGTAGATTGAATATAGCCGTCGCGAAAAGCGTTGCTGATGAAATTGTAGGTTTCGTCTTTGTCCAGATTTTCTGTCGTGATAATATGATCTAACTCTTGTAATTTCTTCTCATCAACAAACGAATGCCAGTCATCATCCACATCGGATGAGGGCGTCAACGAGTCGATAAATTGTTCGATAAGCTCTTTCTTGTTGCGAAGCTCCAAACTGGAATCGATAGCTTTGCTGATGCTGATTACAATTTCTTTGTCTTTTAAATGCCCTTGATGATATTTTTTAATCAAAGCCAAAATGTAGTCAATGTTGATTTCTACCTGTTTTATCAACTCCATTTCAAACACAATATCATCGTTCACATTTTCGCTGTCGCCTTTGTTTCCGTTGCGAAACTCGTTGTAAAGATTGATATACATGCTGTGATAATCCTGAACGTCCCGCTCGGTCAGCCTTTCATTCCCGGCAAACTCATCAAAAGTTGAAAGTATGTTTCGTACTTTCAGTATTGCTCCATAGAGCTTGATAAAGCCTTTCTGGTTTTGCTCCCCGATTATTGGCTCATTAATGGGAAATTTACCCTGTAATTCATTTACCAGACTGGCATAGCCAGGCACCTCTTTGCCTTCGCTTTTATAACCATTGTAGTATTCGTCGTAAGTTTTGAGCAGAACAACCCCACCAGCTTCCTTGTCACCAAACAAGGCAATACTCTCGTTGGTTGCTTTTTCGAGATTGCGAAAGCAAATGATATTGCCAAAAGTTTTTACGGAATTAAGAATCCGGTTGGTACGCGAAAAAGCCTGTAGCAATCCATGCAAACGCAGGTTTTTATCTACCCAAAGTGTATTCAGTGTAGTTGCATCAAAGCCGGTGAGAAACATATTGACCACAATGAGCAAGTCTAATTCGCGTTTTTTTACCCGTTCTGATACATCTTTATAATAGTTTTGAAACTTATCGCTTGAAGTATCAAAATTGGTTTTGAACAGCTTGTTGTAATCCTTTATGGCAGCTTCCAGGAAATCCCGTGAACTTTGGTCTAAACGGTTGGTATCTTCAAGGTTTTCATCCTCAATAATGCCGTCAACCTCAGGCTCTCCTTCATTTGTACTGTAACTATAAATAGTGGCAATCTTCAATTGTTTATCACTTGGCAAGCCGACCATTTGCTTTTGAAATTCGGTGTAATACTTTTTAGCCACATCAATAGAGGTAACCGCAAAAATGGAATTGAACCCGGCTAACCGGCGGTCTTTTAATTTATAAAAGCTGTTGCGTTTGGTTTTTTGGTCGAAATGCTCCCGGATGTATTTCGCAATATTGCTAATGCGTTCCGGTGCTGCCAATGCCCGCTCCCTGTCGATGTTCCATACTTTCTCATCGCGTATGTTTTCCTGTTCCTTCATGGTGCTGATGTAATCAATTCGGAAAGGCAATACATTCCTGTCGGTAATGGCATCTACAATGGTGTAGGTGTGTAGTTTGGTGCCAAAGGCCTGCTCGGTTGTGCGTAAATCGGCATGGCTGCTGCTGCTCGAATTGACAGCAAAAATAGGCGTACCCGTAAAACCAAACAGATGATACTTCTTGAAAGTCTTGGTAATGGCCTTGTGCATATCGCCAAACTGCGAGCGGTGGCACTCGTCAAAAATAATAACTACATGCTGACCAAAGAATTTATGACGCTGTTGTTTCTTAATTAAAACCGATAATTTCTGAATGGTGGTAATGATTATCCGGGCATTGGGGTCTTCAAGCTGTTTTGTGAGAATGGCCGTGCTGGTATTGCTGTTTGCGGCTCCTTTCTCAAACTTATCGTATTCTTTCATGGTTTGATAGTCGAGGTCTTTCCGATCGACCACAAAAAGCACTTTATCAATAAACGACAGTTTGCTTGCTAATTGGGCCGTCTTGAATGAAGTGAGCGTTTTGCCGCTTCCGGTGGTGTGCCAGATATAGCCACCGCCTTCTAAAGTGCCAAAAGTTTTGTAATTGTTGGAAACATTAATCCTTCCCATAATTCGCTCGGTAGCAACTATCTGGTAAGGACGCATGGCCAGCAATAGCTTTTCGGAAGTAAAGGCGCAGTATTTTGTAAGCAGGTTCAGCAGGGTGTGTTTGGCAAAGAATGTACAGCCAAAGTCCAATAAATCGGTGATTGGCCGGTTGTTGGCATCTGCCCACCACGAAGTAAATTCATAGCTGCTGCTGGTGCGCTTGCCTTTTTTTACAGTGCCATCGCTTGATTCCTTGATGTGGGCAAATCGGGTAGTATTGCTGTAATACTTGGTGTAGGTGCCGTTTGAAATTACAAATAGTTGCACGTATTCAAATAAGCCGCTGCCGGCCCAAAATGATTCGCGGTTGTAGCGGTTGATTTGATTGAATGCCTCTTTGATGTCAACGCCCCGGCGTTTGAGTTCGATATGAACCAAAGGCAGGCCATTTACCAAAACAGTAACATCATACCGATTTGGCCGCTGACCGCAATCAACTTCATATTGATTAATAACCTGCAGGCGGTTGTTGTGGATATTTACTTTGTCGATGAGGTAGATGTTTTTTACTGAACCATCGTCCTTTGCAAGCAATTGGATATGATCTTCCTGAAGGATGCTTGTTTTTTCCTCAACGCTGTTGTTCAGATTGGCAATTTTGCTATCGAAAAACTGCTTCCATTCATTATCCGAAAATTGATAATCATTCAATATTTCCAGTTGCTTTCGCAGATTGGAGATTAGCTGTTGCTCGGTGGTGAAGGGCAAATACTCGTACGCCTGCGTTTGAAGCAGCGCTATAAATGCTTTTTCAAGCCCGGCCTCCGACTGGTAGGTACTCTCTCTCTTCAGCGAAGATTGATATTCCGCAACAACGGTACTTTCCGGATTCTCGGCAACAAGGGTATATTTATCCATTGCTCATATTTTTAAAGTCCAACAATTTGCCCCGGTAGTATTCATACTGCTTCCGCCTGGCGGCTATTTCGGCAGGCAAACCCACCGATATGTCGTTTACCAGTTTGTCAAATTTATCCAATATCTCAACAATGCGGTTTTGCTCGGAAAGGGGTGGGATGGGGATTTTAATTTTTTCTAATTTAGAAACAGCGAGTCCTGGCTGTGCGCCACCTGTTGCATACTGATTTAAATTCATTGAAAATAATAGGTAGTACAAAAAGCGAGAAATAAATTTCCCCTTGTGCGAAACCACAACAGCATGTTCAGTTGCATAAAATTTACCAACTCCATAATTTATGTTTCCACATAAAGCTCCTTGTCTACCAATTATTGGATACTCGCCAAAATGAGAAAATGATTTTACATAACCGCGCAAACCGTTCCCACCTAAACATTGATATGAATTTTCTTCATTTTTAATATTTGATATATCATACGCAGAGATAGACTTTCCCGCTTTCAATGAACAAACTTCCCCCAGCGTTTTCCACTCAACTTCTTTCCCTTCAAAATTCAACAATTCATTCCGGTAGTATTCATATTGCTTCTGCCGCGCCTCCAGCTCTGCCTCCAGCTCCGCCTCCAGCTCTGCCTCCAGCTGGGTAAACTTGTCGAGGATAGTTACAATTTCTTGTTGAATGGGGAGTGGGGGAATGGGGATGGTAACTTTGGCAAATCGTTTTTTTGAAACATTAAATCTTGTTACACCGCTTGCTGTTTGACCGATTTGTTTTCTGATATCATTATCTCTAAATAAATATTTTAGAAAACCTGGTAACAATAAATTCTTATCTATTAGCCGAAAACCAAAACAAAAACTGTTTAAATATAGTGGCTCAGTAATCTTCTCAGTCATAACTGACGACATACCACATTCATTTGGAGTTTCTGACGAGCCTGTAA
>CAZTCX010000199.1:0-6264 GCA_964612515.1 uncultured Lentimicrobiaceae bacterium | reverse complement strand
GGTTTTTGCAAATAGGGCGCTCCCGCTGTGGGACAAAATGTGGTGCAGTTGCCGCATTGATTGCACCAGTCGGCGATGTGCAAAATCTGGTGTGGCTGATGTGTGCTAAATTTCCTCGCGTCGTCTTTGATAATTTTCCCTTTTCGGAAACGATAAACAGAATTCCGTTGGAAAATCGGCTGGATGTGATAGGTAAACAGCGCCAGATTGGGGCACACTGTGGTGCAGATGCTGCAAACTTCGTCGCAAAGCAGGCAGCGCGAAGCTTCCCCGATACCCTGCTGCAGCGTGAGCGGTTTTTGGACCACCGCAAAGTTGCGCCGCTCTGCCACGGGCAATTCTTCGACTACAGAACTATGGATGCGTTGGGAGCGATTTACTATATGTTGCAAAAAAGGTGTCAGCTCACGAGGTGCAACATCCAAAGGTTTCGTTTTGATGGCTGCCAGATTTATAATTTCTGCAGCAGCTTTGCGCCCATCGCCGATGGCATTGATGGCTGTGGATGCTCCGCGCATGGCGTCGCCACCTGCAAAAACTCCTGAAAGCGCAGTTTGGTAGCTTCCGCTGCCGGGCTTGGGAAGCTGTGATGCTTCGATAAAAGGAATGTCGGTTTCCTGTCCGATGGCAGGAATTACCGTTGCGGCCGGAATAAAAAAATCGCTGCCGGTAACTTCCACTGGAGTAGCTCTTCCGCTGGCGTCGGGCTTTCCGGCTTTCATTTTGCGAAAGCGAACATATTTTAGTTTGCCGTTTTCACTGATAAATTCCACCGGCGCAACCTGCTCAATGATTTGGATACCTTCTTCTAACACGGCTTTTATCTCGCCCTGATCGGCAGGCATGTCAGCAATGGTACGGCGATAAGCAATTCGAACCACAGACGGAGGCTGCGTGAGACGCCACGTAGTGCGAGCGGCATCCATTGCTGTGTTGCCACCACCGATGATTAGTACGTCACCCGTAAATTTTTTAGGAGACCCTGATTTTACATCGAATAAAAATTCTAATGGATCCAGCAAACTGTCACCGGGATCGCCGGGAAGTACCAGCATGCGCGACTTCTGTGCACCCGCGGCGATATAAACGTAATCGTTTTGGATGCGCAAATTTTCAAATAGCGCTTGATTGACCAGCGTATTAAAATGAACTTTCACGCCGGCCTCCATGATGCGGTTTACATCCGTTTCAAACATGGGCGGGGTGAGCCGAAATTCGGGAATAGCGCCGGCAACCATGCCGCCGGGCAGATTGCGCGCTTCGTAAACTTCCACATCAAAACCGGCAAGCCGAAGAAACCAGGCACACGAAAGCCCCGAAGGACCCGCGCCGATGATAGCTGCTCGTGGAGGAACATCCGTACGCTCTGCCTTCGCGGGTTGCCACGCCTCTGCCGGCGCATGATCTGCCACCACCCTTTTTACTTCACGGATGAGCACCGAAGTGTCGTAGTTCATGCGGGTGCATTTTGTTTGGCACAAATGATCACACACAGCGCCGGTGGTATCCGGAAAAGGATTGGTATTGTGAATGACCCGAGCAGCATTGGTCAAATCCTGGTTTGCGGTAAAATACATGTAGCCCGGTATATCCTGAGTTGTCGGACAGGCCGACTGACACGGAGCGCTGATGCAATCGAAAAAACCGAGCGGCCGCTGCGTTTTTATGTCGCGAGGAAGCAGGTGTTCATTGCGATAAGCAGGATCATTAATAACTCTTTCGGTATAAAGATTCAAATGCGAAGCTTCGGATAAATCTGAAGCAAAAAAATCGGGCTGTCGCAGGTTGTGGATGTATTGCGCTAAGCGCCCATAGCCGCCTGGCTTCAACAAATCGGTGCAAACCGTAATTGGCGCTAATCCGGATTTTACGAGATCAGCAACATTAAAAGCGTCGGCGCCGCCACAAAAAGAGATGTCGAGTTTGCCATCAAAATCCATTTGCAGTTTACGTGCAAGCTGCACGGCAATTACATGCAATGGCCGGCCACTCATGTACATCATGTTTTGACTTGCGTCAAAAACCTTCCGGTTGTTGACACTTTCGAGCGTATTGGTGAGCTTCAGCGAAAAGCAAAGGTGACGGTCGTCGGCCAACTTTTGGAGGCGACGAATCATGGGCACAGCATCGGTATATTTCAGATCGTGGGCAAAAGCACTGTCGGGAACCTGCGTCTTAAAGCCCGAGTGTTGCATAATTCCCTTCACTTCTTCCTGGCCCAAAAGCGTCGGATTGAGTTTGATGGCGGTGTGGAGTTGGCGTTCGGTGATCAGGTATTGTGCAATCTTTTCGATTTCATCGGGCGGGCAGCCGTGCATGGTCGAAAGCGTGATATTATCCGACAACATCGGATTTATTTTTATCTGATCAATCTCCGGGTAAAATGGCCGGACAGCCTCAACCTTTTGCTGAAGCATTTTGCCTGCATCCTTCATTTTATCAAGAAACCACTGCACGTTGGGCTTCATAATGCCTGCAAAATCATAGCCCACACTCATATTAAAAATAAAACCGGGCATCTCTCCCTTCGCTCCATGCAGCTTGTGATTAAGAATGTGGAGTAATATCCAGGCGTCGAGATATTGGCCGAACGATTCGTGAATTTTCAGTTCCTGCGACCACTCGCAGTTGTAGCCTTCGTCGGGCATGTCGATGCAGGGCTTGGAAACTTCCAGCTCATCGAGGGTTTGTATGGTTTTGAGTTCGATGAAACGGGCGCCTGTGAGCCAGGCAGCAACGATGTTTTGTGAAAGCTGCGTGTGCGGCCCGGCGGCTACTCCGATGGGCGTTTCGAGTGTCTGGCCAAACCTCGTCATACGAAAAGGATCGCTGTTTTCGGGTTTGAAAAACAGATCGCCGGGAATCCCAAAGATATGCCCTGCGGTACCGTGCTGGTGCAGGATAAGCTGCAGCAGATCAGTGAGCGGCCATAAAGTGAATTTGTCAGTCATGCAGAAATTGTTGCGTAAAAATAGAAGCGTCAAATTTAGTGGAAAAGTAGCAACGATGGCTGATTTTGCTACTTTTGGCTGTTATACAAAATGATTCTAAATCTTCGACTTAAGTGCAAACCTCTGTAATCATACTTGCTGCGGGATTTTCGGTGCGCGCCGGACAGCCCAAACTTGGCCTGCCCCTGAACAATGGTGGAACATTTTTGCAGCATCTGGCAGATTTTTATTTCAAAGCAGGCTGCAAGGAAATTATTACGGTCATAAATTCGGTGGGAGAAAAATGGCTGCAAGATCATCCGGTACCGTTGCCGGAAAAGATTAAGCTGGTGATAAATCCGCATCCCGAACGTGGCAGGTTTGGATCGATACAATGCGGTTGCCAGGCTTTAGAAAATGACTTCCCTTTTTTTATTCATAACATCGACAATCCAACAATCCATGCAGAACTGCCTCAGCAACTCCTCGGCGCGTTGAAAAATTATGATTTTGTAAAGCCCGTCTTTCAGGGCAATGGCGGCCATCCGGTATTGTTGCAATCCTACATGAAAGAAGAAATATTGCGGATCGAAGATGCGGGGCTTCCTTTCCATACGTTTCTTGCTAACTATTCGGGAAATACGCTGGAGACGGAATTTAGCTCGGTGCTGGAGAACCTCAATAACCCTTGCAGGGTTTAGGGAATCACCTGCAGGTTGCCATTGCGGCTGATGCAGTCGGTGATTACTTTTTTAAATTTCCAGCAGGTCATCTGGCGCTTGTCGAGGCGCCGGGATAGTTCATAGCTTGAGATGTCGGGACTGCTGCAAACGTTGTAAGCAATTGCAAAGACCTCGGTAAGTCCGATCTTGCAACGATGGAAAATGGTGTGCGCCGTTGCCGACTCGTCGCGCTTGCAACGCGTGCAGCGACGCGAAAACGGCGTTTTGCCTTTGCAGTAATTGGTGTTGCCACATTTGCGACACACAAAACCCTCTTTCCACTTTTCGGCTGCCAAAAATTCCAGGCACTGCTCATTTGTCGAAAAGGCCTTTTCAAACTCTAAAGGCTTGAGTTGATCGATAAGATGCTTCATTTCCATAAGGTCATTCGTGAACTACCTGCTGTCATTCTGATGTATTAAAGCCTGAATTTTGACTTTAGCAGGATTTTTGCAAAAATACTTAAAAGTGATACTGAAACGATTGATTTAATAAAAAAAGTATAGTTTTGCACTCTATTAATAAAAAAGTAACCATTAATAAAACATTGATAAACAATATGAAAAAAGCAGCATTTGCAATGATCATCAGCATGTTGATAGCATTTACCAGCACAGCTTGCAACAACGCCACCGGCGACGAAAAACAAACCGCCATGGCCAACGAAACAACCACTGTAAGCAGCGACGCAAAAACGGCTGCATCACCGGAGTTTCTTACTGTCGAAACTTTTAAGGCAAAAATATGGAACTACGAGAAGAATCCGCAAGAGTGGGTGTATGAAGGCAGCGAGCCGGCCATCATCGACTTCTACGCCGACTGGTGCAAGCCCTGCAAAATGGTAGCGCCCGTGCTCGAAGAGATTGCTCAGGACTACAATGGAAAAATTAAGGTTTATAAAATCGATACAATGGTGGAGAAAGAACTGGCGGCAGTGTTTCAGATCAGCAGCATCCCCGCATTTCTGTACATTCCCACCGAAGGCCAACCCCGCATGGACCTCGGCTACAAAGACAAAGCGGCTTTTGAACGGATCATTCAGCAGGAATTGCTAAATAAATAATTCAGGAAAATTTATTTTTAAAACATCAAAAACACCAATAAACAATGGAACATTTAACGAAAGAGACATTTCTGAAGAAGGTATTCGATTTTGAAAAAAATAAAGAGTGGAAGTATGAAGGCGAACTGCCTTGTCTCATCGACTTCTACGCCGACTGGTGCCAGCCCTGCAAAATGGTTGCACCTATCCTCGAAGAGCTTTCGAAAGAATACGCAGGTAAAGTTCATATTTATAAAGTAGATACCGAAGACCAGCAGGAACTCTCAGCAGCTTTTGGTATCCGCAGCATCCCGTCGCTGCTGTTTTGCCCAAAGGACGAGCAGCCACAAATGGCGCAGGGTGCCTTGCCAAAAGAAACCATGAAGCAGGTAATTGAAGAAGTGCTTCTCAAGAACAAGCAAGAAGCTACCGTAGAGAAAAAGTAATCCTCCTTTTATTTGAAACGGTAATGAAGAGTGCGGCAGATGATGTCGCGCTCTTTTTTTTGCTACAAACTTCCTACTTTCGCAGCTTTTAATAGCAAAGCCATTTTCATGGAAATTTCAAAACCCATCCTGCTTTCTACAGCCTATCTTCCTCCAGTACATTATGTTTCAGCAATGATGGCGGCGGGTGAAGTAATAATAGAAAAGCACGAAACCTATGCCCGGCAAACCTACCGCAACCGCTGCGAGATAGCCACGGCCAATGGCAGATTGGCGCTCACCATCCCTGTACACAAACCGCAGGGAAACCATACCCCGACTCACGAAGTTCTGACGGACACCCAAACCAACTGGCAATTGCTGCATTGGCGCGCCATCCGCACTGCTTATGCAAACTCCCCTTTCTTCATTTATTATCAGGATGAGCTTTTGAAGGTTTACGAAAGCAACATCCCTCTTTTAATAGATTTCAACCAGCAACTGCTCTCCACCGTGCTGGCGTTATTGGGTATTAATATTTCCATACGCTTCACCGATCATTTTGAAAAAGACCCGATTGGTATCACCGACTTGCGAACAGCTTTTTCGCCCAAGCAATCGTTATCCAACGACAACTTCAAAAAGTATTATCAGGTTTTTGCGGAAAAACATGGTTTCATCGGTGGGCTCAGCATCCTGGATTTGCTGATGAATGAGGGGGGAGAAGGAATCCGATACCTACGCTAAGGCAAAAATAGTTACCGCAGAGGCGGAGAGACGCAGAGAAGGAGAGAAGGATAGAAGGACAGACAAAGGGACGGAGAGACTAAGAGACGGAGAGAAGTATTTAGGGAGATTTATTTTGAATCATCTCCATTAAAAACAAAGAAAAACCACAGAGACGCTAAGACACAAAGGAAGAAATGAAAAAATAAATCCTCTGCGCCTTTGCGGTGAAATAAGTTTTTGCCTTTCTCTGCGTCTCTGCGCCTTTGCGGTGAAATAAGTTTTTGCCTTTCTCTGCGTCTCTGCGCCTTTGCGGTGAAATAAGTTTTTGCCTTTCTCTGCGTCTCTGCGCCTTTGCGGTGAAATAAGTTTTTGCCTTTCTCTGCGTCTCTGCGCCTTTGCGGTGAAATAAGTTTTTG
>CAZTCX010000198.1:0-6288 GCA_964612515.1 uncultured Lentimicrobiaceae bacterium | reverse complement strand
AAGCCATAAACGAAACTATGGCTGTGATAGCAATGAGCAGGAGGGTGATTGCATCCATAAAATCTTAAGTTACATTGCTTCCTGTGTAAAATCTATTTCGGATCCGAACGCACTGTGCGGAATCAGATACACCGCAAGCAACACTATCGCAGCGGCAAATACCCACCCGCGACGTTTTGGATTGTTCCGCACCTGAAAATATGCCGCCACCCAGAATACCAGCGCAGCCAGTGTTTTATTGTCAGTCAAATCCTGCCCAAAAGGCCAGCCGGTCCAGTAGGCATCAAAAGCATATTTTTGTACAATGGGTCCCAGGATAAGCCCGCCTACGGCAAGCAGTATCACCGTCCACAATGAATATTTCACCAGATTTTTACCTTTTATCAGCGCTTCAAAACCTGTCCGCATCGAGAACATCATCGCCGAAAATATAACGATGATGTGCAGAATAAGCACCGACAGCGGCACATGTCCTTTGTAGCGCAATACCAGAGGCTCTTCGGTAAGATTTGTAAATTGTTCGCCTTGACCCAGGTATATATCATACATCACTTTGCCTGCAGCCGCCTGTCCGGGCAGACGTGCAACGAGTAGTTCGCCTTCGCGGCTCATCGGATGCCAGCTCCACTCGTCGTGACTTTTGTAGCGCTTCATGCGATATTTCCCTATAATGTTTTCATTCGGCACTGTTACAGTTACCTCGGCGTCGGTGCTGCCCTCCCAGGTGCGGATGAGTTTATAAGAGATTTTCTCCCCACCGATGTTCACGCTTCCGCGCGTAGGGTAGGTGGGGCCGGTAGTGCGTTGATACATAGCTGCCGCTGCCATCAGCAGGAAAGCGGCTATCCAAAGTAAAATTGATTGCGTGCGGTATTTCATCAGTATTATTAGTTTATTAATAGAAAATGATTCAGTTTTTAATTATTAATTTTTGTTCAACATCAAAGGGGCCGGCGTTGTTGCAGGCGACGATGCTTTGATGATGTCGTAAGCAAGCTGATGGAGTTTTGTGCGAAGATTCGATTTGGTAAGTTCAGTGTTGCTGGCGCTGGGATATACCCTGTTCGACAGGAAAACGTACACCAGTTGGTTGTCGGGGTCGGCCCAGGCGTAAGTGCCGGTAAAGCCCGAATGTCCGAAACTAGCCGCTGAAGCACCTTTACAAACGGGACCTTTGGTGCTATAAACAGGCAGTGGCTTGTCGAACCCGATGCCGCGGCGGTTGTCGTCGAGCGGGAACTGTTGCCGCGTAAATTCATCCATCGTCCCCGGTTTTATGTATTGATGTCCGCCGTAAAAACCTTTCTGCAAATACATCTGCATCATCTTCGCCACATCATTGGCATTGGAAAACAAACCGGCATGTCCCGAAACGCCGCCCAGCATTGCAGCACCCGGATCGTGCACATAGCCATGCACCACTTGCTTACGGAAAATCGTGTCATTTTCGGTGGGAACGATGCGTTTCAAATCGAACCGCTGCAGCGGCAAATAGCCCATCGTTGTCATACCCATCGGTTTGTAAAATTCATTTTGAATCCATACATCCATCGGTGTTGCCGTTATTTTTTGGATGGCATCGCACAAAAGAATAAATCCCAGATCGCTGTATTTGTACTCTTTCGTTTTTAAAAGTTTTGAAGTGGTAATCGTATCGAAGATCACGTTGCGGTAGGTATTCTGGATAAAAAGTTGGTCGGCAACCGGCGTGGAATAGTCTGTTTCAGATTTGTAGCGGTAAATATTCTTATCCGGTTTGTAATCTTTTATTGTATTTACATAAAAAGGTACCCACGATTGCAGCTTCGCCTGATGCGTCATGACGTCGCGGGTGATCATGCCCGACTTATTGCTACCCTGCAAGTAAGGCAAATAAACCGACAGCGGCTGATCGATATCGAACAAACCTTCGTCGCTTAGTTCCATGATGGCTGGTGTGGTTGCCAATATTTTGGTGAGCGATGCCAGATCGTAAAGGTCATCGTCATTTATAGGTTGCTTGTTGTTGTAGGTTTGATTTCCAAAGGATTTATTATAAAAAACTACCCCGTCTTTGGCCAGTAGCATTTGTGCTCCGGGAAAAGCTTTGTCGCGGATAGCTTTTTCTATCAGGAGGTCGAGCGTGTCGAGCGACTGATGATTAATACCCACCTCTTCGGGAATAGAATAGCGCAGGCGTTCCAGTGGTTTGGTGATGAAACTTGTGCCTGCCGGAAAAGTTGCAGTTACGGTAACCGGCAATGCGCCGGAAGCTCCGGTTGCGCCAAAAAGCATTTGCGCCGAAACCTCTTTCACCAGATCATTGTTTTCGTACGACATCACAATGGCATCCAGCCCTTTGTTTTCTGTAAAACTCTTTAATATATAAGCATTGCCAAAAATGTCGAGAACGGCGTGTGACGGCAACGATTTTATTTCCGCAATGAGTTGCAATGCCGACTGCGTTACGCTGTAATTTTTGGTCGGGAGCAAGCGCGGACTTTCCAGACTTATTATTATCAGATTATACTTGCTGAGTTGTTTTTTTAATGCGCTTATCTCGGCGGTGGTGGGAGCATCGCCCGCCTGAAAATGAGTGACTGGTGCGTAAAGTGCGAGTGTTTTCTGAAAAGCACTCACCGAAGATCTACCGATGGCTAACGAGGCAATGCGCAAAGTGTCGAGACGCTGCAAGGGCAGCAGGTTGTTTTGATTTTTTACAACAGTAACTGCCTGCTCGTAAATGTGCCGGGTGATGAGTTCGCTTTCTGCATCATTCACCAAAGCCGGGATTTTATCGATGACGATGTCGTCGTAATTAAAATTGTTAAGACCGGTAATGTATTTATAGGTCAGGATTTTGCGGCAGCGTGCATCAACTTCTTCGCGGCTGATCTCTCCGTTGTCGATGGCTTTTATGATTTTTTTAATGGCTGCGTCGATGGCGAGCGGCAGCAGCAGGATGTCGTTGCCGGCGAGATATGCCATTTTTTCAATTTCGCCAATCTGATGCGCGCTGGTAACGCCCTTCATATCCAGAGCATCGGTCACGGCCAGCCCTTCGAACCCCATCACCTGTTTCATCAGGCTGTCGATGGCTTTGTCAGAAAGTGAGGTGGCCATGTCTTTTCGGGCGTCGAGCGCCGGTATGAAGAGGTGGGCCGTCATGATGCCGCCTACATGAGCCGCCATCGCTGCCCGAAAAGGAACCAGGTCAATCTCGTCGATAACCTTGCGGCTGTGGTTGAGCTGCGGCAGGGTGTAATGCGAATCGCTGTCGGTGTCGCCGTGGCCTGGAAAATGTTTGGCGCAAGCCATCACCCCTGCAGCCTGTAAGCCACGAATATAGGCAGCGCCTTTGGCAGCCACCTGCTGCGGGTCTTCACCAAATGAGCGGAAGTTGATGACCGGATTCGCGGGGTTGCTGTTGATGTCAACCACGGGCGCATAGTTCATTTGTACGCCAATGCTTTTGCAATGTTCGCCGATCTTGTAGGCCATTTTATAAATCAGATCATTGTCGGTCATGGCGCCCAGAGTCATCTGTTTGGGGAACGACCACGAATCTTTCAGGCGCATGCCCAGTCCCCATTCGGCGTCAATGGTGATAAGTAGAGGCGTTTTGCTGAGTACCTGCCAATAGTTGGTGAGCTGCGCCTGTTGCTGCGGGTCGCCCTGAAAAAAACAGAGTCCGCCGATGTTGTATTTGATAATGATGCGACTGATACTGTCGTAAAAAGCGCGTTCGCGGTTGGAATAGGTGCGGATCACCATCGACTGGGCAATGCGCTCTTTTAGCGAAAGCGAATTAAAAACCGAATCCACCCATGCATTGCCTTCATAATGGTGCAGGTTGAAATGATCGCCGGCATCGTCGGTGGTTTGCCCGGAAAGATGGAATATCGGAAAAAAGAATAGGAATGATGCTACTATTAATTGCATCAGGGTTGTTTTGGTCATGTCTGTTTATCTGGTCTTTGGTTTTTCTATCCTATTTCTCTAATTATTTAGAAACTGCAAAAATAAGAAACCGGCGTCAATGGAAGGTCATTGGCGCCGGTTTCCGGTGAAATAATTTATTGCTATCGCCGCATCATCATCATTATTTCATCAGCAATTTGACGGTTGTATTCAAAAGTAATGTTTTGATAATTAACCAAATCGACGATGGTGCCGATAAAGCAAAGGCCGGCGGTAAGCAGATAAAGGATTCCCAATCCGATGTTTTTGGTCATAAATCGTTGTATCCCTGCAATTACAAAAAATCCCGCCAGCGTAGCGATCAGGATATGGTTGGGATTCATGCGGCGCGTGCGATAGACGCGTGAAAAGTCCTCAGCCTGCTCATCGGAGAAATTTGCCATGAGCTGCTCAAGAAAAAATAATTCGTTCCCCGTTGCTTCGGGAACATACCTAAATACTTTGTTCATAATGATTGTGGTTTAGATTGATAAATAGAAAATTTGATTAGCGAAAATATTCTAAAAATAATAACGATCAATGCGAAAATGCCCAGCGGATGCATGGAAACTGATGCGCCAAGGTTCCCTTGTAAAGCCAGATGGCACGAACGTCCAAGGCCGCAGCCGGGGCAATAGTGCCAGCCCAGATTGCTGAAAGGGCACAGCGTGAAATGGGTGTCGATAGGCATGGGCAGCAGCAGCAATATCAAAATCGAGAGCCAGAGGATAAGCTCCAGATGATGATACATCCACAGAAATCCTATTTTCATCTTTTTATGCATCGTTCCCAATAATATTTACTTCGGGCTGCAGCTTAACATCAAAAGTATTTTCCACAGCATTCATAATTTCGTGCGCCAGCGCCAAAATATCTTTTCCGGTGGCAGCATCATAATTTACCAACACCAGTGCCTGTGTGGCACAAACCCCTGCATCACCGCGGCGCTGGCCTTTAAAACCCAGTGCTTCGATAAGCCAGCCGGCGGCCAGTTTGTAGTTGCCATCATCGGTTTCAAAAGCAACTATTTTGGGATATTTTTCGCGTAAGCGCAAATAATGTGTTGCCGAAACTACAGGATTTTTAAAGAAGCTTCCCGCATTTCCTATCAGCGCCGGATCGGGGAGCTTGCTGCGCCGGATGTTGCACACGGCTTCGCTTACGGCTTTTGCATTTAGTTCCTTCACCTGCATGCGCTCCAGCTCCGACGCTACCGCGCCATAGCCAAGATTGAAAATAGGCTTCCGGCGCAGACGATACGTCACCGATAGAATCAAAAACTGATTTTTTAATTCGTTTTTAAAGATGCTGTCGCGATAGCCAAACCGGCACTCCTCTTTGTTGAATTTCTTAATCTCACCCGTTACAAGATTCAGGGCAGTGAGCGATTCAAAGCAATCTTTTTGCTCCACGCCATAAGCGCCAATGTTTTGAATGGGTGCCGCACCCACATTCCCCGGAATCAGCGACAGGTTTTCCAGGCCGCCCAATCCCATGTCGATGGTATGCAGCACCAGCTTGTGCCATTCCACCCCGGCTTGGGCTTCTATCAGAATATTATCAGAATCCTCGCCAGCAATGGAGATGCCCTGTGTATTGATATGAATCACCAGCCCCGGAAAGTTTTCCGTAAAAAGCACGTTGCTACCGCCGCCCAGAATCAATCGTTTGTGTTGGGAAAACTCCTTCCTTTTCAGAAGCTCCTGCAAATCGTCCGCCTCCTGCAATTCTACAAAATAGCGGGCTGTGGCTTCGATGCCAAAGGTGTTGAATTGCTTTAGCGACTGATTTTTTAGAATTTCCATATTAATAATGTCCCCTCTTCTCTAGCAAAAGCTCCTGCGTGGTAATACTGGCGAAAGTATAAAAAATGCGCTTTGTAGTTGTTGAATGAGCAAAAAAGAGGAGGTGACTCTGGCTGAAAGCTATTTTATTAGATCGGATTCCAAACACAAATCCACCATGTACACGACAAAACTAGTTTCGTAGAGGCGACATTATGGTAACTTTTCAGAATTAGCATGTTGCATTCTGAGAAGGTTGTGATAAAATTGACAATTCAATCGAATAGAAAAGGCGTTTAGTTCGATTATAATATCGCTCCTACGGAGCTTTGTGTTCTCTTTTGTTGCTTCGATCTACCATAATACCGCTCCTACGGAGCTTTTTTATCGTAGCAATTTAATTTTTATGAGATGATTTCCTGAAAGGAACCAAAAAAATTCCATTCCCCGCAAAGGAATCAAAAGACATTTTAAAACTTCACCAGGTTGGCAAATCCACTGAAAGCCAGTGCCAGGATTCCAGCTGTAACCAGCGCGATGGGCATGCCACGCATTCCTTTGGGGA
>CAZTCX010000197.1:0-6464 GCA_964612515.1 uncultured Lentimicrobiaceae bacterium | reverse complement strand
GGTTTGAACTGGCTCTCATTCCCACGTCTGGAACGTGCCTACAACAATCCGGCTCCGGTTGTTCCTGTGCTCGAACGGATTAATTATTTCCCAAATATTTATTTAACTCTAAACGATAAAAGTGATAATATAATAACATGGAATGGTATTGAATGGTCGGGCTATTTACAATATGTTACGAGTACAGGCGGCTACCAATTGGATTTGGCATTAACGGACGCCGAATCGCCCTACATCACGCTTTATGGCGCACGGCTTGATCCTTCTACGCCGATTACACTATATTCAGGACAAGAAAATTGGATCGGATATTTTATCCCGGAGGCACAAATGCCACTGGATGCCTTCCCTGCCGCTACGCTGGCGCGTATTACAAGCATCAAAGCACAAAATTGGGCTATGATCCGGCAGGAAGCCGACCCCGAATGGTTTATCAAAGGCCGCATAATGCCCATACAATATGGCGATATGGTGAAAGTATCGGTTGACCAAACAATTGATTTTAGTTGGAACCAACCTACCGAAGCAGCAGAGGAAATGGCACTCCTTGTTCCTGACTATTACAACTACGAAGAGCAGGCCGACTATCTGCCACTCTTTGTTGAGATGGATGCAGGAAGCGACATACAGGAGATTGCGGTGCTGGCCAACGGGGAGGTACGGGGTGCTGCAGTACGCGAAAACAACGACACACTGGTACAGGTAAGCGCTTATCTGGATGGCGTACCGGCAGGCACACCGCTGAGCTTTGAGACCTGGAGCGGCTACAAATCAGCTCCGGCTGCGCCCGGCAGCTACGCCATACACAATCAACACACGGGGGTATGGGAAGCTCGTGCGCTTTATAAAGGTGAAAATGCCGCCTACCAGCGCGTATCGCTCAAAACTCCTGCAACGCAGCTTCCGGCAATCACAGCCGGCAGCATCACCTGCGCTCCCAATCCTTTCAGCAGCCACACTACCTTTACCATCCGCATCGACCAAACGGCGCCCGTCCGGTTACTCATCCTTGACATCAACGGCAACCTGGTAAGAGAGCTTACCAACGGCACAATGCCCGCAGGCCTTTATAAGGTATCCTGGGATGGAACCGGTGCCAACGGCAACCCGATGAATGACGGTATATACCATTTCAGTTTCACCATCAACCAAAAGCAGCAAGCATCCGGCAAAGTAGTGCTCATAAAGTAAACGGCTGATGTAACATTGAAAATGACAAAAATTTATAAGTCTGAATTTTAACCATCAGTTTCCCGGCTGCTATCCTACTGCTCCAGCAGGGAAATTTTAAAAAGAAATCAACATGAAATCAACTCAACAAATCAAAAATATAGTATTGTCATACACCACATGGGTGTCAGTGGCCATACTCCTGTTTATGCTATTTTGCCCTTACCGTGGGCAGGCAACCATTCTCACGGTAAAGCAGGATGGCACAGGCAATTTTACACATATACAACAAGCCTATCTGGCTGCTGTTTCCGGCGACACCATTCTGGTGTACCCCGGCACATATTTTGAAAATTTGATAATTGGTCAAAAAAAGGATATTACGCTTTCCAGCATATTTCTATTTACGCAAGATCGGGAAGATATTCTAACTACAATAATCGATGGAAGCCATATAGATCGTTGTATTTATATTTATAATACAGGAAATGCAAACATTCATATTATTGGTTTTACTATCTGCAATGGCTATGCTTGTAATGCCTCATCTTATTTTGATTTCGGAGGTGGTATTTGCAT
Source organism: uncultured Lentimicrobiaceae bacterium (assembly GCA_964612515.1). GTDB lineage: Bacteria > Bacteroidota > Bacteroidia > Bacteroidales > 4484-276 > SABY01. The sequence goes on along the minus strand of CAZTCX010000197.1, from coordinate 4,715 downwards.
CAGAGAAGCCTCGTCTGTTGTACTAATTTCAAACATTATCAAAGATAATTTAGCTAGCGCAGGAGGCGGCATTTTATTGGCTTTTAGTACACTCCATATGATAGACAATCTTATTTATAGCAACCGGGCAACCAGTGCTGGTGGTGGCATAGCTGTTGGCCATGAATCCACCATACAATTTGATGCAGAGAAGAAAAACAGTATTTATTTAAACTATGGACCGCAAGGTGGAGACATTTCCAAAAATAGTTACAGCGGTTCCATGAATATTATACTCGATACCTGTACTGTCTTAAATCCTGATTACCATTTTATTTATTCTTACACTAAAATGAATTTCCCAAATAACGATATTACCCTATCCGTGGATCACGGAAAATTAACGCCGGTAAATCAGGATTTATATGTTGACCCTGCCACCGGCGATGATGCCAACGATGGCCTTACGCCCGCAACAGCCCTTAAAACGGCATCGTATGCCTGCAAACTGATTGCCTCCGACAGTACCAATCCACTTACCATCCACCTGCTCGATGGTATCTATTCGCCCTCCACCAACCAGGAACGCTTCCCCTTTAACGGGAGAAGCTATGTATCGCTGGTCGGTGAAAGCAAAGAAAACACCATCTTCGATGCTGATTCCTCTTATTACTTTTATAAGAGTAGCGGATACCAAACCAGCTTTTCAATCAAAAATATCACCATGCGCAATGCCTTTGAAGGAGAGGAAAACATGATAAGCGGCGGAATGTATTTCTTACCGTGCGTAAATCCCTCTATCGAAAACATATTAATATACAATTGCACTCAGAAAGGCATGTGCGGTCTTGGACTTGATTTTCCGGATAAATTGACGATAAAGAACCTAGAATGTCGCGACCTGAAAGGAGGTGTCGCCATAGGCTTCGGCAATGATCGAAATGATAAGAAAAGAACCTTCCGATGCGAAAACATCATTATCAGAAACTGCGGGCCTGGTACAAATCCTTTTCAAAACGGAGGTGAGGGAGGGGGAATAACTATCCTAGGGTATCTTTATGAGGATGATTACTTTTCGGGTTCTATTACCAATCTTCAGATCACCGAGAATTTGCGGATTTCCAATCCGATATGGGGAAAGGGAAGTCAAGTTGCATTGGCAATAGGTTATCGGGTTAGAGTTAACCTTATAAATGCCACCATTGGCAATAACATTTGTCGTGGCGAGGAAACTTTTGCTACAAATGTGGATGAGGGTTCCGAAGTAAATTTTTACAACACCATCATGTATGGCGATTCGCTCAAAGAGCTTAGCCTGGGCATGCCTACGGGATCTTATTTCTCGGCAACAGCCAATATTTCTTATTCCAACTTTGAGGGCGGTGAGGCTGCCATCAAAAACTGGCAAAACATGCATACCCTCAACTGGCTGGAGGGAAATATGGACGAAGACCCCCGGTGGGTGGGCACCGGCGATACCGCCTACTACCTGCAGTACGACTCACCCTGCCGCAACAGCGGCACCCCTATGTACGAATCAGGCATGAGCCCTCCCTACATAAAAGAGGAGGAGGGCAAATACGTGCTCTACATGCACAACCGGGACACCGTGCACCTGCCCGCCACCGACCTGGCCGGTCGCCCCCGCATTTCGGGCAACCGCATAGATATGGGCGCTTATGAATACCAGGACACCACCACATCGGTGCAGGAATACGGACAACTACAGGATGCTTACCAGCTTTCGGTGTATCCCAACCCGTTTTATGTGCATGCTTTTGTCGATTTTAAGATGGAAAAACAAGGACATGTGCAGTTAGTGATAACCGACATGAACGGCCAGCGCGTAAAAACCCTGCTCGACGCCTCCATGCCCCGCGGCGACTACCACCTGATATGGAAAGGCGACAACGACTACGGCACCACACTCCGAACAGGAACCTACCTGCTCACCCTCTACAACAACGGACAGCAAATAACCACCGTAAAAGTGCAGAAACAGCGGTTTTGATTTTTAACATCGAATGATTTTTCTCTCCCTTTCGGCAGCAAATTATTGCAAGCCGAAGGGGAGATTTTTTTTGCGCTGACAGGAGAGGTTTTAATAAGTTGATAGAGTTTGCCGGCTTGAACAATGCAAACTGCTGCGTGTTATTTCACCGGTTTTTAAAAAATTCAATTTCAACTTATAACTATCGAATCTTATGAAGAATCTCATTGCAATATTCACATTCCTGCTGATGCTCTCCTTTGCGGCAGTTGCCCAGGAAAATATTTATGCTTTTAAAGTAAACACACTGCAGGGCGAACCTTACGATTTGTCGCAGCTCAAAGGCAAAAAGGTGCTGATCGTAAACACCGCTTCCAAATGCGGCCTCACCCCTCAGTACGAGGGATTGCAGGCGCTGTGGGAAAAATATGGCGGCGAAGATTTCGTGATTATCGGCTTTCCGGCCAACAACTTTATGAACCAGGAGCCGGGCACCGCTGAAGAAATTGAAACCTTTTGCACCGAAAACTATGGCGTTACCTTCCCGATGATGGAGAAAATATCAGTAAAAGGCGACGACATGAACCCGCTCTACCAGTGGCTTACGCAAAAAAAGATGAACGGTGTGGAGGACTCGGAGGTGTCGTGGAATTTCCAGAAATACCTCATCGACGAACAAGGGCATCTGGTGAAGATGGTTGAGCCACGCACCAAACCCGACAGCCCGGAAATCGTTGGTTGGATAGAGAAGTAGTTTTTAATCTTTCATCTATAAAAAATTAATTATTTAGTTCTGCTTTAACAAATTAGATTTTTCTGCATTTTTACCCCGAACCCTAAAGGGAGAATGCAGAAAAATCAATCCATCTCCCTTTAGGGTTGGGGTTAAAGTGGATTGATTTTTCCATTTGAACTTAATCTGTTAAAGTAGCAAGAGAAGTTTGATTTTTAAAAGATAACCCATCGCGCACCCCCCGGCCCCCTAAAGGGATAGATGCCAACGCACAATTGAAAGTGTGTGTGCTGGCCTCTCCGCCAGCTGGCGGAAATTAAGGGGTAACGGGACGTTTTTAAAAGACATCAGCTAACCAGTAATTATAAAAAAAAGAAATAATGAAACAGGTAGGCGGACATGTGAGTGCAGGAGGTGGCGTGCAGAACGCGCCCGAAAATGCGTATGCTATCGGAGCTAAAGCTTTTGCACTTTTTACCAAAAACCAGCGGCAGTGGAAAGCCGCCCCGCTCACCAGCGAAAACATCGACGGGTTTAAGGAAAACCTGGAGAAGTTTGGTTTTGATATCAACTACGTGTTGCCGCACGACAGCTACCTCATCAATCTGGGGCATCCGGAAGCAGAAGGCTTGCAGAAATCGAGAGATGCTTTTCTGGATGAGATGCAGCGATGTGAGCAATTAGGGATAAAGCTGCTGAATTTTCACCCCGGCTCACACCTCAACAAAATCGACCCCGACAAGAGCCTGCAGCGTATCTCCGAAAGTATCAATCTGGCGCTCGACAAAACCAAAGGAGTGACGGCAGTGATAGAAAATACCGCCGGTCAGGGCACCAACCTGGGCTTTACCTTCGAGCAGCTTGCGCAGATCATCGAACAGGTAGAAGATAAGGAGAGAGTGGGCGTGTGCATCGATACCTGCCACGCCTTTGTTGCCGGCTACGACCTGCGCACCCGCGACGTATTAGACGAAACCTTCGGGCGCTTTGACAGCATTGTAGGCATGAAATACCTGAAAGGCATGCACCTGAACGACGCCAAAAAAGAGCTTGGCTCCCGCGTAGATCGCCACGAAAGCATTGGCAAAGGAATGCTCGGCATCGAACCTTTTGCCATGATCATGAACGACCCGCGCTTCGACAACATGCCGCTGATCCTCGAAACACCCGACGAAACAATCTGGGCCGAAGAGATAAAGCTGCTGTATAGTTTGGTGGAGTAAGTGCGGGGCGCAAGGCGCATGGCGCATGGCGCAGGGCGCAAGGCGCAGGGCGCAGGGCGCAAGGCGCAGGGCGCGAAGGGCAATGCGCGGGGCGCAAAGAGCAAGGCGCGGTATCTTCCTTCGTGACCAACAGCAGTTGCTCAATTGGAGACAGAATCCAATATTCCTTTTTCATTTACAATTCCTTTTTTGAATATCGAACCGCAGAATATCAATCCAATCGTCCTTCGTCAATCGTCAATCGTCAATTGTCATTTAAATTGATGTCGCCCCAGTGGGGCTTTTTATTCGTTTCACCGATCGTTTTCATTTTCATAGCGCTTTGCACTATGCTAATGATTTCGCCCAGTTGGGGCTGGATATAAAAATTCAAATGGATCAATCGTCCTTCCCTTCTGCTACGCTCAGGGCATGCGTCAATCGTCATTCAAATTGATGTCGCCCCGGTGGGGCTTTTTATTCGTTTCACCGATCGTTTTCATTTTCATAGCGCTTTGCGCTATGCTAATGATTTCGCCCCGTTGGGGCTATAATATTTATAATTCACTTTTTTTGAATATTGAATTTTGAAATAATACTCATTTACGAAAAGGTTCCCTAAGCCCCAACGAGGCGCTATCATTAGCCCGCGGCACAGCCGTGGGATTATAAGATACCCAAATCCCTGAAGCCCCAACGGGGCGAAATCCATTTATTATTTCAATCCGGCTACTTTGATGATATCGACCCGTTGGGGCTATCTATAGACTTTCGAGCGTCCGAAGGACCTCGAAACGTCAAACCGTCAAAA
>CAZTCX010000196.1:0-6578 GCA_964612515.1 uncultured Lentimicrobiaceae bacterium | reverse complement strand
CCATTCGGGAGTTGTTATCGGCGCCGATGGTTTTGGTTTTGCGCCCCAAAGCGACCACAACTATAAAAAGATAGCCCAGATCGGAAATGTGATCATTGAAGACAATGTGGAAATTGGCGCCAACACCTGCATCGACCGGGCAACGTTAGGCTCTACCGTCATCCGTCGCGGCGTAAAGCTCGACAACCTGATACAGATAGCCCACAATGTAGAGATTGGCGAAAACACGGTGATAGCTGCTCAAAGCGGCATTGCCGGCTCCACGCTTGTAGGCCAAAATTGTATGATTGCCGCGCAGGTTGGGATTATTGGTCATATCAAAATCGGCGACAACGTAAAGATAGCTGCGCAGTCGGGCGTTTCGGCAAATGTGAAAGAAGATGCCGTAATCTTTGGCTCACCAGCTTTCGAGGCCGGAAAGTACCGAAAGGCATACGTGCACTTCCGCAACTTTCAAAAAATTGTAGACCGCATCGACGCCCTCGAGAAGAAAGTAGGGAAGTAGTTCGCTGGACGCAGAGAGCAAGGCGCGGAGAGTTTACCAGCGGTTTCTTCTTTAGCGACGCCGTTGGTTTTTCAGGGTGCCTTCTTTAGCGACGGCTTCAGTTCCCCGCCTGCGGAATTCCATTTAGATTTTTTGAATATTGACCGCGCCTCGCATTAATTAACATTTATTTAACGAAAAAGAGATCAATTTATATCTTTTTATAGCAGTTCTATTTTACATTTGCAGTTTCGATTCTTAATCATCTATAAAAAAAGGAGGTCGTATGTTTAAATCGAAATGACAACATGTAAATTCTTAAATTCTTTTTATCTAAAGTTTTTGTTGAACCTTAATTTTTATAATATGAAAAAAAATAGCAAGTTATTAACAATAGGTGCATTTCTGATATTGATTGGTCTTTTTTATGGTTGTGAAAAGAAAGAATATCAAGAAGAAAAGAACCTACCAAATCCGGAAAATAGCTCTGTTTTCAAGGCTGATGATCAAAAGTTAGAGATGCTTTACAAAATATGGTCTCCATCTCTAGAGGATTATCAATTGTATTGCGCCCCTCCACCATGGAAATGTCTCTCAATGGTAATTATCACACCACCACCAGACAAAAATGATAGTTCTAATATGCTTGCAGTATACAAATCATTTATTGAATCCATTTCTCAAGGAACTCTCAATGATTTTTTTAGTGAACCCGAGGCAAAGTATTTAGAGCTATTCCCATACCTAGGCACTAAGGACGGAAAATCATTTTTAACTTATTTGCAAGAATCACAGTATGAAATTGTCCAGAAATACAATGTTGAACAAGGGGTTAATTTATTTATTGTCATGCCCCAAGGAAAAACAACGGAGGGTGATCTCATTGAGAATTCAATACTTACACTTCAGGTAAAATTACTTTAAAATTCAGATGAGTGGTTCAATTTTACAAACCTGTACGATAAGCCAATTTTTCCGTGAATCGTATAGGTTTTATTCTTATTAAAAATGAAAAAGAAATTTTCTAATTCTTTATTTATTTTCTTCTTACCTATGGTTTTGCTTATTGTAAGTTGCAACAATCATCCTATATTTTTTGAAATAGCAGAAGAATTTAAAATTCCCAAAGACAACGATATCAGATTTGTTGATTACTTCGTGTCTGATGGTGTAGAGAGCATGGTGGTGTTTAATCAGGTCGATTCATTGCTTACTTTTCGCCCGCTTACCGACATGCGTGTGAGAAAAAAAATCCCATTGCACCGGATTTTTAATAACAAAACTGAAAAGAAGTATTTTTCACGATTTGTAGTTTACCGTCAGGATTCTGTTTTCGTGCAGTACCGCAACCATATTTTTTTGCTGGATGATAACGGGCGACTACTCAATGAGTGGGATGGTGATGGTGCATCCACTTTTTCAGGCGAAATCTCCTCGATGGCTCCACTCACCTTTTTTGGCAATTGTCTTTACTTTCCGCTTGTGGGAAGTTATGATCTAACGCAACCTGAGGAGCGAAAAAAATACTTTTCACAGGTACTACCTGTCGCATCACTCGATATCAGCACAAGCGAGTGGGCAGTATTACCAATATCATTTCCCGAAATATACAAAAACGGGGATTTCTATTTGGACGTCGTTCCTTTTATCAACCACTATCACGATGCGCTGGTAGTTTCCTTTGGCTTATCGGATAGCATTTATTTTTATGAACCACATGCTGATGCTTTGAATGGCTACATGTGCGAGAGCAGATACAAAGAAAATGCGGTTGCCTTCGATGATGATAGCAGCCGCAATATGGTTTATCACAAACGCTATGATTTTGGGCAGTTTCGTTATACTGACATTTTTATCGACAAGCAGCAAAACATGCTTTACCGGTTCGCCACGCTGCCAACTCCACTGCATCAGAAAGATGGGTTTACAACCAGAAAAGCCAAGGACTGGTCGTTAATTGTTTTTGATATAGAAGCAAAAGTAGTAGTAGCCGAACAGCGTTTTGATTCGCGGGAGTGGGCACCTTTTGCTATGGAAGCCAGCGACGGTGTATTGGCGTGGAGGATGACCGAAAGGACTGCGGATTCATTGCAAATCGTAAAACTAAAATACAAGCCTAAAAGATGAAAATGGCTACGATAGCACTTGCCTTTATTACCACTTTGCTTATTGGTTGCTCCCGCACGCCATCTGCAACAGCGATATTAGATCATTACCTGAATAACACATTCGGATTGTCGATTGCTGATGATGAGCATTATTACCTGATTATTCCAGGTTATGGCTGTGCCGGATGCATAGAAGTTGTTTTTGAAGAACTTTTAGAGAATCTCCCTGAATCATCTGACAAGTTCACATGGATTGTTTCGGTTGATCAAAAGCAATATCAGAGCCGGCTCAATCGCTACAAAGTATTGATTGATAATTACAACGACATTGGAAGCACGGCACTCAACATTGGCAACATCACTGCTATTCACACTGTGAAAGGCAAAGTAAAAGAGATAACTAATTTAAATTCAAAAGAAGATGCCCAAAGGTATTTGAGCGCATTATTATAGATCAATACAAGATTGGGGTAAATATGTCGGAGCTATCATTAATCCACATCATAAAACGATAAAGTAAACTCTAAATAATTCCGAATTTGAGATCAGGAAAAGAATTTTTCAAATACACTCAGGCAAAAACGTGGTACCCACGGCACCACTTACATTGTGCCAGGGCCACGCGACCTGCGCCATGCCTTTCCATCTATTCTTCATTTTAAAATTTTGATACTTTTGCACGCGCTTCATTTTTGACTTTAATAATGAAACTATGATGTATCAAAAAACCATTCAAAACCCAGCCAGCATATCCGGCCAGGGACTGCACACCGGCGCGGAGGTCACTGTCACCTTTCATCCGGCTCCCGCCCGTCATGGCTATGTTTTCCAACGCAGCGACCTGGAAGGAGAGCCTGTTGTAGAAGCTATTGCCGACAATGTCTTCAGCACCGACCGTGGTACCTGCATCGAAAAAAATGGCGCACGCGTTTACACCGTCGAGCATGCCCTATCGGCATTGTCCGGCCTGGGAATCGACAACTGTCTGATAGAAGTCAATGGTCCTGAAATGCCGATTATGGACGGCAGTGCGCGCCATTTTGTAGAGGCGCTGCAGCAGGCCGGCATTGAGGAGCAGGACGTCGAGCGCGAATATTACGAACCCGATACCGTAATCAGCTATACCGATCCCGACAACAAGATTGAAATGCATCTGATCCCTGCCAAAAATTTCAGGGTCTCTGTGATGATCGATTTTGACACCAAAGTACTCGGAACGCAAAATGCTTCGCTCGAGAATATGAGCGACTACGCCAAAGAAATTGCCAACTGTCGCACCTTTGTATTTCTGCATGAGCTGGAGCATTTGCTCAAGCACGACCTGATAAAAGGTGGCGACTTGAGCAATGCCATTGTTTTTGTTAATAAACAAGTAAGCCAGGAGGAGCTCGACCGACTGGCGAAGCTTTTCAATAAACCTACGGTAAAAGTAAAATCGGAAGGTATCCTCAACAATCTCGACCTCCATTTCCAAAACGAGCCGGCACGTCACAAACTGCTGGATGTGGTGGGCGATTTGGCGCTGGCTGGTAAACCCATCCGTGGGCATGTAATTGCCAGCCGCCCCGGCCATGCTGCCAACGTAGCGTTTGCGCGCATGATCAAAAAACATTTCGAACGCATCGCAGAAGAAGACATCCCTGTTTACGATCCCAACGCCACACCGCTATTCGACATCATTGCAATTCAAAAGATGTTGCCACACCGGCCTCCATTTTTGCTCATCGACAAAATACTGGAGATGAGTGAAACACATGTGGTTGGACTCAAAAACGTGACCATGAACGAGACGTTTTTCGTTGGTCATTTTCCAGATGAGCCTGTAATGCCAGGTGTGTTGCAGATAGAAGCCATGGCACAAACCGGCGGCATACTTGTCCTGAACAGCGTTCCTGATCCTGAAAATTACCTCACTTACTTTTTGAAAATTGACGATGTTAAGTTCCGGAATAAAGTGGTTCCCGGCGACACGCTCATTTTCAAGCTTCACCTGATTGATCCCATCCGGCGGGGATTGTGCCACATGAGCGGCATAGCGTATGTCGGCAAAAAAGTAGTTATGGAAGCAGTGATGCTTGCACGAATCATGAAAAAAAATTAAGCAATGAATCAACCCTTAGCATACGTCCACCCACAGGCCAAACTGGCCAAAAACGTGGTGATAGAGCCTTTCGTTAATATCGAAAAAAATGTTATAATCGGCGATGGCACCTGGATAGGTTCCAACGTCACCATCATGGAAGGCGCCCGCATAGGCAGCAACTGCAGGATATTTCCGGGGGCAGTGATAGCCGCCATCCCACAGGACTTGAAATATGACGGCGAGGATACACTGGTAAAAATTGGCAACAACACCACGGTACGCGAATTTGTGACCATCAACCGCGGAACCAAAGCCAACATGGAAACGGTGATCGGCGACAACTGCCTACTGATGGCTTACGTACACATTGCCCACGATTGCATCATCGGCAACAACGTAATCCTTGCCAACGCAGCCACGCTGGCCGGTCATATTACCATCGACGACTACGCCATCATTGGCGGTATGACGGCAGTACATCAGTTTGTACAAATAGGCGTACACAGTTTTATATCCGGTGGAGCGCTGGTGCGCAAAGATGTGCCGCCCTTCTCCAAAGCAGCACGCGAGCCACTTTCTTACGTGGGCATCAACAGCATCGGGCTGCGCCGCCGCGGATATTCGAACGAACGGATTAACGCCATCCAGGAAATTTACCGCATCATCTACCTGAAAGGCTACAACGTGTCGCAGGCTACGGCCATCATCGAAGCCGATGTGCCCGCCACCAGCGACCGTGACGATATCCTCGCTTTTATCTCCCGCTCCACGCGCGGACTGATGAAAGGGTATGGACGCATCGACAAAAGAAATAACGTCTAAACTCCTATCCGCGAAAGCGTAAGGATTGTTTTTTAATTTTGTAAAAATCTTAGATCAAATATTCTATCAATAATTTTTTATGGCAACAACAGCAGATTTCAAAAATGGACTGGTAATAAATTTTAACGACGACCTGTACACCATCATCGAGTTTCAACATGTAAAACCGGGCAAGGGTGCTGCCTTTGTCAGGACAAAGATGAAAAACATTATAACCGGGGCAACAACGGAACGAACTTTCAATCCTTCAGATAAATTTGAGAGAGCCCGTATTGAAAGAAAGGAAATGGAATATCTGTATTCCGACGGTGACCTGTTTTATTTCATGGACACTGAAACCTATGAGCAGATGCCTGTAAGCCGTGAGCTGCTTGGTGATGCACTGATGTACATCAAGGAAAACATGAAGGTATTAATGCTTTCCTTCAAGGGAAATGTTTTCGGCGTCGAGCCTCCAACCTTTGTTGAGCTTAGAATTACTCATACTGAACCCGGATTCAAAGGCGACACCGCCACCGGAGCGACAAAGCCTGCCACACTTGAGACTGGAGCCCAGATAAAAGTGCCTTTGTTTGTGAATGAGGGCGAAATGGTTCGAATCGACACAAGAACCGGTGAATATATGGAAAGGGCCTGATCAGTACGAATTTTAATACAAACCGTGTGTAAATCAAATCATAATTAATCAGACTGAAATAAAAGACTCCGAACAATAATTCGGGGTCTTTTTGTTGTCATAAAACCTCCTTATAAACAATAGATTATCTATGAGTTAAACTTGTACATGCCTATTAAAATCGAGCAAGCACTAAAATGTTTTGTGAAATGAGGAGGAGAGCATAAGTTGAGCCGGGAAGAGGAGTGGCATTCAATTAAATGCAAAGAAAAGCTGTCAGCAGAGCTTTTTAAGTATATTTCACCGCGAGTTTCCGATGTTCTTTTAAAAATGAGCGGAAGCGTTCTGAACAAGCTTGAGGAAGTCAGACTTAGAGCAGAAAAACCATTGATGGTGCATTACAACGGGAAAAGCGGATTCGTAGGGGTCAACGGTGAAATTCTGTATTCGCCCAAGACCGCCTTT
>CAZTCX010000195.1:0-6623 GCA_964612515.1 uncultured Lentimicrobiaceae bacterium | reverse complement strand
TATTGGTGTCCGGTTAAAAACAATAGATTCTTCGCTACGCTCAGAAAGACAAGGGTTTGCGAGGGATTGGAGGAGGGAGTGCTAAGTCGGCGGCTCCGCCGCCGACTTAGCACTCCCAAAAATCCTAACAGCCTGTCATTCTGAACGAAACGAAGTGGAGTGAAGAATCTATTTAGAGGAAATTATGTTTACCGGACAACATTGAATAAAAATATCGACTTTACCGATTCATACTAATTCTAATTCCATGATCAAGCTATCAGTCGTCGTCATCACCTTTAACGAAGAGCGCAACATAGCGCGCTGCCTGGCTTCCGTGCAGCAGGTGGCCGACGAGATTCTGGTGGTGGATTCGCTATCGACTGACAGCACGATAGAAATTTGTAAAAAATATGGCGCCCGCGTGATCAGCCACCCGTTTGAAGGATTTATCGAACAAAAAAACTTTGCCATGCGCCAGGCTACTTTTCCGCACCAACTCTCGCTTGATGCCGACGAAGCACTGACCCCCAAGCTAACCAAAAGTATCATTGAGATTAAAAATAACTGGACGCATGACGGCTATTCCATGAACCGTCTGTCCAACTATTGCGGCCAATGGATCAAGCACAGCGGTTGGTATCCTGACGTCAAACTCCGCTTGTACGACAGCCGCCGCGGGCAATGGGGCGGCATGAATCCACACGACCGTTTTGAGCTTGTTCCCAACGCCACCACCACGCACCTGAAGGGCGATCTGCTGCATTACACCTACTACACCATCGAAGAACACGTGGCACAAAGCAACAAGTTCAGCACCATCGCGGCCAGCGAATTGCTGGCACGTGGACGGCGTGCTACTATTTTGAAAACCTTAGTAAAACCCATTGCAAAGTTTATCCGCAACTACATCATCCACGGCGGTTTCCGCGATGGCTTTTATGGGTTTGTGATTTGTAGGATGGCTGCGCACGAAACTTTTTTGAAATACGTAAAGGCGCGACACATTCGCCGTTCAGCCGGGCAGAGTGGATCAAAATCTCCAGAGCCTCGCTAATATCAGCTCCAAAACAATTTCACTTTATCTTTCAATCTTTTCCACTTCAGCGCACTCCCCTGCGGCTCTGCCAGCGTTCCGGTAAATGGCGTTCCCATGCGCAAATATTCAGTGCGGAAGGTGCTGTTGCTGATGCCCCATTTGCGCAGAAACTGCCGGCGGCCATCATTTTTTTTGATGCGGCGCACGCTTTTGCTGATAAAATGATAGCTGCGGCTGGCGCTTACCCCTTTAAAATAGCGCACCCCCGCCTGCCAGAGTTTCATCATAAAATCGGGATCGGAATACATGCCGGGCGTAAACTCGGTGCTAAGCCCGCCCACCAAATCCCACATGCAGCGGTGCACCACCAGCGGGTACCAACTGCTGCCATTCCAATCGGCATGTTCATAGTTTTTGTATTGCGCCAGCAGCTCGCTTTCGCGAAATGTTTCGGGGCTGTGGCCAAAATCTTCGGGAGCAATTACGCAGGGATTGAAGGTTTTGCGCGGTTCTATTTTGGTTGCCGAAACCGAAAAATAGGGATGTCCGATTTTTTCGACTTCCTGCCAAAGGTAAAAATCCCAGTCGGGCAGCAGGTAGTTGTCGTCGTCGATGAGCAGCAGGAAGTCGCTCTTTGCCAATGATGCAGCGGCATTAAAGGCAAAGCAAACACCTACATTTTCTTTAGAGTAGCTGTAGCTAAAATTCTGCTGTTCCACCCACTGGCGAGTTCCGTCGGAGCCTTCGTTTACATGCACCACGATCTGATGCTGGTAGCGGCTATGCTCCCGGATGCTGCGCACAAGCAACTGCAGATGCGGCAAGTTATTCCAGGTGGGAATGACTATAGAGAAATGGTGGGTTGGTTCCGCTAGAGCGGGATGAAAAGTAATGGGTGAAATGGTCATTTTGTTCGTAGTTCGTTGCTTGTCAATCGTTATTCGTTAATTGTTAATCGTTGTTCAGCTTCTTAGGGGGCTAAAACAATCCGTTAATTGTCCCTTCGACTACGCTCAGGACAAGTGTTGTTTGTTGTTCCCTTCGATTACGCTCAGTGCAAGTGTTGTTTGTTGTTCGTTGTGGTTCTCAATTTTCGCTCATCGCTCCCTTTCTTTGACGCTCGAAAGTCCTGCGGACGTTTCGAGGTCTCTCACCGCTCACCGCTCCCCTCTTTCCTCACATGTATCCTTTAATTTTATAATACGCAATGGCCACGTATTCACGCAGCACGTCGATTTCGAGTTTAAGATAGTTCCACATATTGTAACGCAGGCTCACGTTGCGGCCAGGTGTTGTAAGTGTTTTGTCGCGTTCATCAGGATCGAGCAGCAACTCGCTGTCGAACGCGGCCTGAAAAGCTGGCAAGCCATAGACATTTGTAAAACCGCATTTGCTGAAAGTGCGCACGCTCCGATAAACATGCTCCGGCGAAGTAACGATGAGTAAAACCTCATTGTTGGTAATTCCCTTCATCCGCCGAATGTCGCAAGCCTGTGTGTGTGTGTTTGTTCCTTTGGTTTCAAATCGAAACCGGTCGGATGCTATGTCATAGAGCGCCATCTGCTGGTACATTTCGTAACCTGTGCTATTTAGAAAATCCCCTGAAGCAGCGGGCATGGTGATGATGATTTGAGCTTCGGGAAAACTTTTTGCGGCCAACGCAGCGTAGTGGCAACGCATCAGTGCCGCGCCTCCCGGCATGGCGCCAGCGCCCATCACCACGATGTAAACGGGCGCCTGCTGCAACTTGCCACCGGAAGTTCCCAGCCGGTGATAGGCATGAAAAGGCAGCGAGGTAAAACTCACCACCAGCATCAGCAACGCGATGACGCCACTCGTTGCCAGCACTCCCGTGGCCAACTTACGAAGACGCCGCCATGAAAGGCGATATGAAGAAGTTTTTGTCATAAGTTCTTGAAATCCCAAAAAACAATAAAACAACCGTCAATAGCCGGTGCAAACAATTACAAATAAATTACAATAGTAAAAATGCAAAATACCAAACAGTCAAGTGTGCTTGATGTTGTCAACACCGACTATTACTTGGGCATCACTGACCCCGCACTGTTGGCCGGGGTCATTGACTACAGCATCTGTATTTTTCCCAGTTCAGAGAACCTCCCAATCTTTCACTAACCCTGCCCTTCAGGGCAGGGGTTACACAACCCAACCATACATCCAGCGGGCTTTAGCCCGCAAACCTATCAAATCCATATTTCTTCATAAACTCAAAGCCTTTTCTATGTTTGGGGCTAAAGCCCCATTGATCCGAGCATCCTTCGATCCCCCGGCCTGAAGGCCGGGGTTAGTAACCTCATTTTCTATACATCCCACCCAACATTCTTCCCGCCTCAAAAGTAGCTTTTTGGCGCGAAACAAAAATCCGTTCTATCTTTACCCGCTTTAATTTTCTCGCTTTTATGACCAACTTCTTTGGGATAATACGCACACATCTGTATTATATCGGGCTGGCGCTGATGCTCATTGCGCTGCCACTCTCTAAGTTTCTGATGAGTGTGTCGCAATTTTGGCTGGTGGCCGTGTGGCTTTTCGACAAAGACATCCTGAATAAATGGCGCCGGTTTTTCCGGGATCCAACCGCCATGCTTTTGGTATCAATCTTCTTTCTTTACGTCGTCGGATTGCTTTGGACCACCGATTTCGATTATGCGCTCAAAGACCTGCGAACAAAGTTGCCGCTCCTTGCGCTGCCCATCATCCTCTCTACATCGCCGCGCGTAAGTCGCAGCCTGTTTTATTGGTTGATGTTAATATTTATCGCCGCAAATATGATCGGCACTTTTTTCAGCATGCACGAGCTGCTCACCAAAGAGATCGTCGAGATCAGAAAGATTTCACTTTTCATGTCGCACATCCGTTTTAGCCTCAATATTTGCGTAGCTATTTTTGCGGGGCTTTATCTCGTTTTCGGTACACGCTTTTTTAGACTCTGGGCACGCATCATCATTTTTGGGTCTGTCGTTTGGCTGGCTATCTTTCTGGTCATTCTCGAATCGGTGACGGGCATCGTTATTTTATTAATAACATTGGCAGTGCTTGCGCTGATATTTGTTTTTACCAGCCGCAGCCGACTTTTAAAATACAGCATCCTGACAGCGCAAATAGCTGCTGTTCTGGTTTTGTTTTTCTATATCCGCGCACTTTATCAGGAGTACATTCCCGACGAACCTTTTTTACATCCGGGGCTCGAACAAACCACAAAACTTGGAAATCCTTACCATCACGATTCTACGCTCAAAGGTGCCGAAAACGGCCACTGGGTGGGGCAATACATCCAGATTACTGAGCTTCGAAACAGTTGGCAACAGCGCAGCAGCATCCCGTTCGACAGTCTGGACGCCGGGGGTAATTGGATCCGTTTTACGCTCATCCGTTACCTCACCAGCAAAGGGCTGCGCAAAGATGCCGGGGGTGTGGCCGCGCTCACCGATGCCGACATCCTAAACATCGAAAAAGGCTATGCCACCGTTTATCAGCCCGTCGAAACCAGCTTTACCAACCGCATGCGCACCATCATCTGGGAGGTGATGCTTTACAAATATTCGGGGTACCTCAGCGGACATTCCGTGGCGCAGCGCATCGAGTTTTGGCGCGCCGGCTTTCACATCATCCACAATAATTTCTGGTTGGGAACCGGCACCGGCGACATCAGGCAGGCTTTCCAAACAGCTTACGACGAACTCAACTCGCAACTGGAACCGCAATATCGGTGGCGCACCCACAACCAATATTTCAGCGTGCTGGCCACGCTTGGCATTTTCGGTTTGCTGTGGTTTATGTTCGCCATCATCTGGCCCGGGAAACTCCGGGGCATGTACAGCGACTATTTCTACCTCATCTTTTTCTGCATCATCACCCTCTCTATGCTCACCGAAGATACCATCGAAAACCAGGCAGGCGCTACCTTCTTTGCTTTCTTCATCTCGTTTCTGCTTTTGGCGCGCAGCCACAAAGATCATTTTTTTAATCTCAAATCATGACGCTCGAAAATCTACAAAATAACCCATCCGACGAGATGTGGTATGTGGTGGTAAATCCCAATGCCGGCAACCGAAAAATTGCGCGCGACTGGGAGAAAATTCACGCGATGCTGGAGCAGAGTGGTTTCAAATTTGAACACGTGCTCACCGAACGAATGCTGGAGGCGATAGCGCTCACCACGCAAGCTATCCAAAGAGGCTTCCGCCGGTTTATTGCCGTGGGCGGCGACGGCACCTTCAATGAAGTTGTAAATGGTATTTTTACGCAAACGGAAGTGCCGCCTTTGGATTTTACGGTTGCCATCATCCCCGTGGGAACCGGCAACGACTGGGGTCGGATGTTTGGGATTCCCGCCGATTATCAGCAAGCAATCGATGTGATAAAGCAAGGCAAGACCTTTGTTCAGGATGTTGGAATAGTCAGCTATCGCGACAATGGCTCCCACCACACCCGCTACTTTGTAAACATTGCCGGGATGGGTTTTGATGCGATGGTAGCGCATAAAACCAACCAGCAAAAAGCCGAGGGCAAGGGCAACGCACTCTCCTATTTTATAAACCTTTTTACCAGCCTGTTTGAGTACAAGCCGCGCATCATTGAGGTTTCCATCGACAGCACACGCTACAGCTTCAACATTTTCAGCATGAGCGTAGGCATCTGCCGCTTCAACGGCGGCGGCATGAAACAACTGCCCCACGCCATCCCCGACGACGGTCTGCTGGACATTACTGTTATAAAAAAGATTGGGCTGGGAACGCTGCTGGCGCAACTGCGCAATCTTTACACCGGCACCTTTATCAAACATCCCAAAGTGGCAGTCTTCACGGCCCGCAAGGTGACGGTACAAAGCCGCAAAAAAGGCTTTATGATGGAAGCCGACGGCGAGAGCCTGGGCGAAGCACCCCTGGAAATAACCCTGCTGCCGCGCGCGCTGCGAACTATTATACATACCGCGACGTAAAATTAGCTTGTGTTCACATCAACCATATTACTTCCTTTGTGGGACTGATAAACTTTTAAAACATTGCATATTAATAAAAGCATGCAGTATGAACATCAAAATAAAAGGGAGAACAAGCCTCTCCAATGAAAGCAGTATTCCTTTTAATAGAATCAGAGATTCAATTATTGATGGCCTGAAACAGTTAGGAGCTCAAAATTTATATAATATTAAGAATGAAATAAAATTCAAGAATGATGTTTGGAAACTCGGACTGCAAACAAAAATGATGTCAATGGTGAGTGCCGGAAAGATTTTAATTCATCAAGATGACCAAATTATAATTGAGTATTCTTACAAAGTTCCTATTAATCTGCCGGTATTTGCAATCATTTTGTTTGTTGTTCTGGGCTTTCTTGTAAATACACTTTCTTTTATTGGCTGTTTTTTTGTAGCTTTTGGTGTGATTATCAACATAATATCTATTAAAGAAAAAAATCGCAACTTTTTATCCCGGATTGGCAAACAAATACAGAATTATTCCGATAAGGAAAATTATCAACCTAATGATTTTAGCCGGTAAGGATTATGCTAATAACCATCTTAATTTCTGGAATAATCATCACCTTCCTGATTGAATATTTTGATGACAGAAAACAAAGG
>CAZTCX010000194.1:0-6632 GCA_964612515.1 uncultured Lentimicrobiaceae bacterium | reverse complement strand
CCCTTGTCTTTCTGAGCGCAGCGAAGAATCTATTGCTTTTAACCGGACACCAATAATTAAAAAACAAGAATTAGGATTTTCGAGTATCCAATTTTGAATCTTGAATTGGCGACCTTGCCAGATGAATTGGCACTACTGCTCTTTGATGATATCCTGCAGTCCGGTTGTAGCCCAGGTTTTGAAGTTACCATCGGCGTCTGAATAGATCAGATAGCCTTCCAGCTCCGGATGCTCCATAAGAAAAGCGCGTGACTTTTCGAGCCCCATCACCATGAAAGCTGTGGCGTAGCCATCGGCGATGGCGGCGCTATCGGCGACAACGGTAGCCGAAAGCAGCGAGTGCTGCACCGGATAGCCTGTGGCAGGATCGATGGTATGCGAATAACGAATGCCCTCTTTTTCATAAAACTTCCGGTAGTTGCCCGAAGTTACCAGCGCACGGTTTGTCAGTTTTACTGTGGCTTTGAGCACTTGTGGCGAAAGGGAATCAGCCGAAGGTTTTTCGATGCCCACCACCCAATAAACGCCGCCGGGCTTGCTGCCACGCGTCAGCACCTCGCCACCAATCTCTATCAGGAAGTTTTTGATTCCTTTTTTAATAAAAAAACCACTCAGCCAATCTACCGAATAGCCCTGAGCAATGGCATTGTAATCGATCTGTATGTCGGGATTTTCTTTTACTATTTTATTACCGACCAGCTTTACCGCCTTGTAGTTTACCAGTGGCAGCAGGCTATCCACGACGTGGGCATTTACTTCGATTTTATTTTTAAAACCAAAGCCCCACGCATTTACCAGCGGACCTACGGTTATGTCGAAAGCGCCGTCGGTAGCGTCGGAAATACGCTGCGATAGGTTGAAGATTTTAATAAAATCAGCGTCAGCTTCCACGGTACTGTCGTTGTTGTTGATGCGCGAGATGATCGAATTTTCAACCCATATTGATGCTGTCAGATCGAAAACATCGAGCAGCGAATCAATATCTGCTTTGGAAATCAGTGTGTCGGTGGCATAATAAGTTACATTGTAACTTGTACCCTGTGCCTCTCCGAAGAATTGAATTTTTAATGGTGCATCTGCCCGATGACAAGCAGCAGAAAACAATAGAAGGATGGCTATAAAAGATATTCCTGTAATTTTGTTCATAATCTGATTTTTATGAAAAGCGGCAAATGCCTGTGGCTGCAAATATATACAATCTGAATGGCTAACGGATTGCGCCATCAGTGAACATCTGCACCCGATCAAAGTTATTGGATGATACGGATAGTCAAAATTTAAATTTTAAAGATATGAAACGGAACCTTTTCCTTGTCGGATTTTTCTTCTTTACTTTTCTGTCCACAGGCTTTTCTCAGCAGCATCCAAAGGTTATTGATTCAGAACGTCGTGGCGTGGGCGATTTTACAATCATCGATTCTGAGGGCAATTCGCATAATCTATACAACTTGCTTGATGATGGTAAAACAGTATTGCTCGATTTGTTTACCGCCACATGAGGCACCTGCCAGGCGTACACTCCAATTCTCGAAGAAGTGTATGTCACGTGGGGTGCCGGCCAGGGCGATGTGGTTATGCTCGGACTCTCGCCGTATGATACCGACGAGGCTATCAACAATTATAAAGTCCAGTATGGAGTTTCCAATCCTTGTGCAGGTCCTGATGGTAAAGCTCCAGATGCCATTGCCAAAATAATTGACGGACAGCCATTTATGGGCTACCCGACGTATTGCGTGATATGTCCGGACAAGAAGCTGATTTTTGATGTATGTCGTCCTCCCTCGGTCGAATGTTTCGCACCCATTATCGCCAGTTGTGGCGCTACCAATGTGGAATCTCAAATTTCCGATGGTAATGGAAATTTCCATCTTTTTCCAAATCCCGCCAGGGATTATGTTGTGATAGGCGGAGATAAACCGGAAATATTAAATCTAAAACTGATAAGTCTGGCTGACGGAACTATTATTAAAAATCAAACTTTTGATACGCCGGTTGTCTCTGAAACGCTTTTGCTAAATGATGTTCCTGCCGGGTTGTACCTGCTGCAGGTGACGACTTTACAGGGGATTATCGTACGGAAATTATCGGTGGTAAAGTGACGCCCCTCATTCCCGGCTCCTCTCCAATTGGAGATGGGAGCTCTCCTGTTGGGCGACAAGGCTGTTTTCTAAACAGCGCGCTCCGCTTAGATTTTACAAGATCGCCATGAATGTGAGCTAACTTCCCACGGATTGGAGTTGGAGGTTATGGGATGAAACCATTAAAAAATGAAAATGGAAGAGAGGCGTGTTTTTAAATACTCCAGGTAGCAAGTCCGCTGGTGGTAAACTCGTAGCGTTTTATTTCGCCGCCAAAAGTTGCGAGCGTTTTCACCACCTGCGCGCGGGTGCTTCCGGGGCAATAAAAGATCATGAATCCGCCGCCGCCTGCGCCCGAAATTTTGCCACCCGTGGCGCCTGCACTGCGTGCTGCAGAGTAAATCTCATCGATGGCTGGATTGGTAATATTTTCAGCCATTTGTTTTTTGTGTTGCCATCCAAAATCTAAAATCTCACCCAGTTTGTCGAGTTCGCCTTTTAAAAGCGCTTCTTTCATCATCACTGCCTGACGTCGCAACTGGTGCATGGCTTCTATCGAAACGGTTTCGTTATTTTCCACGTTGCGCTGCTGCGCTTCAATGATGATCGATGACAGACGGCTGGTGCCGGTATAATAAAGCACCAGATTGTGCGACAGCTCATGGAGATAAGCGCTGCGGATACGCAACGGGTTGACGATAACTTTATCGTTGGCCGAGAACTCCATAAAATTAACACCGCCAAAAGTCGCTGCATATTGATCCTGTCGCCCACCGGCAATAGCCAGATCGTTACGTTCGATGTCGGTGGCCAGCCGTGCAAGATCGTATTCGCCCAGCGGCAAACGCAGCCATTCCGCGAAAGCGCCCAATATTGTAACCACCAGCGTAGAACTGGTTCCAAGGCCTGAGCCTGCCGGAGCATCCACATAAGTGGTGAGTGTGAACGACAATGGTTTTAAAGCAAAATCACGGATTACGCGATTATAAACGCCTTTGAGCAGATCGAGCTGGCCGTCGAGTGGGAGCGAGGGCTGACTGTCGAAGGTTAGCACCTCTTCCTTGTCGATGGCATGAAGTACGATTTTGCCATCGTCACGGGGCTGCAGCGTGGCATAAGCGTAAAGGCTGATGGTTGCATTGAGGATGGCGCCGCCAAACCGCTCGCAATACGGAGCCACGTCGGTGCCGCCGCCTGCCAAACCCAGCCGCAGCGGGGACTTGCTCCTATAATATTTGTTGCGACCTGATGTATTCATTGGTTTAAAAAATAAAAGCTATGATTGAAATCCCAAACGACAATAAAACAAATCACAAATAAATCTCAATTATCTAAAATCATTGTTGTCCGGTAAACATTATTTCCTTAAAACAGATTCTTCACTCCACTGCGTTTCGTTCAGAATGACAAGGCGTTAGGGTTTTTGTGAGGGCTAAGTCGGCAGCCGCCGACTTAGCCCTCCCTCCCACAATCCAACGCAAACCATTGTCTTTCTGAGCGTAGCGAAGAATCTATTGTTTTTAACCGGACACCAGTAATCTAAAATCCAATAGTCATACAACTTGATAACATGTTTTTGTACGAATCAATTAATGGTCACTATCTATTCTCGGCTTCGGCTTCAGCAACTTCGTCGATAGCTTCCAGCATCCGCTCCCATGAGAATTTAAGTTTTTCTTTTTTAATATTTTCCACAAATGCTGCTTCTCTGTTTTCGTCATAAAATTTGGTAACAGCCTGTGCAATGGCTTTCACTTCCGGCTCCACCACAAACCCAGTGACGCCATCGGGTACCATCTCCGACAGTCCGCCAACATTGGTGGTAACCATTGGTTTTTCGAAATGATAAGCCACCTGCGTCACACCACTTTGCGTGGCCTCTTTGTAGGGCTGCACCACCAAATCGGCAGCATTAAAATAATTGGACACAGCATCATTGGGAATAAATTCCGTTGCCAGAATCACGCGCTGCTGGAGCTGGTGTCGCTCAATGATGTCGTGATAAGGTTTGGCATCAGCGTAAAATTCGCCAGCCACGATAAGGCGCGCACCGGTTTTCACAACCTCCGGCAGTGCCATGGCTTCGAGTAAAAGATCGAGGCCTTTGTAATCGCGGATAAAACCAAAAAACAGCAAATAGCGCTCATCAACAGGAAGCCCCAGCAGTTTGCGTGCTGTAGCTTTGGGTTGTAGCGCTCCAAAATTATCATAAAGCGGATGTGGACAATACCGGCGCGGCTTCTTCTTGTCGGCTTTCGCCAAATCGCTCAGCACCTGCCGCGACATGGTCACGAAGCCGTGGATGGGTTTGATAAAATATTTAGAAAATAATTTATCGCCCGGTCGCCGCTCATGCGGGATATAATTATCGACGATGGCCACAATGCGTGTGTGGCGGTTGCGGCGGACGATGCGGCTGATGGTTCCCAGGCACGGCCCCATAAACGGGATCCAATAGCGCAATACCAGCAAGTCGGGTCGGCGTTTTTTGATGAGCCTGCCGACTTTTATCCAATTAAAAGGATTGACAGAGTTAACTAATACTTCGATATGCAAATCCTCGGGAGGCGCTTCGGTAGAATATTGTGTGGTGCCGGGAAACAAAAATGAAGGGTATTGCAACGAAAAAGTGATTATGGTAACATTGTCGCCGTGTTGCAGATAAGCGCGTGCCAGGCGTTCGTTGTAGGTAGCGATGCCGCCGCCGCGCAGTGGATAAGCCGATCCCAGGATGATGATATTTCGCTGGCGCGGATTATTTTTCAAGATTCTCTATGTTTTTGATGCCAACACGCTTTTCGATGACGTAGGAGTTGCGTCGCGGGGAGGTACGTGATATCATTTCGGCAACGAAACCTGCCATAAATACCTGCATGCCCATGACCATAGAAAGCAGTCCAAAATAGAAAAGTGGCCGTTCCGTCATACGGTATTCCAACCAAACAAACTTAGCTACCAGAAGGTAAGCGGCGATGACAAATCCAATAAAAAACAACAGCGTGCCTAAAACGCCGAAAAAGTGCATGGGTCTTTTGGCAAAGTTGGAGACAAAAGTGAGGGTGATCAGATCCAGAAATCCTTTGATGAGACGCCCGGCGCCAAACTTTGACTTGCCATATTTACGTGCCCTGTGTTGTACCACCTTTTCGGTGATGCGACCAAAGCCGGCCCATTTGGCAATGACCGGGATGTAGCGGTGCATTTCACCATAAATCTCGATGGTTTTAATCACGTCGCGGTGATAAGCTTTGAGGCCGCAGTTGAAGTCGTGCAGTTTTATTTTTGAGATGCGGCGGGTAGTCCAGTTGAAGAACTTTGATGGCAAGCGCTTCCCGATGGGATCGTGACGCACCTTTTTCCAACCTGAAACCACGTCGTACTTTTCTTCTTTAATCATACGATAAAGCTCCGGAATCTCATCGGGACTATCCTGCAGATCGGCGTCCATGGTGATGACTACTTCGCCCTGTGAGGCGCCAAAACCCAGATGTAGCGCCGCCGACTTGCCATAGTTGCGACGGAATTTAATGCCGCGCACGGTGTTGTATTCCTGCTGCAGCCCTTCGATAACCTGCCAACTGCCGTCGGTGCTGCCATCATCTACAAAAATTATTTCGTAGCTCAAGGCAGCCTTTTCGGCAACGTTAGCTATCCATCGCGTAAGCTCTGGGAGCGATTCCTCTTCGTTGTAAACGGGGACGACTATCGTAAGGTCCATGGAAAATTAAAATGGTTGAGGTTCTTTTTTTACAAAAGCAGCCAGTATTGCCGAAATAACCAGTCCACTCAAAAGATTGCCGACAAAAGCCCAGACGGCCATCAACGAGGGAGTCATCATCATGCTGGTCCATTTCATGGTCATCTCCAGCGTTTCGTCGTCCATGTTGGGCTGCGACTTCAGCACATTATCTTCTGCTTCGCGCAACATCACATTAATTTCGTCGGGGGCTACAAATCCAAAAAAAACAAAAACATAGGCCGCCAGAATAAAGGACGAAAACAAGATGACCATAAACCCTGTCGAAAAAGCCTGGCCGTAACCAAGCAGGCGGTCGTTGTATTTATCACGCCATTGAACCATGGCATAGGCCACATAACCGATGAGGATGGCGTAACTTACATATTGCAATCCGCTGCGTGACATGTCGAGCAGATAAAGCAACAGACTGAAAGCGATGAGAATAAGGCCAAGGATGACGCCGTGCATCAGCGTGAAATTCGTTTTTGACATACTTGTGTTCATTGTTAACGGTTTTTTATTAATGACCGCAAATGTACGAAGGAAACCAATAGCAGGTTGAAAAAGTTTTAGAAGAAGCAGGGCGCAGGGCGCAGGGCGCAAAGAAAGAATGCAGGGCGCATGGTGCAAAGAAAAAACGCAAGGTGCGTAGTGGAAGAATATAATGTTGGTTACATGGCAAAGAGTGCTTGTTGACGACTGAAGGCTGCGAACCGTCGGCTTCTTTCAAATTAGATTTTTAAAAAAAAAACTTTCTTGGCAGATGTGTATGAAGTATTATCTTTGTCGCCGGGGTAAGTCCTGTGCGATCAGCT
>CAZTCX010000193.1:0-6747 GCA_964612515.1 uncultured Lentimicrobiaceae bacterium | reverse complement strand
TTGCAGCCCACCCTTCGGACTTTCGAGCATCAGTGAGCTGACTGACCTCGAAACGTCGAAGAGAATCGAATGAAACTTTCCTGACTTTGTCCGGACTTTCGAGCGTCCGAAGAACCTCGAAACGTCAAAAAGACTTTATGATAAAAAAAAACCGGATGAAACTTTCCTGGCTTTATAGCCCGGAGCGCTTCATCCGGTTTGGGATGGGAGTAAAAATCAGAAATTATTAACCCACCGGCTCCAGCTCCACGGTGAAGTGGCGCATGATGGGAGCTTCCTGTGTAATTCTATAGCCTTTGGTAATGCTGTTGCGGCGCTCGTAAACGTTGGCCAGCGTAGCAGCTACATAATCCATGTGGCTGTTGGTGTAGGTTCTGCGTGGGATGGCAAGCCGCAGCAGCTCCAGTTTGGGATAACGGTTTTCGCGCGTCTCAGGATCACGGTCGGCCAGGATGGCGCCAATTTCTACACCGCGCACTCCCCCTTCGAGGTAAGTTTCGATGGCCAGCGTTTGTGCAGCAAATTGCTCTTTGGGCAGTTGTGGCAGAAAGCGTTTGGCATCCACAAAAATGGCGTGGCCGCCAAAAGGCTCCTGCACCGGCACGCTGTATTCTTTGAGTTTATCGCCCAGATAAGCTACCTGGCGGATGCGTGTGTCGAGATATTGGAACTCGGTGCCTTCGTGCAGCCCCTGTGCCACGGCGTTCATATCGCGCCCCGACATGCCGCCATAGGTTATAAAGCCCTCATACATGATGGTAAAGGTCTGCGCCTTTTTCCAGAGCGCTTCGTCTTTTAATCCTATAAAACCACCCATGTTCACAATCGCGTCTTTCTTGCTGCTCATGGTCATAGCGTCAGCATAGCTGAACATCTCGGCAACGATCTCTTTGATGGTTTTGTCGGCATAGCCCGCTTCGCGCATCTTGATGAAATAAGCGTTCTCGGCAAAACGTGCCGAATCGAAAACAACGCG
This sequence comes from uncultured Lentimicrobiaceae bacterium, assembly GCA_964612515.1. Classification (GTDB taxonomy): domain Bacteria; phylum Bacteroidota; class Bacteroidia; order Bacteroidales; family 4484-276; genus SABY01. The sequence continues at coordinate 5,771 of CAZTCX010000193.1, read as the reverse complement.
TATTCCGTAAGATTGTGCCATCGCATAAACCTGTCGCAGGTTTTCCATCGAAACGGGTTGTCCGCCAGAGGAGTTGCAGGTAACCGTGACCACGATCATGGGGATGCGTTCGCGGGGATATTTTTTAAGAACATCTTCCAGCTTGCCCAGGTCGATGTTTCCTTTGAAAGGATGATAGATCTGCGTGTCGAAAGCTTCGTCGATGGTGCAGTCGATGGCGGTAGCATGCCGGTATTCGATGTGGCCTTTGGTGGTGTCGAAGTGGGAGTTGCCGGGCACCACGTCATCTTTTTTTACCAATGCCGAGAAAAGCACGTTTTCGGCTGCACGACCCTGGTGTGTTGGCAGGAAATACGGAAATCCCAACAGCGTGGTGATGGCATTTTTTAGTTTGTAATACGATGATGCGCCGGCGTAGCTCTCGTCGCCAAGCATCATCTCCGACCACTGCACGTCGCTCATGGCGCCAGTACCCGAGTCGGTGATCAGATCGATAAATACTTGGTTGCTGCGTACGTTGAAAAGGTTGTAACGAGCGTCTTTGAGCCATTGTTCACGCTCCTGGCGGGTGCTGCGGCGGATGATTTCCACCATCTTAATTTTATAGGTTTCTGCAAATGGTAATTCCATGATTTAGAATATTTTTTATTAATAATAAAATGAAAATGAAATTGGTAATGGAGGGCTGCGAAAGCCCTGCGGGTGGATTAGCAGAAACTAAAAGCGTCGCGGTTCTTCACGTTTAGGTGAACGTGCATGCTAAGGATGGTTATTTGTAAAATCTCGTACATCATTACGTTGCGGTATTTTGCTTCGTTGGCTGACAAAAATAGGAAAATCTTTTTAAAGCAAAACAGCTTGTGTCGGAAAAAGATCTTAACGGGAGGTTTTGTATTGTTCCCAGTATTCAAGGGGAGTAACTTTCATGCTGTGTCCTTATTTTTATCCTATTTTTGAAAATCAAACTCAGGGTCATTTGTAAAGGAATTATCTACCTAATATTAACGAAAATGAAAAAGTATTTTTTAATAATAGTTCTGCTTCAACTTATTACGTGCATAAATGTACAGGGTCAGGTTGCCGTTACACCCGAACAGGCTAAGGCTTTTGATCTACCAATCGGAAAGGAGTTTATAATAACGGATGGTGAGCGCGGTGGTTTCCCACCCATCTGGGATCCGCCCACAGGCGGTTCTTCATCGACCATGGGCATCATTGTTAACCGCGTGGCCAACCCACGCGTCAACAGCATTCCGTTGGAACCCGGTGACTATATCGGTGGTTTCTATACCGACAGCTATGGTCAGTTGAAATGCGGCGGAGCGATGCCCTGGCCTTCCGATTTAGGTGTACTCATCCCGTTGGCTAGCGACAAGCCCGAAACGCCACAAAAGGATGGCTTTGCTTATGGCGAGCAGATTTATTTTAAATTTTTCTCATTCAGCCGCATGAAAGAATACAATGTCGGTATTGTTACTTTCGATCCGAATCAGGGCAGTGGCGGAAATTGGCAACCGATAGCTTTATCTTATGTGACCAACATGCAGGCACTGGTGGATTTTGATTTTTATATTCAGGCTTCGGCCAATCCTTTGTGCATCGGCAATCCGCTTACACTTCAGGCAAAAATGTTTAAAGGTTCTACTGGCAATTACAGCTATCAGTGGAGTTCCACGCCCCCCGGGTTTAATTATACCACCGCCAATCCTCCTGTGGTTTATCCTGCGGTCAATACTACGTATCATCTTACAGTTACTGATGGGGTGAAGGTTTCGGAACATCATCAAACCGTTATCGTCAATCAGCAGCCTGGTGTAAATGCCGGTCAGGGAGGAACCATTTGTCAGGGGCAAACTTTTATTGTCAGCGGCACGGGCACCAACTATAGCAGCAGTGTCTGGAGTACATCCGGAAGTGGCACATTTTATAATCCTGCCGCCTTCTCTACCACGTATTACCCATCTGCCGGCGATATAGCCAACGGCGGCGTTACGCTTACGCTCTCAGGAATTCCGCTGGCGCCTTGCCTTCAGGTAGCCACAAGTAGCGTTAGCCTTGTGATACAAAAAAATCCAACCGTAAATGCCGGAAGCGATAAGCATATCTGCATAAGCGAAATAAGTTATGCCAGTCTGCAGGGAAGCGCCACCAGTTATGGCGCGTTGCAATGGACTACCGCGGGTGATGGTACTTTTTCGAACAACAACAGCCTTACACCAAAATATTATCCTGGAACCATCGATCAGACAACAGGCACGGTGGTGCTCACTTTACTTGCTACCGCTGCCACTCCCTGCCAGGGCAGTGTCAGCGATAAGGCAATCGTGACGATACAAAAAGGCGCTACTGTGAGCGCGCCCGGCAGCCGTACGCGTTGTGAAGATCTGCCTGTAGCCCTTGCCGGCAGCGCTACAAACTACAGCGCCATATTTTGGACTACTGCCGGTGATGGCACTTTCTCCAACCCAAACATCTTTAATGCTGATTATTTTGCCGGCACGCAGGACAAAGCTAACGGCGGAACCACCGTCACTTTGCATGCCGTGCCCATAGCTCCTTGCACGGCATCGGTATCCAAGGATGTGTCAATTATTCTAAAGCCTGCACCTAAAGTCGTTACTTTTGGAGCTAACACGGCGTTTTTGTGTCCTGGCAATAACTATCTGCAACTGAATGCGCAGGTGAGCGATGGGGGCAGTACGTTCTGGTCAACCAGCGGCGACGGTACTTTCTCATCGCTTACGCAGCTAAGCACCCGCTATTATCCGGGAGTGCAGGATTATCAGAATGGAAACTTTACGCTTACGCTTACGGCTGCCGCGATTCTGCCATGCGTTACCGCTGTTGCTGCCCCACTTGAAGTGACAATTGCTTCAGCTCCAATAATAACTATACTGAATGCCAACAACAGCACATCGTGCGGCAATCTGCAGCTTCAGGTCACAGCGACGTCCGTACAAGATTTGGTTTGGACGACCAGTGGTGATGGCACTTTTAGCAATATTACAATTGTCAATCCGGTTTACTATCCGGGAACAAATGACTTGAATAATAGCGGATCAACCACGCTCACCCTTACCGGTGCCTCGCCCTGCGCACCATTCGGCACGGTACAGGATGCTGTCGCAATTTTCTTTGAAAAAAATGCTGCAGCGAACGCGGGCAACGATGCTACCATTTGTCAAAATGCAACTTACACGCTGGCCACCTCTGCTGCTGCGCATTATCAGTCGCTGCTGTGGAGTACATCGGGCACGGGAACTTTCAACAATGCCGCAGTTTTACATCCTGTCTATACTCCTGGTATCGCCGACATAAATGCCGGACAGGTTACGCTAACGCTGGCAGCTACAAGCAAAGCTCCCTGCACAACATTAGTCATCGATGAGATGCTACTCACCATTGATAAAATGCCACAAGCCAACGCCGGTGCGGATGCCACCATCTGCCAGACTTCCAACCATCCGCTTGCCGGAGTCACAGCCAATAATTATGCGTCACTGCTTTGGCAAACTTCCGGAAACGGTACCTTTAGTAATACACAAATCAAAAATCCGACCTACTATCCCGGGACTACCGACATTGCTACAGGAAGTGTTATTCTTACACTGAAACTCACCGGTGCCGGAGCGTGCAGCATGATTGTGACGGATGCCAAAACGCTTACGATACGGCGCACGCCGACGGTGAATGCCGGAATAGATAAAACTACCTGTGGCAATGTGCCGATGGCTGCAACTGCTGGCAATTATGCACAGCTCCAGTGGAGTACCAGTGGCGATGGGACTTTTAGCAACAGCGGCATTCTCAATCCGGTCTATTATCCCGGGACTACGGACTTGCAGCAGTTGCACGCAACGCTTACGCTTACAGCCTTACCGCAAACTCCGTGCAGTCAGTCTGTGAGCGATCAGTTGCTTGTAATGTTTAATATTCCCACCATCATCAACGATCAGGTGACCAGCAAAACACTCACCATCGGGCAGAATTTATCACTTTCTTTTGGTGTGGCAAATCCTGCTTTGGGAAGCTTTGCATGGTACCACAACGGTGCGCAGATGTCCAATCAAAGTGGCAGCCAGCTTTCGATTACTTCAGTTACGCCGGACGACGCCGGGACTTACCTAAGTATTTTTACAAATAGTTGCGGAATGGTGGCAAGCCAGGTGGCGCTAATACAAATACTCAAACCCGTAAACCAGTTGGTGCAGTTGCCGGCGGGATGGAGCGGCATTTCTACATTCATCGAACCCAACAACCCATCGCTGCCTGCGATGTTTGCTCCGATTATGAGCAAGCTCATCATTCTTTCTGATAACGAGGGCGTTTATTGGCCGGCGCATCAGGTTAATACAATTGGCCAATGGAACAGTGCCAAAGGATATAGCATAAAAACTACGCAGGCCACCTCCTTGCTGGTGTCGGGTGTCGAAAGGTTTCCGAAGGCTGCGGTAGTGATACCCTCAGGCTGGAGTTATCTTCCGGTAAATGCCGGATGTCAGGTGTCAGTGAACTCGCTCTTTGCCAATAAACCACAGATAGCGATGATAAAGGAGTTGGCTGGCAGCAAAATGTACTGGCCAGCTTTTGGTATCAATACAATCGGCAATCTGGTGCCGGGCAAAGCCTATCAGATTTATAACACCGGAGCGGCTTTGGATATTTATTTCCCGCCTTGCGAATGATAAACCGCTGAGACGCGGAGGCGCAGATATAAAAAATAAAAATCCTTGATCGTAAACTTTCGAGATAAAATCATCTCTTAAAAATCCCCGTCCATTTCCGCTGGCGCGCCACCATTGTCGCCATTGCGATCGTTGCGCTTTTCGTAGTTGTTAATTTTCCAGCTTAAGCTAAGGCTAAAGATAGGCGCCTTGCGGTTGAAATAGTTGTACGAATAAAAACCAGGGCCTGAAGAGGTAAATTCGTGTTTGCCGGTGTTGAAGATGTCGCGGACAGAAAAGGTTGCCGAAAGGTTTTGGTTAAAGAAATCTTTTCGGAGTGCAGCGTTGGTCATAAAGAATCCTTTGCTTTCACCCTGTGCGGTAATTGAGGGGCCGTTGTACATGCCGTTTACCTGCAAGCGCATATCGTAAGGTAATTTTACGATAGCATTTAGGCGGCTGTTCCAGTTGAGGCTTTCGGCATCCACCGATTGGTCTTCTATATCGCCTTCCATGCGATATTGATAAAGATTTGCCGAAAGGTTCAGGTTGAGCCACTTTGCCGGGTCGAAACGTACCATCAGTTCCCCGCCCAGCGAGTAGTCGCTGTTGAGGTTTTCGAAAGTGTGCATAAAAGTATTATCGGCTTGCAGGGTTCGGATGCGCGTAATCTTGTTGGTGGTATAGCGGTAATATCCTTCGAGTGAAAACATGGCACCCCACGCCCACAACTGGTAACCAAGTTCATAGGAGTCGGTGTATTCGGGAAGCAGGTCAGGGTTGCCTTGGCTGTAATTAAACTGATCGATGTAAGTGACAAAGGGATCGAGGAACCAGCCATTGGGACGATCGATGCGGCGGGTATAGCTTGCCAGCATTTGATTTTTGTTAGAAAAGGATTTGCTGAGATGTATTGTCGGGAAGTAATCCCATCGGTCGATCAGCGTACCGTCAGCGCTGTTGGCATTCTTTATCTCGCGGTAGGTGTATTCGCCACGCAAACCCAGTTGATAACCAAAACTCTTCCATTTGTCTGAATAAATCCCGTAAACTGAGTGGATATCACGACGAAAATCCATGCTGTTCGAAAACATTGTATCCTCTACC
>CAZTCX010000192.1:0-6777 GCA_964612515.1 uncultured Lentimicrobiaceae bacterium | reverse complement strand
AGCCAACGCAGAGCCATCGCGTGAGAGCAGCATCGCGACCTATCCGGGTAAAACAGTGCTTATTGCAGAAGACGAAGACTCCAATTTTAAATTATTGGAAGTAATGCTTCAGAAAACGAAAGTGAATATTCATCGTGCCTTTAACGGAAGACAGGCTGTAGATTGGGTGATAGGTGGAAATGTTGTGGATCTGGTGCTAATGGATATTCGCATGCCCCTCATGAATGGTATCCAGGCCACCGAGCACATCAAAGCTTATAATCCAAAGTTGCCTGTGATCATACAAACTGCTTTTGTTATGTCCGGCGACCGCACCACAGGATTAGCAGCAGGCTGCGACGAATATCTACCCAAGCCCATTCGCGCCAGCGATGTTTACCGTCTGTTGCAAAAGTTTTTATAAAAAAAACAGGCACTTACCGTGGTAGTGCCCGCCTTTTAAATCAAATTATAATTTTAGTTCTCTATGAATAAAGAAGCGCCAGACTATACGTCGATCTTTGCGTAGCGGGCGTTCCTCTCTATAAAATCGCGGCGGGGCGGAACCTCGTCGCCCATGAGCATCGAAAATATGCGGTCAGCCTCGGTGCCATTTTCAATGGTAACCTGTCGCAGCGTTCTGAACTCAGGGTTCATGGTAGTGCTCCAGAGTTGTTCGGCATTCATCTCACCCAAACCTTTGTAGCGCTGTATGTGAATCCCTTTTCCTTCGCCATCTACTGACCAATCTTTGATAATATTAGCACGGTCATCCTCGCTCCACGAGTAGCGTTCTTCCTTGTTTTTGCGCAGCAGATAGAGCGGCGGGGTGGCAATGTAAACATATCCGTGCTCGATAAGCTCTTTCATGTATCTGAAAAAGAAAGTTAGTATCAATGTTGCGATGTGGCTTCCGTCCACGTCGGCATCCGTCATGATTATTACTTTATGATACCGCAGCTTTTCGAGGTTGAGCGCCTTGCTATCGTCTTCGGTTCCGATGGAGATGCCAAGTGCAGTAAAGATATTCTTGATCTCTTCGCTCTCGAAAACTTTGTGCTGCATGGCTTTTTCCACGTTGAGGATTTTACCACGCAAAGGCAGAATAGCCTGGAACTTGCGGTCGCGGCCTTGTTTGGCGGTGCCACCGGCAGAGTCACCTTCAACCAGATAAATTTCGCACAGCGCCGGGTCACGTTCCGAGCAGTCGGAGAGTTTGCCGGGCAGGCCTGTGGAAGAAAGTACGTTTTTGCGCTGCACCAGCTCACGGGCTTTACGGGCAGCATGACGCGCCGTGGCAGCAAGTATTACTTTGTTGACGATGGTGCGTGCCTCACGTGGATTTTCTTCGAGGTAGTGGTTTAACGATTCGCTCACCATCATATCCACAGCTCCCATAGCATCGCTGTTTCCCAACTTGGTTTTGGTTTGTCCTTCAAACTGTGGTTCGGCTACTTTTATCGAAATAATGGCCGTAAGCCCTTCACGAAAGTCGTCGCCGTTGATGTCGAATTTTAGTTTTGCCAGCATGCCGGATTTATCAGCGTAAGCTTTGAGCGTACGTGTGAGTCCGCGGCGAAATCCCGCCAGGTGGGTGCCCCCTTCATGCGTATTGATATTATTGACGTAGCTATGCAGATTTTCTGAAAAAGAGGTATTGTACTGCATTGCTATCTCAATGGGTATCCCATTTTTCTCTCCTTCGATGGCGATGGGGTTGGGCATGAGCCGTTCCCGTGTCACGTCGAGATAATCGATAAAATCGGCAAGCCCACGTTCGGAATGAAATATTTCGGAAATATACTTCCCTTCTTCATCGGTTTCGCGTTCGTCGGTGAGGGTGAGGGTAATGCCTTTATTAAGGAAAGAGAGCTCACGCAGACGGGAGGCCAGAATGTCATATTCGTAGATGGTGGTGGTAAAAATGGTGTCGTCGGGAACAAATGTGATGCGTGTGCCATTGATATCGCTTGTGCCGATAACTTCCACATCTTTTTGGGGTACACCCTTGTGGTACTCCTGTTGGAAAATTTTTCCTTCGCGGTATATCGTTGCCACCAATACGTTGGATAGCGCGTTAACACACGAAACTCCCACGCCATGCAAGCCGCCGGAGACTTTGTAGCTACCCTTGTCGAATTTACCACCAGCATGCAGCACAGTCATTACAACCTCAAGTGCCGATCGGTTTTCTTTTTCGTGAAGGTCGGTAGGGATGCCACGTCCGTTGTCGATAACGGTGATGGAATTGTCGATATGAATGATCACATCTATTTTGTCGCACCAGCCGGCAAGTGCCTCATCTATGGAGTTGTCGATAACTTCGTAAACGAGATGGTGCAAGCCTCTTGTACTTACGTCGCCGATGTACATTGCCGGGCGCAAACGCACGGCTTCAAGTCCTTCGAGAACCTGAATTTTATTTGCTGAATAATCTTGTGAAGACAAATTTTTTTCTTCTGCTGTCATAATCAATGTATTGGAAATATGGTCAAAAAATTCATGCAAAGGTAAATAATATCCCGCTAATAGTCACCAAATTACACGTTTTTTCATGTTAATTTATCAACAATTTTCTGTTGAATTTTCTGCCAATTTCTTTCATCTTTTTTATTAAAAAGAAAACGTGAATCCGCACATCATGTTGATGCGTTGCGACGGATATTGGTAGTATCGGTAATAGCGTGTGGAGGTGAGGTTATTAAACTGGGCAAAAGCTGCTATGTTTTTGCTAAAGCGATATTCTGCACCAAGATTTACATCGACGTATGCATTGTTATGATCGATGATCAGCATCTTATCCTTTCGGGTCTGCACGTATGTTTTGGAGTTGTAGAAAACTTCACCACTCAGAGTTAGCTTTTCTACTATTTTGTAATGTGCAAGTAATGACAATTCCAGTTCAGGCTTATGCCAGGGTTTGGCCTGGGTGGCGGGGTTGTAATCGTAATATGCTCCACGCACCAAAACATCGAAAATGGAGCCTTGCGTATAGCCCATCTCCAGACTTACCGTAGTAAGTTGGGTGTCGTCGTAGATACCTGTGAATTTGTTCCCTAAATTCACAGGTATCAGTGGGCTGTAGGGCGATGCAATATCATTATTATAATAAAGCATGTTGTCGATGGAAGCATACGACACGCTGAAATTATAGTTGAAAGATTGATCAATTTTTCCCGTCACACCTCCTCTGATGTCGTAGGCTGTGCTGGTGAAGCCCAGTGGAAACAACGGGTCAGCCCAGGGATTTTCGTTGATAATCTCTTTGAAAGAGTTGCGATGCAATCCACCGCTCACCGCAGCATAAAATGTAAGATGATCCGGAATAATCTGGTAATCGGCGCGCAAGTCGGGATAGACATGAAATTTGGATGCCGAATCTGCTGCCAGTGCTCCGGTCACGCCCAGGCGCAATTGCAGATAACCCATATGCAAACGGATGTAGGGCGTGAGTGATAATGCCAGCGCGCCACCGGAATTCAGACTGTCGGCGTTGTGATAATAGTCCAACGAAAGATCGACGCCCAACTCCTGGTTTTGCACAAAATCCAGAAACTGAGTCTGTGAGTTCAGGTTGGCTTTGGTGCCTATATTGAATTCACTGGTTTCGTTAAGATTATTGAGATTATAAAAATGCAATCCCGCATTGAAGTTCTTTTTGCTACTGCGTTGCGCGATGGTACCCAGCGAAAATTCACCACCAATCATCGAATAGCGCTGGCGCAAATCGTCGTCGGTGAGCAGATACAGCGTATCGTCGGCAGGTTTGTAGCCGTAGTAATTCACCACATCGCGCTGGTAATTTAATTTGCCGTTGATAACATATTTGCTCAGATAACGCGAAGCATAAAGATCCACGTTGTTGTGGCTGAAGCCGCTGGTGCCATAATCGTCGATATCGCCTGCTGAGGAGAGATGGCGGGCATGAAAACCAATAGCATATTTTTTGGAACTGAGGCTGTTGGTGAAAAGCTCGAAATAGGGCGTGGTATAATTCCCAAAGCCGGCGCGCAAATAATTGCGGTGCATCGTGTGTGGAACGTCGATGTCGATAAGCGACGGCTTGATGGGAGTAATCGTAAAGTCGGTGGCGGCGGCATGGCTGGTGATGCTGTAACTCATCGGTGACAACGAAATGGTGGTGTCGGGCATCACCGGCTGACTGTTGATTTTTACCGCGTCGCTGATGCTGGGCTGATAGGGCGCAATGATCGTCACCTCCTGGTTTTGCGCCTGCATCACCATAGCAGCCATTAGCACCATTATTATTAATAAAAAAGATTTTGAATTCTTCATTAAGATAAAAGAGTTGATTTTTAAAAACCTCCTGTTATTCCTGTTTTTCATCTTGATTGCTTTCGTCATTACCGGCGTCTGTTTTTCTTTTGATTGCCTGCTGGTGGAGTGTCGTTGGTGGGTGCAGTATTATCGAGCTGGCGTAGCTTTTGAGTAGCTTCAGCTTTCAGATCTTCGCCCGGATAGTTGTCGATGATACTTTGCAGGGTTTCGCGCGCCTGAAATTCATTGTCGGTGGCAGCGTAGATTTGAGCCAGCATAATGAAGCCTTTTGCTTTCCAGTATTCCTGCGCCGGATAGTCGTTGGCGAGTTCAAAGGTCATCTCTTCCGCTTTCGCGAAATCTTTGTTTCTGAACTGTATCTCGGCGAGCAGATATTTGGCTTCAGCTCCCTTTGCACCATCTGAAAGCGTCACGGTTTTTTCGAGTGCCGGTATGGCATTTGTCAGGTCGCCATTTGCGTAAGCACTCACACCAATGATGTAGTTGGCTTCAGCAATCTGCGCGGGATCCAGGTTTTCGTGTTTTAACAAACGGCGCGCGGCCTGCATAGCTTCGGCAGGTTGTTGCAGCGTGTGGTATGCCCGCATTTCCCCGATCTGGGCTTTGGTAACATTGGCGGGATTGTCGGCTATGTTTTCGAGCTGCTGATAATTTTCCAAAGCTGCTTCTGTATTGCCGGCTTCTTCGTTGAGGAGAGCGGCCTGCACAAGAGCATGCTCGGCGTAGCGTGATTTGGGCGCTTTCGCAATACGCATGTAATCCGGTAGCGCTGCTTCGCGGTTGCCGAGTTTCATGTTGCACTCCGCGCGGTAATAGCTGGCATTGATTACAAAAGCGCCATTGGCAAACTCATTAAGATAGGTGTCCAGCGCCTTCACAGCATTTTCACAGCGGCCGCTCATGTATAGGTTTTCGGCATTGATCCACGTTAGCGAATCCTGCTCGCTTGCCGTAACGCTTGCAAAAGGAATCGTTTCGGCATATTTAAAGTAAGAACCGATTTCGTTTTTATCCATGTAAATGTTGCGGACGGTTGCCAACGCCTCGCGGGCTTCCTCGGTTCCTTTGTAGTCGGAAACAAGCTTTTTAAGAATTTGAAGCGCTTCGTCATAACGGTTTTGATTGTAAAGTACCAGCGCGCTTCGCTGCATCGACTTCACCACATAGTTGCTGTTAGGAAATTTACGAATCAACTCATCAAAACGTGTCAATGCTTCGTCGTTTTTGTTTGCCAACAGATAGGTTTCGGCCATTTCGTAATAGGCGTCGTCCTGAAAGCTGGAAGCTGGATATTTCTTAATCAGTTCATTCAATGTCGAAAGCTTTGCCTGATCATTGCCCAAGGCTCCCTGCGATAATGCTTTCTGAAACAAGGCATAATCCGCATTGCGCGGCCGCAGCTCCAGCGCCTTGTCGTATTGTTCGATGGCAGGCCGGTAGTTTTTAGTAACAAAATAGCAATCGCCCATCCGCATCAGCGCATCCGACACATATTCTTCACCACTATTCCCCGGCTTGTTTATAAATTGCCGGAAGGCGGCGAGCGCATTGTCATAATATTTCAAGTTAAAATAGGAATATCCCAACTGGTAGCGCGCCAGCGGATACACGTCGAGGCGACCGGAACCGGGCGAGTTCATAAAGTCTTCATAATGCTCGATGGCTGTGCTGTATTGCTGACGTCGATAGTAAGTTTCGGCCATCCAGTATTTGGTGCGGGCGGTAAGTTCCTTGTTGTAGTTGCTGCCCAGCGATTTCCTGAAATTCGCCAGTGCCGGATCCCAGCGGCCTGCATTGAAGTTTTGAATTGCCAGCTGATAGGTAATCCTCTGGTACGCCGACTTCAACACATTGTTTTTGGTGCGCATCCGCTCGATGGCATCTATGGCAGCCTGATAATCTTTGGTGGACAAAAACAGATTGGTGAGATATCCCATCGCCTCATCGGCACGGCGCGAATCGGGGTAGTCGTTGACATATTGCATGAGTGCTTCCAGCGAATTGCCGAAAGGATCGTAAGCCAGCTCGTATGTTAGCTTGGCGTAATTAAACAAAGCATCCTCTTTGAGCTGCTCGTCGCCAGCCAGTTGCCAGGCATTATAAAAGGCGCTTTGCGCAAATTGTTTCTTGTCGGTTTTCAGATAGCTGTCGGCCAGGTGGTAATAAGCATTTTGCGAAAGCGCATCTTTTGGGCCGACCACTTTTTCAAATTTGGCCACAGCCTCCTGATATTTTCCTGTTTTGTACAGCGCAAAAGCTATCTGGTACTGCTCTTCCCGCGAAAGCGTGCGGCGGATATTTTTTTCGTACATCTCAAAATATTCGAGTGCTTGAGCATAGTCACCTTTCTGATAAAAGGCTTCGGCTACCACGCGCGCAGCTTCGGCTTGTTTTTTTTTGTCCCTGGTTGCCCACACCAGATCGGGGCCGGCAGCGGCTATGGCATCAAAATCTTTTCGTACGTAGTTAATCTGTAAGAGATAAAAAGGCACCTCGGCA
>CAZTCX010000191.1:0-6787 GCA_964612515.1 uncultured Lentimicrobiaceae bacterium | reverse complement strand
GGGAAATCCACCCACATTTCGATTTGCGGATTAGTCACGCCGTGAATGCTGTCTGAGCATGCTGCGTCATTTTGAACTTCCATCCGCTCGCCTGGCGATATTCACGGTGTGACTTTAAGTTGATAATAAAAAAGCCCGCTTTGCCTTTGTGGCAGAGCGGGCTACGTTTGTTTCTGGTAGTCAAAAGATATTTTCGGGCCGAAGCCTTTAAAAGTCAAAATTTATTGTGGGCTATTCGGCAATTTTGCGGCGGCTTCGCCTGTACTTTCGTATGCCATAGGCGCCGCCGAGAGCCGCCAGGATAAGCAATCCACCATCGATGGCAGCGCCACCGCCGGGAGGCTGATTCTGTTGGCTGCCATGCCCTCCACCCGGAGGAGGAGGAGGATCCTGTGCAAATGCTGATGTTGCAAAAGTAATGGCCACGAAAACCAATAATGTTGATGCTAAAACTTTGAAATGATTCTTCATGATATGTAGTATTTTGGTTTTTTACTGAACGATAAGTTTTATGGTTTGGCTGCTGCCATTATTCACCAGTTGTGCAATGTAAACGCCTGCCGGCAATTGCAACCGAACGGTCTGAACTCCGTTACCTTGCACCCGCGCTTGCTGCACCTGCTGACCCTGAACATTGAAAACATTGATGTTGGTAACACCTGTTTCGTCTGCAACATACAAAGTACCCGCATTAAACCAGGCATTGATGGAGGGCGCAGTGGCTGGATCGCTGATGCCTACGGCTCCAAATTTAAGCTCGAAACGGGCAGGGTCATCACCTTCGGTTGAAGTAAAAGTGTAAACCGGGTTCTCCATCAGGTTTTGGCTCGAGCCCGTTTTCAGGTCGATCAGATAAGGCGTAGCCGTTATTCCGTCGAGGTCGGAAGCTGTAATGCTAAAACTGGTTCCTTCACTTTTGATAAAATGGAATGGAATGGTGGTTTCTGCGGTTATCTCAGGCAAACTGTTTACCATCAGATCGTGGCCATCGGAAACTGAATAGAATAGTGGTGCATAGCCCGGAAGGAAATTGCCATCTAACGCTGCTTCAAAAGCAAAAGTAGATTCAGGATTAACGCGGATCTGGCTTTCCTGGAATGATTGATCCGTGAGATCGCGCGCAAAAAGCTGAATGACCGGATAATCACTGTTTTTGTACCACCCCTGTGCACTGTGTACCCTTTTGGCAGCCGGAATAGTTAATGATCCGGAAGCAGTGGTTACCTGTACCATAAATCCGTTTGTGGCAGGTATCGGCTCGCCGGAATTTATTGGCGTATAGCTTTTCCCTGCCCCGTTCCAGATATTGGCAACGCCTCCAATGTTGGTCGTTGCCCAGTTATTGTCCCAGGTAAGGGCTGATGCGAAAGGATTACCAAGCAGATGCCACCCTTTATTTGTACCGGAAGAAAGCGCCAGAGTTGGAATACTGACATCATCAACATTAAGATTTCCGGAAAAAGACTTACCAGTCTGTTCCTGTTGGTAGGCAACCAGATATCCCTGTCCGACATTGAAATTTGAACTTCCGTTCCATGATTCAAAACCACCATCTTTATAATTCTTCCAGGTATTGGTGAGTTCGTCCCAACCATAAATGTCATAGTCATTACCATCGCCAGTGGTTTCGAACGCAGATAATGCCTGGGCATCAACAGGTGAACTTAACGAATGCCAGCCATCATCCCAGGTTCCCCAGTTAGCGGCTGCAATATATCTTTCTACAGTTCCTGCAACTCCGGCAGTGCTATGAATAAGCGAGCCGGTTCCGCTTGCATCAGATTTGATGACCAGACCAGCATTGCCGGCGGAGTTGGTTAGCGTGCCGGAAACTGTGAGGGATTTATCAGAATTGATGGTGAGCGATTTGCCGGAGTTGATGGTTAATGCGGCAATTGTAATATCCCCATCAACATTAACCGCTGTATTAATTTCAGCAGTTTCACCGGAACCGGGAACAATGTCGTTTAACCAGGTAGATGAATTGCTCCAGTTTCCATCAGCACTTGAACGAACATAATTATAACGGAAATGAGCCGTATAATTTGTGGCATTCCCATTATTGTTGTCGTAAAGCGTTTGGTCTGGTGTTGTTCCATACATCTCAGCATAAAACTCTATGGTGTACTCACCTGATGAAAGTCCATTTAATAAATTGTATGTTCCAGCGCTGAAACCCCATTTTTGATCTCCACCTTCACCTATATTATTCAACCAAGAAAAAGTGATCGGTGAAAAAGTTGGAGAACCCGGCCTGTTTCCTTTCGGATAAATTACATAATAAAACTTTCCACCGGTAACATCGCCACCATTATTTTTGTAGGTTTTGATATCATATCCAACCAATTGAAGAACATCCGCAGTGAGGTAAGTTCCCAGATCGGCATTTTGTATGGAACCTGCAGATTCATTCCAAACGGAAAAAGAACTATTGGAACCTTTTTCGTTAAGTATAATCCAACTTCTATCCGAATTATAAAACCCCCAATCAGCATAGACGCCTGATACCATAAAAAGAATTGAAATTGTAATAAATAATCGTTTCATAAATCTATTTTTTAATGATTAATAATCAATTTTTTATTCACTACTTCACCACCTGCAACTACCCGCACCATCACAACCCCCTTTGCCGGCGAGATAAACCGATTGCTTCCAGGTCGTACATGACCCATTAAAAGTAACCTGCCCTGAATGTCAAATATTTCAATGATTCCCCCGGAACGGCTTTCGGGAACTTCGACAAAAACATGTGAATTATCAGTAAATAAAACAATGTTTTCTGTTTTCTGTTCAGGAATGTTTACCAGCGAAAACAAAAGTCTGAACCTGTCGGCATCATCGCCCGGAGCAGAAGTAAAACTGTAAACCGGTGTCTGGCTAATTGGATGCGTGATATTGGTTTTTAAATCCTGCAAAAAAACCCTGCTGCCCTTTGGGAATTCAGTCAATTGGATGCTGAAATCCGATGCGTTGTTTTTAACAAAAGCCAGCGGAATAGAAATCTCATTGCGATTTACAGGAAGTGAATTTACTGCCAGGTTTTCACCCTCGGTTGATGAATAAAACATGGGCGCATAACCAGGCAAAAAGTACGAGTCGAAGGCCAGGTCGAAACCAGTGGTAGCTTCAGGCAAAAAGCGGATGATGATTTGCTGGGCCGTGTTTCCGATTAAATCTATTGCAGAGAGTGTAATCTGGTTCGTCGATGCTGTGCCGGCTTTGTACCAGTTTTGCGAACTGTGAACCCTGGCGTTAGCAGGAATGGTAAGTGAACCGCCATTTTCCGACGTAAAAACCATTATCCCGTTATTGGCAGGGATAATGCCATCAGTTAATGTTTTGTAGCTTGCTGTGGCTTCGTCCCAGATTTGTGGCACACCTCCTATTGACGATGATTTATTCCATGAACCGCTTGTCCAGTTTAAAGCAGATGAAAATGGATTCCCAAGCAAATGCCAGCCTCTGGATGATGAAGAAGTTGTATGCGTAAGTCCACTAATCCGAACATCAGCCACATTTAATGCTCCGGTTATATGTTTGGTTGCCGCAGTTTGGTACGAAACCAAATAGCCTTTACCAGGTTCAAAGCTGGTGATATTGTTGGCTGTAACTTTTTGGTTCAGCCATAAATTATTTGTTTCCGACCAGGCATAAAAATCATAATCATCAGGATTAACAATAAAATCCGAATTGGCAAGCGCAAAATTATTTACCGGCGACGACACGAAATGCCAACCATGGTTGCTGTCGGTCCAGGCTGAAATGTATCTTTCGGCTGTAGCCTGCAGACCTGAATTATCGTGAATAAGCGAGCCGGTTTGTGTGGCATTTGATTTAATGACCAGCCCGTCGGTTCCGGCATCATTTGCCAGGCGTTCATTTATAGTAATTGCCGCCGTTGGGTTGATGATCAGTTTTGAGCGTTTGTTGATCTGGATAAAACCAACTGTCATATTTCCGCTGATGCTAAGATTTACGGCGTCGGTTCCATTGCCGATGATTACACGGCTGTCGGTTCCACTCACCGTCCAGTCGCCCGAAACGGTTGGGTTTGCCTGATTGGAGATATAATAATTTGAATGGGCTGTTGTGAAATCGGCAGGATTGCTTCCTGAGCCATCGGTATTGGTTCCCCAGCTTGACAAATCATTCAGATTGCCGGTTGCTTTAGCGTAATAATCGTTATAAAATTCTGAGGTCGAATACAACCGATATTCTCCGGGCTGCAAATTGATAGGGTCGGTGGTGCTGGTTACATTGCGGATTTCGCCGGTAAAATATTCGTACCATGTGCCAGTTTGCTGGAAATAAGGTATGATGTTTTGTGCTACAACATCAAAGTTGCCAATCAGTGTTACTTTTTGGTCATCGGTGGTTAAATGCATCCGCTTCAAATAGGTATCGAGGGAGTAGTTGAAATTGCTGGTGCGGAATACCGGAAAATTGGTTTTCAGTCGGTTGAGCTGGGCAAAACGGTTGTAAAGTGCTTTTCGGGCAGCTACGTTGTAATAATCATACTCAGCTTCCCAGGGGATGGGTTTGCGCGAAGTGCGGCATTCGCTGCTGTAGCTTCCATCCGGACAGTGATTGATACCAAAATCATAGCCCAATTCACCAAATTGCCAGATCATTTTCGGCCCCGGCGTTACGAGGTAAAAAGCTGCTGCCAGGCCTGTCCGCGACAAAGCGATATTCAAATTCTTACAATCATGCAATGGGTTGTAGCTATTTCCATTTTGGAGATTTTTATACATCAACCTTTCTTCATCGTGGCTTTCCATGTATGAAATGAGGTTGTGGTACAAAAACCCGCGTGCCGTATGTGTGCCCCACGACAAGTCGGAATTATTCGAATAACCCATTGTTGCCTGGTTGTACTGGTGATTCATATTTCCCCACAACAACATTCCAAAGTTGGCCAATGCTTTTTCTTCCTCATTATCGGTGAGATGCTCTAAAATAAGATAAGCATCAGGCCTGATTACCTGCAAACGGTTAAAAATGCGTTTCAGAATATTGATTCTCGACAAATCATAATCCCAGCCATCACCAACTGTGTTTGTAAATCCTTTTGTAAAATCATACCGGAAGCCGTCAATTTTATACTGGCTGGTCCAGAAAGCATTTACGCTATCCACAAAGGCTTTGGTGTAAATACTTTCGTGATTGAAATCGAAACCCCATGACCAGCTTGTGTTTGGTGCATCAACATTGTACCAGGGATTTTGCGCAGTAACTTTTCCATAATCACCTGCAGTGGCATCAAAATACATCTGAACCAGCGGCGATTGCCCGAAACTATGGTTTAAAACCATATCCTGAATAACAGCAATACCACGCTTGTGACATTCATCAACAAAGGCTTTGTAGTCGTCGGCGGTACCGTAAGCTTTATCAGGAGCAAAATAAAACGAAGGATTGTAACCCCACGAATCGTTGCCTTCAAATTCATTAAAAGGCATCAGCTCGATGGCTGTGACTCCAAGGCTTTGCAGATATTCCAGTTTCTGCATGGCTGCAGCAATGGTTCCTTCGGTAGTGAAATCGCGGAGGTGAAGTTCGTAAATCACCAGGTCGCGTACATCCGGATTGGTGAAATTGGTTACCTCCCAATCATAAGGCGTCTGGTTGGTTTGTAAAACACTTACAATACCAGTGGTTTTTCCGGTGGGATAAGCTTTGAGGTTGGGATAAATCGTTGACGAAATATAGGGGTCGTTCCATGGGTCGAGGACCTTGTTGCAGTAAGGGTCGGCAATTTTAATATCGCCATCTATCAGATACTGGTAGGCATATTCCTCCCCGGAAGTAAGGCCGGTTAAGGTAATCCAGTAGTACATACCGCTGGGTGTGCGGTGCATCTGGCCCGAAGGAGTTAACGACCAATCGTTAAAATCACCCAACACATAAACATTTTGTTTGTAACCTGGCGGATCATGCAAGACAAGCGTTACCGTCTCTGCATCAATGTAATTTATTCCCGGTTTTGTGCCTGCTGGCAATGAAGCTACATTTACCGCCCCTTTTATAAAAATCGAATATTGCTGTTCAACCGTAGCTTTCGCCGAAGTAGCAACGGCTTTTACCCAATGAATTCCTGCAGACAAACCCTGAATACTCACCAGCTCCGAAAGTGAAGCCGCCGCCGTTTGCAAAATCAGATTGTTATCGAGATAAATGGCCAGATTGCTGTGATTGATGGCTGCCGCACATACCGAAATAATTCTTTCGGAGCCAATAATGGTATTCGAAGAGGAAGGATTCAACAACTTAACATGCAAAGTTTCGGTGTAAACATCGACTAGAATGTCCGAATTATCAGCATTTTTATGGACGATATAGCTGCCAGAGGTTGGATGTATTCCGTCGCTGCGGAAAACCATGACTAATTTCAAAATCTGTTCACCTGTAGGAACGCCATAATAAGTCCTGATATCGCTAATCGTAAGACTGTACAGATTATTTCCGTTCGACGTTAATTTTGTTTCAGTGGTGTTGGTTCCCCAATCAGCTTTGGTGTATTTCCAGTCGGCATCGCTTGTACTCAGGTTGGTGATGACTCCGGTGTGAATATAGACATCATAAGCATAATCTTTTAATGCAGCATTTCCCTCGCTGGCATCAAAAGTGAGGGTGAGCGAAGCACCTTCTTTGGGAAAAGTCGGATCGGTGCTTACAACGGCACTGCCGCAACTGACCGTCTGACCAACAACATAGCTGTAATTGCTGCCATTGTTGTTGTTTAGACGGATGGTAAGCATGTCGAACTCGGCAGATGGATTGG
>CAZTCX010000190.1:3328-6927 GCA_964612515.1 uncultured Lentimicrobiaceae bacterium | reverse complement strand
ACAATCTCAGTTTCATTATCAGAATAAGTACCAATTCCTGCAGTGCCCCAGTCTGATGGTAAACCACATTCACCAGATGTTTGTCCTGGTGGTTCCTGGGTATTGATTAACGGATATGAATTCAGCACACCAATTCTTTCAGTTAAAACATAGATCACATCCTCAGGGCCGGCGGTTTCATAGAGATCATGAAACAGTGTGTCACGCAGGGTCCATTGTTTCAGGTTCAGGTCGCCATACTGTACCATCTCAAAATCTATCACCTCAAGTGGTAGTCTTGACGTACATGCTGAATCGTTCCATAGACCATTCAAACCAGCTGAACGAAAAGTTGTGAATACATCGCCAACCTCAAGGTTGTAAGTAAAAAACAAATATTCCTGATCATTCACCCACCTGAACACCGTATCGTTTTCATACCTGGTGAATAAGGTGGTTGGATGATCAGGCGGAACAATTACCGGCCCATACTGGTCGGCGGTTTGCTGGATCATGTGCCATGTTTTTCCGGCGATGACCGTGTCCTGTGTTACACCAAAATCCCGAAAAGCGGCGGGTAATCCAGCCCAATTTCTGATGCAATACCTCCATGTTGCCCCTTCCTGAGGCCAGGATTGTGCATTTGCTGTTGGATTTAGCATGAAAAGAATCATGACTACTGTTGAAACTATGCGTATTTTGAATTTTGAGTTTTTCATTTGAAATTAATTTTTAATTAAATATAAATACTGTATTTAAAAATATAGGTTATCCCAATACGATTTTACCATACTCTACTGTTCCGTCCTGCCTGAGGCTGCGGTAGAAATACACGCCTGCCCGTATGCTGCGGGTGTCCCACACCTTGATGGTTTCGCCGGGATAGAGGGTTAGCTCCTTTACTGGGATGGCGCTTGCCGAGTAGATACTGATCGCCAGGTGCCCGCTGTTTTCTTTGCCTTTGCGCTCAAAGCATACATAATCCCGGGCAGGATTCGGGTAGGCTGTAATGCCTGTTGTGGCCAGTAGTGGCTCCTGCACGCTCACTGTAGTATCTTTAACCTCGAATACCCAGATATCACGATCATAATTGCCCCCATGGGGTGTGCAGCCTACATCGTAGGAAGGGCCGTAATTGGTTTGGCCAGCAATGACAAAATGATTGCGATCTTTAAATACAATACCATTCTCAATCCCCTCTCTCCCTTCTCCTCCAAAACATTGCTGGGCTATAAGCACTCCATCGCTATTTAACTCTACTACCCAAATATCAGGATAATGTTCATTCAATGAATGGTTGCCACTTACATCGCCATCATTAGAATAGGTAACACCAAAAGAAAAAATGCTATTAAATGAATCTTCAAATATTCTATAAGGTGAGTCAGACTTTGTGCCGCCCAAAGCATTCTGCCAGATAATATTACCATCAAAGTCAATCTTAACAATCCACATGTCAGTTTCAGGGTTACCAAGATGATTGTACCCCGAATGCCAGCCGAACACATCACCGTCATTTGAACTGGTGTATGCCCCAAATACATACCCATCACTAACTTCTACCAAAGCAGTTATCCCATCGTGTTCACTACCTCCATAACAACGCTGCCATTCGATGTTGCGGTCTTCATCGAGTTTTGTTAAGATTGCATCGGCCATGGAGCTGTGTGGTTCGCAGGTGATGTTTCCGCCTTCACCCAACATGGAACTGCCGCCCACCAGGTAGCCTCCATCGGAAGTTTGTATGATGGCCTGACCTACATCTATAAAATCTGTTCCTATGGTAAAATCCCATTCCAGTTCGCCATCGCTATTAATTTTTGTTATCCATGAATCCTGACCACCGTAAAATACACTAATATCACCATCATTTGAGTTTGTCCAGCCAACAGTTACAATTCCACCATCTTCTGTAATATCTCCTGTCCAAAGAACCTCACCTGCACTCCCACCTGCTATTTTATCCCAGATGATGTTTCCTTCGATGTCAATTTTTAATATCCAGTTATCCCATGACTCCAGATAAGGATCAAATGAAACATCTCCATCAGATGACCTGGAAGCCCCAAGTATATAATACTGTGAATTATCGGTAGGGAAAATTCTCACAAAATTATCACCGCTACTCCCCCCATATGTTCTTTCCCATAATATATTTCCGTTGTTATCGGTTTTTATCAGCCACCCATCGGTAAATCCATGATTGAAAGAAACATTCCCATCTGTAGATTCTGTGTTACCCAATATAAAATATCCTCCTGGTATTGCAATAATATCATAAGCCTGGTCTTGTTCGCTTCCCCCAAGGCATTTTTGCCAATTTATCTGGTAATTTTGCGAAAACAGTATAAGTGGTGAAATCGCTGCTAGTAATAAAATAACTGCCTTTTTCATAAAACAAAAAATTAGGAGGATAGCCTTTCGGCCATCCTCCGTTTTTATTACTTGTTTATTATTAATTTACCGGATATTGAAATCCCGTTAACTGTGAAAATATATAAATAAATCCCTGGATCTGTTTTGCGGGTGTCCCAAATCTTTTGACCCTGCTTACCGCTTACGGTGAAAGTTTCTACTATCTTACCGCTAACATCGGAAACTTTGATGTACCCTTCCGCTTTGTGATCGGGTAAAACGAAATTGAAGGATACCCAGTCGCTGGCCGGATTCGGCTTCACATCTATTTCAGCCCCGAAAGCCTGGTTAAAGGAATCGCTACCGAAACTGCTACTGCTTTTAAAAGCAGAGGTATCAGATACGTTCAGGCAATTGCAGAACTCATAGCCATAAGCAGATTCCAAAATACCTCTTGCCTGAGCCCCGCCTGTTCCTTTGCTGTTGTTGGCAATGTAGTCAAGGGTGGACACTTCGGTGTTGTCGAGATCAAAAAATGATCTGCCCTGTTGGGAGAGATTAATGCGTAGGTCGAGCATTTCGTTATAATAATCGTGCTCTGCCAATTCGTTATCACTATAGTTGTAAAGTGCAGGCATCATGCCAGCCAGTGCAAGCGCATCGGCGTAATTGCCATCCTGAATATAGGAAGCAATAATTTGTTCATCAGCCCGCTTGCCTCCCAAATTGTCGAGCCAGTTGCGCAATTCGCCGGTATTCGATACGGTGTCGTTAAGCAAACTGCGTATCATATCATGGGCTGCCCTTGTTTTTAAACGGCTATAGTGAGCCATTTCTTTTTGCAGGACGGTTTTAAAGGTTGTGCCTGTAGCCACCTGTTCAAGAATATCGATCATATACCCGGGCAAAGGATTATCCTTGTCCTCGAGGTATTTGATCAGTTCATCTTTTTTAAGTTCATCAGGATTGGCTGCCATGATTTCGAAGATGATACTTTCGGGCAATACATCGGTTTTGTCCGCCGTGGCTTTTAATACTTCCATCGAGAGGTGGGGCGTTTTACCGAGTAGTTCCGCCCTTAGTTCCCACATATCAGCAGGCCATGAGTTTTCTACATCTTCGAGGGTGGCCTCGGTGTTTCCACCGTCTTTCAGGTTGTTATAAAGAACTTTTACATTGTTGTAATCTGCCAGGTATCCAGCATAGGCCTGTTCGGTTTCCAGTTTTTCACCGGGCGAAAGAACCAAACTTCTTAGCTCGATGCC
>CAZTCX010000190.1:0-3318 GCA_964612515.1 uncultured Lentimicrobiaceae bacterium | reverse complement strand
CGCTACCCCCACCACCATAATGGGACGGGCATTCGTTTTGGTTATCTGTTACCGCTGAACGGATTACGCGGTAAACTTCATCAGGATAGTAAGGTGTACCTGGGTTGCCATAATAGAAATAGCCGATCCAGTAAGCCCCGTTGTTGTAGATGTTGTAGTTTGCATTATCAGAAAAAGTATTGCCCGCCGGCAAGTCATCCGAGCCAATTGGATTTTGTATGCCATCAACTTGATTAGGAATGTCTGCTACAGTAATATCCTGCCAGTTTCCGGTGTTTTCGTTGCAGTAGTAGGCGAGGCCTTGCCAGGTATTATGATTCAACCAATTTTTCCCCTCTGCATAATTGGCATAGCTAAGGCCTTCAAAATAGTTTTTGTAAATCTCATCGGCTGCCTGGGTGCTGTTTACGTAAATGCCGGTGTAATTTCCGGCCGGAGCACCGGTGGCTTTGGTAAAGTAGTTTTCTTCGATGGCGAAGCCGGTACAGTTATCCATCCAGATGCCATAGCCGGAGGCTCTTAGGCCGCATTGTTCCTGCTCATAATCGGTAGCCTCTGCTATGTAGAACTCGTTGGAGATGATGGCGGCGTTTTGTACCTCGGTGAGTTTAATGCCAATGCTGTTGTTGTAGAAATTAGCATTTGCAATACTTACTGTGTGGCTACCAGAGTTTGCTGCACTTACAGCCCTTGCAAAATTTGTGAAAGAAGCCGGGACAATATCCTCAGGGTCGCAACCTGTAGGAGGTAATGAAGTAGCAGCGCAATAATCATTAACCACAAATCCAGATTCTATAGCACTAATTCCCTCGCCCCATTTGCTCTGGCTGTTTTCGAACGAACAGCCATTAAATTTGATGCCGTTTACTCCATTCAGTCTGGCCATATAGGCAACCCAGGTTGTGGAGTTATAGTCTTCGTTGGCTTCAAAGCGTGTATTTGAAAAATAGCTTAAGTTGTTAGCGAGTTGGGATGAAAACGGATTAAAATTTTGGTAAGGCCTGAAAATAACCCCACTAAAGCAATTGATGATGCTGGCGCTGTAATTTACAGTGCTTTGATTTCCTTCTACCTTAACGATTCCTCCGGCAAAGTCGTCATCATAACCATCGCTGCTGCTATCGGTCTTGCCAAGCAATATCCCAACGTTTGCATTTTCGATTACTGCGCCGTTTTTCAGGATGACCTGGCCCTGTGCACATTGGCCATTGATGGTGTATTGATGTGCTGTAGCATCTCCCCATACCTGTATGCCGCCCCAGAAACCATTATGAGCACAGGTTATCGTGCCACCATCGACAACCAACTTGCCACCCGGTTCAACAATAATTTTACCCGAAAGAGGCATTCTTACCTCACAGGTAATTTTTAATGTATTTTCGGCAGTAATGACAATATCCTGGTACATCTTAATGGCAAAGTCCCAGGTTTCATCTTCAGTAATTGTGAGTGGCACTTCGGAAGGATGTTGTTCTTTCACGTATTTGTGCATGAACATATTATCTACCCGAAAGATATTTTCATAACACGATAAGGCTCGGTGCATTCTGCCTGCAGATTTTGGGCTTATATATTTTATTTTTGGGCCCTCCATTCCCGACATCAGAGGATAGGGTGGATCGAAATATTGAAAAAAGCAACTACCAAGTAAATAACATATATGATCGGGCGTTGGAGAACATGGAAGCCCACCCTCATCAAAACAAGGATTAGCAGGGTTCATCATAAGTGGCTCTGGACAAAGACCAAAAACATCATCCAAAAAATCATAGTGAGAAATATTGGTTTGCTCTCCGTCGTAGGTGTGATGTTGTCCCACAGCATGACCATATTCATGTACGATGTGCCCTATATGGTCAGGCCAAACAACATACCAACCAGTTGGATCCCACATTGACCCTGCTGTAAGAACCCATGATTGACTATAAACAGAATTGTTGTCGTAGCGCCCCCAATAGGGGCAGTTCTGGTTTTGTGTAAAGAAGTGGTTCATTGCTATCTTATAATCAGGGTGATGGGTTTCAAGGTATTCAAACATATCATTTGTGACAGTACAAGATAAGTTAAAGCTGGTTTTATCGATAAAGATAATTTCGTTCAGTTCAAATCTGATTCTGGTATCATAAACATGTGTGTAGGAAGGCTCGCAGGTTAGGGCGTATCCTTTTGGTTGTGAATTGCTGTATCTTTCATTGATATGTGTAAACATCAGGTCAACCTGTTGATGAAATTCAGGGATGTCCTGCCATCCATTTTCACCATTATCATCCCTGCAAATAACCCAATTCACCAAGATGGTTTTTATAGGTGTGTTTTCATCAGGAATCCAGTATCCCGGGGGTCTGTATTTATTGATCCAGGCATCACTTACATTTTCGCATCCCGGGCCGTAGAAATCATTTGTACTTTGTGGATCAACATATCCACAAGGTCCTAAATTTTGGGATGAGAGATAATTATTAGTAAATAGAAAAAGGATCACTACTACCAATGATAATTTCATAGTTAAAGAGAATTTGTTTTTCATCGTAATTGTATTTAAGATTGTGTAAATAAAAAATTTGTTGAAAATAAAGGAAATAATACATCAATCTTAAGGTGGGAACAATAACCTTGAAAATCCAACTTCAAAAATTTCAACCCACTGGTTGCTTCCTTCTCTTCTCTTCTCTTCTATCCTTAGTATCATCCCCTCACCGGGAAAAAGCCAGGCGGCTGAAATTGGATCGCTCAAAGGGGCGATGCTAAAGCAAACGGCAGGATGCAGGCCTGACAGGAGCAGCGGTATTTTTGTATCGGTAACCATTTGCTATTAAAGTTTGTTTTAAAGTATCGGCTAAAATACAAAAGTTTCATTCGACAGCAAAGAAATTTTATTTTATTTTTTGTGGTACCATCACACCTTATTAATAGGTGTAATTGTTGTCCGTTAAAAACAATTGATTCTTCGCCGCATGTTGGCGGATCAGAAAGCCAAAGGCTATCCCTCCCAAAAAACCTAATGTCTTGTCATTCTGAGTGAGAAGACCCCAAAAAATGGTACACATAACGATATGACAGAATCGTTTTCATAGCTCTAAAGTTATGAGTTAATAATCCTGGTTTTTTGAGATTGTTGAAAGTCTTTGCTGCGGTGTCATTAACAGGGGTAGCGGCGAAAAGATAGATTTTTCGCTACGCTCAAAATGACAACGGGCTTTAACTAAAGGGAGGAAGGTTTGGGCGCGAAGCGCCCAAACCTTCCTCCCCCTCTACCCGCACCGATCGTGTCATTCCGACTGAAAGGAGGAATCTATTGCATTCCAATTATTCACAAGA
>CAZTCX010000189.1:0-6932 GCA_964612515.1 uncultured Lentimicrobiaceae bacterium | reverse complement strand
CCAAATAAAACCACCTTAGCTGCCAATATGAAGTACGATTAATGAGACAGCCCCGGTCGGGGGTGAGGCAAAAAAAACACTTCTTGTTCTTAAGAATCAATTATGACTGAAAATATAGCAGAAACCATCGACGTAGCTTGCGCACTCATTCGCAGAGGTGATTACTTTCTGGTAGTTCGGCGGTCGCACCTGATGCCACACCCCGGCAAGTGGGAATTTCCGGGTGGAAAATTAGAACCGGATGAGAATTCATTCCAATGTATCGTTCGAGAAATCCGCGAAGAGCTTAATCTGGAGATAAAGCCTATCGAGGAACTCCAGCCGATTACGTGGCACTATCCCGATAAGATTATTCATCTCATCCCGATCGTTTGCGAAATTATCGGTGGCGACCTTCGCCTGGCAGAGCACGACCAGATGCAATGGATCGACATTTGCAATTTAAAAGATGTCGATTGGGCTGATGCTGATCGGGCGATGCTCGAAGCGAATCACCTTTTATAAAAAAGACCAATCTAAAAATAACGATTCCGAAAATCCGCTAAGTATTATTCAAATTGCAACACCAACCCTTTCAGATATTCGCCTTCGGGATGGTACATGTTGATGGGATGATCGGCTGGCTGGGTCATCCGGTGCAAGATACGACAAGGACGTCCGGTTGCCAGCGCAGCCGTAAAAACTGCTGTCCGGAAATCTTCGGGCGTGACTACCTGCGAACACGAAAAAGTAAAGAGCAATCCGCCGGGTGCGATGGCTGCAATGGCCGCCTCATTGATACGGCGATAAGCCTTCAGCGCATTGGGCAAAGCATCACGATGCTTGGCAAAAGCAGGCGGGTCGAGCACAATTGCATCATATTTATTTTGCTGTTGCTGAAAAAACGCAAAAGCATCCATGGTAAAATATTGATGCGAATCGCTGGAAAAACCATTGAGTTGCATATTTTGCCTGGCCAGCTCGATGGCCTTTGTCGATGCATCCACCGTGTCAACGTGTGTAGCTCCGGCAGCAGCCGCGAACACGGAAAACCCTCCGGTGTATCCAAAAACGTTAGCAACTTTTTTGCCCTGAGCATAATTTGCCAAAAGCCGCCGGTTCTCACGCTGATCGATAAAAAAGCCAGTTTTTTGCCCTTCTCGGAAGTCAATAATAAACCGGTGACCATATTCCGTAACTTCAGTGGCATCCGCATTTCCAAAAAGGAAACCATCTTTCTCAGCGGTGTTGAGCGTATTTTCACTTTTATCATAAACAGCATGCACTTTCAAACCATGCAAGTTGCTCAAAATATCAGCAAAAAGCTGCCGATGGCGCCACATGCCTGTATCGTGCGCCTGCAACACCACCACACCGTTGTAATAATCGACGATAAGTCCGGGCATGCCGTCGCCTTCGCCGTGTATCAATCTGAAAACGTTGGTTCGCGGATTATCGACAAAACCCAGCGTTTTACGAACCGCCAGCGCCTGCTCAATTTTACGTCGCCAGAAATCTTCGCCGCCATCGGTACGCTCAAAAGAAACTATACGCACCATGATGGAGCCACTCTGGATATGGCCGGTAGCAAGGTATTGATCAGAAGCCGAAAAAACTTCCACCAAATCGCCTTCGTCGGGTTTGCCACTGATAGATTGAATGGCGCCTGAAAATACCCACAGATGAAAACGCTGCAGCGCACGCTCGCGGCCACTTTTAAGAATTACTTTTGGAAGTTCTTTTGACATAGGAATGTTATTGAAAGTAATTGACTGAATATTTAAAACATAAATTTTTACGCCTCATCGCTAAATTCTAAAAATCAATAAATCAAACCACAAATAAATTTCAATTGTAAAACTTCAAAATGCCAAGGATATTGAAAGTGCTTCCTTTGGCAATGATGGGATTTTGACGTCTATGGTAACTTGGAATTTGTGTATTGGTACTTATTTGTCTTTTGTTTTTTAAGCATTGGAGCTTGAACTTGTATCAGTTGCTTCCGCTTTGCGCAGAAAATCATCAATTATTTCGCGCACCTGCTCAGGATTGTTGGTCTCCATGAGCGCTGCCCGCAAATGTGCCGCACCGGCGAAGTTACTGGTATAAATTTTAAAAAAACGCTTCAACACCGCAAAATTCTTATCGTGTCCCCACGTGCTATCAAACAAAGATACATGCCGCCACAGGAGCTCCAGCCTGTCAGCAGTTGAGATTTCCGGCTGCGGCTGATTAAACATCCAGGGATTGTGAAAGATGCCGCGTCCCACCATCACGCCATTTGCTCCGGTTTGGTTGCACTTTTCGATTGCATCTTCCACCGAGCCAACGTCGCCATTGCCGTAAATCGGAATATTTTTCCCGCTGGCATCGCGCACTGCCACAGCTTTGCGAATTTCGTCCCACTCGGCAGGCACCTCCGACTGATCTTTTTGCGTACGCGCATGTAAAATAATGGCTGCCGGATTCTGATCGAGTAGATGCGCAATCCATTGTTCGGTGTCGTGTTGTTTAATCCCTGTCCGCGTTTTTACACTTACCGGCAAATGCGTTGCCTCTTTGGTGGCCTGAATGATTTCGGCAGCAAGCTGCGGTTTGCCAATCAATGCAGAGCAAGCACCTTGCTTGACGATCTTTTTTACAGGGCATCCCATATTAATATCTAGACCATCAAAATCAAAATTTTGGGTGATGAATTGGGTTGCCTGAAAATACTTCTCCGGATTGGCTCCCCAAATCTGGGCTACTATTTTCATCCCTTTGCTGCGCAGCACCGCGCGCTCACTTTCGTTTACGCGCAGGCGGCTGGCCACATTCTCTCTCCCCACAGGATGACAAAGCCCGTCGGTGGAGGTGAATTCGGTAAAGACAACCTGGAAAAACTTAGGGTCGGAAACCTGCATCACCAGCTCCCTGAAAGAGGTATCTGTGACATCTTCCATTGGCGCAAGCATAAAGGCAGGTTGTGGCAACTGGTTCCAAAAAGTATTCATACAAAAGCTAAAAGGCGGCAAAAATAATGTTTTCAGTTTAGGGGAAGAAAGTGGCTGGATTTACGAATGACATGACGATTAATAATGATCCGGAATGTAGAGACGCACGGCCGTGGGTCTTGAAATGCAATTGAATTTCAAATTGTATTTCAAAAATCGAATTTAAAATATAAATCTGGCGGGGTGAAATCAATTGGAATCACGATTGACGAATAACAGGCAAAGCCTGTAAAAATAGACCGAACGAGGCACAGCCTCGTCCGAACTTCATGGGTGATTAATACAAAATTTCCAATTATCCGAAATCTGGGGAGAAGGAAGAAGGCAGATTTACGAATGACGATTTTGGATTGACGATTTTGGATTTTAGATCACTGGCATCCGGTTAAAACATTTGTAAATGTTTGAAACTCATTATTTGTTAAACCTCTACGAGGTATCGAGGATGTGGGGGTTGCTTTTATTCTACATTACTTTATCGCCTACGGCGAATTCCGCGTAGCGGATAAAGTATTGTAGAACAAGGGTTTAATGTTTTTACAAATTCCGCGTTGTGGATTAACAACTTTTAGCCGGACAACAGTGATTTTAGATTGAATTTTGAACGAAAGCCCCAACGGGGCGACATCTTTAGCATGGCGCAAAGCGCTATGATATTAATCGGCGAAACAAATCAAAGCCCCAACGGGGCGACATCAGTTCCAAATTAAAACGGTAAGAGCCAATATTTTAAAAGATGAAGATCTACCGAGGATTGCGAGGCAGGGATTGGAGCGGCACCCCGGCGCAGCAGCGGCTGATGTTTTTGTTGGTGGGCGGAGGCTGACGAAGGAAGCCCACGCACCACCTACAAAAACACAGCCGGTGCAAGGCGGGTATAGCGGAAAGCCCGCCCGGCCTCCCAAAATCAAAAAATAAAAATGAGTTTTGAATTTCAAATGAAAGCCTCATTAGGACTAATTAACGGACAGCCCTATATTCTCACTGCTCACCGCTTTTCTCTGTCTTCTAATTTCAATCTTCTAATGAAACGCAGCCATCAGCAGGTCGATATCCTGGTAGGAAAGATCGAGATATTCGCCCAAAACCTCGTTGGTAAGGATTCCATTGAAAAGATAAGCGCCCTGGCGGAAGAAATAATCGCGCACCAGCAGCTTCTCCATTCCGCCAAGTTCGCCGGCACGCTGAAGCACAGGCGCGAAATAGTTGCTTAGCGCTATCGAGGCCGTTTGCGGAAAACGTGAAGCAATGTTCGGAACGCAATAATGTGTGACGCCGGCATAGGTGAAAACAGGTTCTTTGTGCGACGTGATGCGGCTTGTCTCCACGCATCCGCCCTGGTCGATGCTCACATCCACAATCACAGAACCCTGCTTCATGGTTTCCACCATCGGTGCCGTAACGATGACGGGAGCCTGACGCGATTTTGCATAGACTGCACAAATAAGGGCGTCAGCAGTTTTGAGTGCACGGAGCAACTCGGCTTCCTGAAGGGTGGAGGTGAAAATATTCTGATTCAGATTGGTTTTCAAGCGCTGAATTTTATAAATAGAATTATCAAAAACCTTGACCAGCGCGCCCATTCCCAGCGCCATCCTGCACGCATATTCACCCACTGTGCCTGCGCCAATTATCACCACCTCTGATGGTGCAATGCCGGTGAACCCGCCCAACATGCGACCGGCGCCAAACTTTTCGTGGCTCAGGTATTCGGCGGCGATGTGTATGGAGGCTGTTCCGGCAATCTCGCTGATGGACTTCACCACCGGCGAGGCGTTGGATTTGTCTTTGATATATTCGAAAGCAAGCGCGGTAAACCGTTTGTTCATGAGCGCCCGAAGATATTCTTTGGAGCAGGCGGCCAAATGCAAAGCACTGAGCAACGACTGCCGGCCAGGCATCATCTTTATCTCGTCAAGCGATACGGGTGCCACTTTGAGGATAATTTCACAACGAAAAACCTCAGCGGCTGAATCAACAAGATGAGCGCCTGCCTCGGCATAGTCCTGATTAGTAAAGTAGGCGGCCACACCGGCATTGCGTTGCACGATAACTTCGTGGCCATTTTCGACGAGCATCTTCACCGCCGCCGGCACCAAAGCAATGCGTTTCTCCTGATACGATATCTCGCGCGGCAATCCAATGCTGAAACGGCGACCGCTGTCGGCCACTTCGAGCATCTCCTCGCGTGGCATCAGCTGTTCTTTTGTGCCCATGTTCATCATATCTTTTTATTAAAAGGTAAAAACTCTTGTCTGATCATCTTCTCCGCGCGCTATGCGCACCTCCACGGTTTCTTCCGGAAGCAGCGCTTCGACCTGTTCGGGCCATTCGATAAAACAATATTCGCCGCTGTCGAAATAGGTTTCGGCGCCCACGTCGCGCGCTTCCTGTAATTTATTGATGCGATAGAAATCGAAGTGAAACACAGCGCCATCGCTGCGGCCATGATATTCGTTGATGATGGCAAAGGTAGGGCTGGTAACATTGTCGGTAATTCCCATGCGGATACACAACGTGCGGATGAAAGTAGTTTTCCCGGCGCCCATCTCGCCATAAAAAGCAAATACCCGCGCCTGCGGATGTGCAGCCAGCAGAAGGCCGGCAACTCGATCGAGATCATCAACAGAATGTGCTACAACTTGCTGCGACATGATTGCTGTCATTTTATAAAAATAGTGTGCAAAGATAATGATTATGAAAATAAAATCCCGCGTCGATCAAACCACATTAGTATCAACCTTTTATTAAATAGATTTATGGCTTTTAAGTTCAGTTTAGGTTGCGCCCTATGTTGCATCTACCTCGCCAGGATTTGCGCACGTTTCCAAAACAGGCCGAAACCTGTAAAAATAGAATGGACGAGGCTGAGCCTCGTCCAAACCAGAAAAATTATTTTCATCCTTTACTTACTTCTTGCTCACAACTGACCTCTTTTTTAACTTCTATTTAGCCTTCAGCTTTATGAACGGGATGAGCATCTCTTCCATCGAAACACCGCCGTGCTGAAAGGTGTTGCGGTAATAGTTGACGTAGTAGTTGTAATTGTTGGGATAGGCAAAGAAATCGTAGCTGCGGCAGAAAACATAGGAAGAGCTAACGTTGAGGCGGGGCAGGAAAATCTCGGAGGGGTTGCGCACCTCAAAAACATCTTTCTTGTTATAGTTGAGGCTTCGGCCGGTTTTGTAACGCAGGTTGGTGTTGGTATTACGGTCGCCGACTACCTTTACAGGATTTTGCACACGCACGGAACCGTGGTCGGTGGTTAGCACCACACTGGCGCCTTTGGAAGCGATGAAGCGCATGATGTCGATGAGTGGCGAATGTTCAAACCAGGAGATGGTAAGTGAACGGTAGGCTGGCTCGTCGTCGGCAAGCTCGCGGATGATCTCCATCTCGGTGCGGGCGTGCGAGAGCATATCCACAAAATTATAAACGATCACGTTGAGGTTGTTCTGCATCAGATTGGACATGTTCTCCACCAGCTTCCGGCCGGCGGTGAGGTTGAGAATCTTGTGATAAGAGAGCTTCACATCTTTGCCATGTCGCTTGAGTTGTTCGCGCAGCAGCTCCTCTTCGTATTGGTTTTTGGTACCCTCCTCATCTTCGTTTACCCAGTAGTTGCGATATTTCTTTTCGATCTCGCTGGGAAGCAGTCCGGCGAAAAAAGCGTTACGCGCATATTGCGTAGTGGTGGGCAGGATGCTGTAATAGATTTCGTCAGATTCGATGCGGAAAAACTGCTCGATGATGGGCTGCAGCACCTTCCACTGGTCGTAGCGCATGTTGTCGATGAGGATGACAAAAAGGTTGGAGTCATTGCTGACGAGCGGTAAAACTTTGTCCCGAAAGATGGTGTGCGACAGCAAGGGCTTGTCGTCCGCACGTCCGTTAATCCAGTCGAGGTATCGCCGCTCAATAAATTTGGCAATCACCTGATTGGCTTCTTCTTTCTGCATC
>CAZTCX010000188.1:0-6985 GCA_964612515.1 uncultured Lentimicrobiaceae bacterium | reverse complement strand
GTAGTATTCCTTTAGAAAATATCAGACATTCTTCCACATAGCGAAGCGGTTGTTTTTTGCCCATCTGATTTCTATTTCCGCAGAAGCGCTTAAAGTTCTTGTTCACGGCGATATCATTGCCGCGTTCAATAGCACGGATCTCTGCGTAGGAATGGCTCAGTTTAATGGAAACAACACCAATCTCGGTCTGGTAGTTTGGGGCAACGACTTCACTACCGGTGAAATAGATGGCATGATGAATTATGAAAAGATGCAATTCAGAGTTTACAGATCCTCCACAATGGAAGAAATGACATTAACTCCTGAATGGAATCTGCGGATGCCAAACACCGACATGTTTGTCGAAAACGGACTGTCTGCCATTCGTTCCTTCAAACTTGGAGCAGTTGGCGTTGGCGAACCGGTGAGTTCATCTATCCGGATTTATCCCAATCCCGCAACTGATGTGCTGTTTATCGCAGGTGAGTTTGCAAATGGATCTTATGCTGAAATCTACGACCAGCTTGGAAAATCCGTGATGCGTCAGGGACTGCAATCCGACAACAACCAACTGGATGTTTCCAGACTTAACATCGGTATTTACATGGTGAAAATCACAACTGATAAGGGGACACCATTTACATACAAATTGATCATCAAATAAAACGATCAGGTTTATTAATGCTTCAGGCTGCCCGGGCGTTCCGGGCAGCCTTTTTTAAAAACGATTGAAATTATTCAGTTAGGTGATTTCAAACAAACCCCATAAAATGATAAAACCTATAGATTTGCAACGATTTAGTAATATCGATGAAATTTGAAATATTCCTCACGGGTAGAAAAAACGATGATGACAAAATACCGTCCCGTACGGGACGGAATATCTGGTTGCGGTGTCATTTCTACCCATATCGTTTCCCTACGGGATGTTTCGCGGAAGTACCTGGAAGTAAATAACGCATCCAGCTAAACAATTACAACCAATTAATAAAACTAGTATGACTAAAAACACATTTCTAATTGCAGTTGCTTTCCTGCTCTGCCTTTCGCAGCCACTGCGGGCACAGGATTATGTGTATGATAATGGAAATAAAAAATCTGCTTTGGCGCTTGAAAATCAAAGCAAAGGCGAGGTGGTGATCAGCTTTTCGATGAAAGGGTTTTCACTTCAGGATATTGCCGTGGATGGCGAACCGATGAAGGACATCGTCATGGATGAGGTGTTTCTTCCTAACGAAGCCGGAGCTCCCAATCTGCCGGCTTTATCGCGATATCTGGCTATTCCTCAAGGCGCTTCCGCTAAAGTAGTGGTGAAGGAGATCGAATACGAAATCCTCAAAAACATTAGCATAGCGCCGGCACCGCCCATTCCACTCGATACCGACCGAAATCCGCCGATGGCAACCAAAGACGCAACCATTTATAACCGTGATGCCTTTTATCCGCAGCAGCCGGTTCAGCTTTCTGAAGTAACACAAATCCGCGGTGTGGATGCGGTGATGCTTGGCGTGGTTCCTTTTCAATACAACCCCGTTTCAAAAGAGCTGAAAGTGATTAGTAAACTTGAAATCACGCTCAGCTTCGAAGGGGGCAGGGGCACCTTTGGCGAGGAGCGTTTGCGCAGCCGTTGGTTCGACCCCATTTTACGTCAGACGTTTCTTAACTACGAAGCCCTTCCTGAAATTGATTATTCCAAACGAACCCACCAAAAAAGCGCTTCCATAACCGGCGGCTGTGAATATCTGATCGTGACGCCAAACGATCCCGCATGGCTGCCTTTTGCGCAGCAAATCAAAGATTTTAGAACCAAACAGGGAATTAATACAGAAATAGTTACACTGGCGGAAATTGGCGGCTACAGTGCTGCCGAGCTTGAAAGTTATTTTAATAATGCCTACAACACCTGGGCTGTTCCGCCGGTTGCCATTTTGCTCATGGCCGACTATGGCAGCAACCCAGCCAACAGCATCACATC
This sequence comes from uncultured Lentimicrobiaceae bacterium, assembly GCA_964612515.1. GTDB lineage: Bacteria > Bacteroidota > Bacteroidia > Bacteroidales > 4484-276 > SABY01. The sequence continues at coordinate 5,031 of CAZTCX010000188.1, read as the reverse complement.
GCCGATGTGGAATTATTACTGCGTTTCTGATAATATTTACGCCGACGTCAACTACGATAATTTGCCCGACATCATCTTTGCCCGCATGACGGCGCAAAACACAACGCATCTGCAAACGATGGTTTCTAAAATGATCGATTACGAAACCAACCCCCCGATGGATTATAATTTCTATCACAAACCCATCACCGCACTCGGCTGGCAAACCGAACGCTGGTTTCAGCTTTGCTCCGAAACCGTAGGCGGATTCTGGCGTACAGTGCAGGGGAAAGCACCTGTGCGCATCAACGATATCTATGAGGGAGTACCCGGGAGCATTTGGTCAACGGCACAAAACACACAAACGGTTGTGAATTATTTCGGGCCAAACGGCACGGGATATATTCCCGCTTCGCCAGCGCAACTTGGCGGCTGGGCAGGCGGAAATGCGCAAATGATCGCTGCCGCTGTAAACGATGGCGCTTTTGCCCTCCAGCACCGCGACCATGGCTACGAGTACGGTTGGGGTGAGCCGGGATTTACCACTTCGAACATTAATAGCTTACGCAACAACCAAAATAATGAGCTGCCTTTTGTTTTTTCGATCAATTGCCTTACCGGCAAATACAACATGGATGGGGAGTGTTTTGCAGAAAAGTTTCATCGCTACACCTACAATGGGCTTAATGCCGGCGCCCTTGGTGTTGTAGCCCCTTCGGAAATCTCCTACTCTTTTGTAAACGATGTGTATGTGTGGGGGATGTTCGATTTGTTTTACCCTGAATTTTTGCCCAATTATGGCCCGTATGTAAACGGTGAAGGCATGATGCCCGCCTTTGGAAATGCTGCCGGGAAATATTTTCTTCAACAATCTTCGTGGCCTTACAATACCGGCAACAAGGAGGTGACGCTTCACCTGTTTCATCATCATGGCGGTGCTTTTATGAATGTGTTTACTGAAGTGCCACAATCGCTTTCGGTAGTTCATCCGCAAACGATTTTTAGCTACCAAAACCAATTTAGCATTCAGGCAAATGCCGGAGCATTGATAGCACTTACCGTGGATGGCGAAATCCTTGCCGTTACAAAAGCTACCGGCCAGTTCCAAAACATCCCGATTGACCCCTTGCAAGCCGGCTCCAATCTGATTGTTACCATCACCAAACAAAACTATCTGAGATATGAAAGCAATGTAGAAATTATTTCTCCGCAAGGAGCCTATCTGGTTTTCGATTCCTTCGATATTAATGACGCAGGATCGGCTATCGATAACGGACAGTTGGATTATGGCGAATCGGTAAATTTGAATGTTGCTTTGAAAAATCTGGGGATAACCCAAACTGGAAATGTCACGGCTACGCTTTCATCCACCGATGCTTTTGTAAGCATTACACAAAATGTTGCCAGTTTCGGCATCGTCCAGGCTGATTCGGTAAAAATGGTTGCCAATGCTTTCGGTATTGTCGCTTCTGAAGATATTCCCGACGGCCACATTGTGAATTTTGCAATCAATGCTACAGATGGGACAAAAAGTTGGACCACCGGCTTTTCGCTTATCGCGAATGCGCCCGTTTTGGAAATTGAAAAAATGGTGGTGCAGGATGCAGCCGGCAACAACGATGGCTTCCTTGACCCCGGCGAAACGGCATCCGTTAAGATATTTATTAAAAATAATGGTCATGCTCCTGTGTTTTCGGCAGCCGCACTTTTTACCACCAACGATAATTATCTTACCATCTTAACCAGCACGCCGCAATCCTATGGCACACTGCTGTCCAACCAAAGTAAGTCAGCAAACTTTGTGGTTTCTGCAGCTGCCTCCATTCCTGTTGGTCATATTGCTGCAGCTAATTTGGCATTGAATGCTGATTTTGGCTTTTCGACGGAAATGAACGTACAATTCGACTTTTCAGAATACTGCATCCCGACCTCTAATTGTTCCTATGGAGATGGCCTTAGAAGCTTTTCGCTGATGGAAATCAACAATACCAACAACGGTTGCAGCTCCGGTGGCTATGGCGATTTTACGCATTTGGTGGCAAACCTCGTTCCGGGCGAAACCTACACCGTAAAATGGAAAGGTGGCTTTAGCAACCAGCGCGCAAGCCTTTGGATAGACCTGAACAGTAACAGAACTTTTGAACCCAACGAACTACTGATAAGTGACTTTTTGCTTGCTAATTCCTCGCTTGTTTATTCAACCGATTTCGTAATGCCAGCCGATGTAAACCCGGGCAACAAGCGGCTGCGAATCAGGGCGCAGTACAATAAATCTTCAGCCGATCCTTGCAGCAACTTTGGCTATGGCGAAACCGAAGATTATACCATCTCCATAGCTAATGAAGCGGTGGCGGAGCAAGTCATCACAATTCCCGAAGGTTGGAGTGGCCTGTCGAGTTATCTCATTCCGGCAAATCCAGCATTCGAAACAATCTTTGACGAGGTGATGGATCAGGTAATAATTGTTCAGAACCCGAACGGAGTCTTTTGGCCCGGGCAGGGCATCAACACGCTGGTAAACTGGGATACATTTTCGGGTTACACCATCAAGACCAATTCGGAAGTCACGCTAACTATTGAGGGCGAACAGGCATTACCCCATGCTATTCAGCTTCATACGGGATGGAATCTCATGCCCATGTTAACCTCCTGCCCGATTGCAACAAATGAGCTGTTCAGTTCCTTCTCGCAGCAACTGGTTGTGGTAAAAGAGATCGCAGGATCCGGCATCTACTGGCCGGCTCAGAGCATCAACACTTTGCCGGTGTTGCTTCCGGGAAGAAGCTATTTTGTGTTTTTAAATGACGGCATTTATTTGGAGTTTGCCCCCTGCAATTAAGAGCGCATCCGGCATAAAAAAATCCATCCCCCGATTGGAGGATGGATTTTTTATTTTAAGGAAGTTGATCCTTGGTCTTAGTCTTGAACCTTCACGTCGAAAGTGATGGTAGAAGCGTTGTATGGGTTGTGTTGTACATAGGTATCAGTAACTTTTATGATACCATATTTACCACTTGCAGTTTTGAATCCGATGTAGTCACCGTTGTTTAAATCTTTAACTTGTGACAGGATGCCGATGCTGCCTACTGTGGTTGCAATAGCATCGTAGCTTAGGTTATCCCAATCAACAGTTGTCAGTTTTTTAAAGTACGTCTGATTTTTGTTGGTGAGGTTGTATGCAAAAGGAATTGCAGGAAAGTCGTTCCACATAGTCTTCAGATTGGCTTCGTTGGGCGACTGGAATTTCATCTCGGCATTGGTAGCTGTACCTTTAAAAATGGAGTGGTGTGTAAATACCAAATCGATTTTAGCGGCATTAGCATCTTCGTTTGCCTGATTGTAAGTAAAACGTTCGTTATTGTTTGCATCGTAAAAACTTAGGTTGATGCCAGCTGAATTAACTCCATCAGCTTGCGCCTGAAGTTTTACTCCCTGGTAGTTGCTCATGCTCGTTGCAGGTGCAATAACTTTGAAGAACCGGCTTTCCATAGAGCTCAGGTTGAAGTTGGTTGTAGCAGATACGGAAAATTTGCCAACAGTTCCCACAGGTAAGACAGCAGGAACAACCATATTTAGGTTGTAGGCAAAAGTGCCCGGACCGGGAATCATGGTAGTATCCCATACTGGGATCAAGGTACCAGCGATTTCACTGGTGAGTTCAATGAATTTAATCTCGTCTGCAGTGGTAATGTTTATCTGGTAACTTACGGTATCGCCAGGATGGATAAAAGCAGTATCCTGATCGGGAGTAATTGTAATGATGGGATCAAAGTGCGTGATGGGGTCGTCATCCTTGCTACATGATCCTAAAAAAACACTACCCGCTACGAGTAATGCCAACGCATAAAAAATTCTTCTCTTAAACATAGTCAATCGTTTTAGTTACTATTAAAATTTAAAATTTAACAGACAAGAAACGGAAAGCCCGTCGTGTTGTTTGATTCTATTTGTTAAAAATTGTTGCGAAAAGTGGCTTTAGAGCCTCTTTGAGGTGGATTTGAAATGAATTGTCAGGTTTTTATGGAAATGCTCAAAAGAATCCAGGACAATACTTTGATCTTTACCCTGCACTCTGTTTTGCGGAGATGATTTGTCGATTGGAGGGTGGGGAAGAAGTGAAAGTGATGGTAAATAGTCTGCGTAGTGGCAGGAGCCGTAAAACCTTCCCTGCCACTACGCAGACAAAAGGCCATGCATTCGGGCTTTTTCTAAACTATTGGTAAAATATTAGCACCATGCAAAACCTGTAGAAGTTGACTGATTATTCGATCGGTGAATTTGAGTTATAAATGTCTCTAAACATTTTCCAAATGCCGTCTTCTCTTTTCCAAAGTACAATGTACTTCTCTACACCAACAGCTTCACTGCCAGCATAAACAGTCAGTTCACCTTCTTCTGCAATTAACGCCTCTGTTCCAAAAACATTTTCAGTTCTAATGTCGATTCCAGTTATACCAGACCGGAAAATATTCGAAAGTTCTGTTTGGATATTCGCTCTACCCACTACTGATGGCGCCTCCGGACTCATGAATTTCCCGTCGATGGTATAAAAATTGGCCAGACCAACTGAATCGCCGTGTGAAAAGAGCTCCATAAAGTTTCTGTTGGCAGCCTCAATTTCAGTCCGGGCAGTTGTTGCATTAAATTCAATACCTGCAGTTTCCGTCTCTTTTGCCATATCGTTACAGCTTTGAAATCCAATTGATAAAGCGGAAAGTGCAAGCAGCACAATCATTTGATTTAAAAAGGTTGATGTTTTTCTCATAATTATAGTTGTTAATTCAGTGCTTACTCTGTTCGGTTTTCAGCATCCCCGTTTTTATAATCCATCGCCAGTGTGATGACATGATTCGTCATTTGCCAGAAGGATATTGAATAACAAACAAAATTAAATAAGCATTTCATCGTGGAAATATTTTTAAAGTTTTTTATTAATGTTAGGGTCAGTATGCAACTTTCCGCTGACCGATGCTTGTGAATATTAATACATTAATAATTATTGGTGTCCGGTTAAAAACAATAGATTCTTCGCTACGCTCAGAAAGACAAGGG
>CAZTCX010000187.1:0-7015 GCA_964612515.1 uncultured Lentimicrobiaceae bacterium | reverse complement strand
CTAATACAAAAATAAAAGGAACGTTTACTATACACAATCGGTGGCAACTATTACCAATTACACTCTGAAAAATGAAAAAGAAAGAACTTTTAAAAAAATGTGATTCATACACTGAATTGTTTAAAAACGAAGAAAATGTTGATCGAAACAGTATTTTAGAATTTCTTGATTTTGCAGAACTGCATCTTCCTAAAAATTCAAATCTTGCTTTTGAAATAAATCAAATAAGTCCCAAGGATTTTTCAGGACACGCAAAACGAATAAAAGATTTTATAAAAACTAAGGGGTCTAAAGCAATTACAGAAAATAAAAATATCTTATCGGAAAAAAGCAATGTAGAATTAATTGGAATCATTTTTGGCATTTTCATTTTCGCTTTTTGGATTGGTTATTGGGCTAAAGAATTTGAGGTTTTCTCTTTAATATCGCAGACTGAAAAAGCAATTTCTACTTCTTCTTCTAATGCCAACGAAAATGTAACCAACATAAATACAGAGATTACAAAAAGTGTGAATAATGTTAAGACACGAAACTAATCTTTTACAAACACGATTAAGCCAATTTAAAAATCACTCATGAAAGCAAGAATAACAAGCCCTGATACCGCAATAGAATCACGATAATTGGGATCATAATGAAGCCAGATAACAGCCAAGACCCTGTAAAAACAATCCGGACGAGGGCTTCGACAAGCTGGCTGAGCTTGTCGAAGCCAGCTCAGCCACCACAACCACCAAAGCCTCGTCCGAACATCACATCAGAATTTAACTGCTTACTATTAGCTCCTTGCGCCTTGCTCTTTGCGCCCCGCGCCACGCGCCTACCGCTCCGCCACCTTCACCCTTATTCCTTCCGAATGTGCCGAAAACTCCGGGGCATACATACATTGCAGGGTGGTGATGCCATTGCTGAAATCGCCACGCACTGTCGCTACCAGCGGATATTCAAAAACGTAGGTTCCTTTGGGCAGCGCATCAAAGAAGAAATCCACGGCTACGTCGGTGGTAGTTTCGTAATAACCCAGGCCGCTGCTGTATTTGTAATGCGATAGCACATTTATAGGTTCGAAAGCCGCTGCCCGCATGTCGCGCAGATGCACATACTCCAGATCGCGGTCGGTACGCATGATGATGCGAACCATGAGTTTGTCGCCCACCATCAGCTTTTCGCCATCCGTTACCGGAACAATCACGCGTCCGGTGGCAGGGGAATCGCGCTCCACAAAGAGTTCTTTCTCCACTTGCAGCGGTGTGGCGGCGGCGGTAATTTTATCGAGGTCTTCAAAATATTGCCAGTACATCGCTCCCCAGGCTATCCCTTCGTCGGGCTTGGCAACGGTAACCTGCGCCAGCGCGGGAGTAATCTCCTCCGCATTCCAGGTGGTGGCGAAATATCCGGTGCCGGCTTCCACTTTGCCCATTTGCTTTGCCGACAATTCTTTGCCGCCAACTTCAATATTTACAAGCGCATTGCTTTGCAGCAGATTGGTGCTGCGCCCGAGCAACGCATAAATGGCCTCGGTGGTAGCGCGCGACGTTTCCCAGTCCTGCACCTGTTTTTGGCGCAACAGCCATATTTTCATCTTCTCCACGGCGGCGCCGTCGCGGGCAACTTCATCAAAAGCTTCTATCATCATAGCCTGCGTTTCCACCGGCGCCTGATACCAATAATATCCCGGCTCCGTGCGCCAGTACATGCCCATCTCTTCGCTGCTCAGCGCCCGCTCGCGCAGCGACTTGATGATAAGCTGTGCTGCCTGCTCTTTGCCTGCGCGTTGCAGCACTACCGCCAGCATGCCCTGCAGATAGATGTTTTGCTCCGGCCAGTATTTGGCAGCCTGTTCCAGATAATAATTCCTCGCTCCTTCGTGCGACGGATTGATCATAATATGATTGAAGAAGCTGCGTGCATAGAGGTATTGGACGATCACCGACGAAAGATGATTTGCTGTCAAATCTGCCTTTTCTTGTTTTTTTAATTTGGTGAAATCATCCTGCATTTCGCTGTCGAGATAACGGACGGCCTTGTTCATCATGCCGCGCAGGTTGTCGTCGGCGATGGCATCTTTTATTCCGAGGTGGTCGAGTTTGCCGGCGCCCTGCACAATCATCTGTGTGATGTAGCGGCTGGAGCGCATGCTGTTCATCCAGCCAAAGCCGCCTTCGGGTTTCTGAAACTCCTGCATCTTGCGGATGGAATTTTGCAGGCGGTATTGCATGTTATTAATATCAAAAAGCAGGGCGATGCGCTGTTTGCGTTCTTTCTCGTTGCGCGCCTGCAGCACCCACGGCGTTTGTTGCAGCACCACCTCTTTGAGTTGCTGATTTTTTTCGAGCGCCGACAGGAAAGCTTCCGGCGAGCTATTTTTCCATTCTTCAAACACCCGTTTTATCCCCGGATTTTTGTTGGAAATATCAAAAGCAATGCTGTTGGCAAACCAGGCTGAGAACCAGGCGATGGCGTTGTCGTAGGCCGGCTCACTGATAACGGGCAGCGCCTGCACGGCATACCAGGCCGGGTTGGAACTGAATTCCAGCGTAAGCTGATAGTTTTCGAGCGTATTGCTTTTGTCGGCTTTCGCCAAATGATCAAACGTAAACCGGCGCGTCTGCTTGCCGCCCACGGGCATGGGCATTGCCTCGGTCACCAGCTTGCGATTGGTAACCACCGGCACCGGGCGCTCTTCGCCATCGGTGTAGTTGCCGGCGGCAGCTTTTATGCGGTAATTGACCATGCTCAATCCCTTGGGCACGGCCATCTTCCATTGCAGCGGCCGACTTTCGTTGGCGGCTACTGAGAAGTTCTGGACAGAAGCATCCAGAAGCAATTCCTGCGTCACATTTTTTTCAGTAAGGGCATCGGTAAATTCCAGCGACACCTGGCCAGCAAGTTTCTCGTCGGAGAGGTTGGTTACTTTGGCAGCAAAATACAAAGTGTCGCCCTGGCGGAAAAAGCGTGGTGCATTGGCGACCACCATTAGTTTTTTGGCGGCGGTAAACTCCTGCTGCAACATGCCCGTCATCAGATCGGTGGTGTGTGCCAGCGCCTGAAACTTCCAGCGTGTGAAGGATTCGGGCAGCGTAAATTCAATCACCACATCGCCCTGTTCGTTGGTTTTGAGCTGCGGATAAAAGAAAGCTGTTTCGTTAAAATCGCGCCGCAACTGCACGTCCTGCAAATCCATCGATGGCGCCTGAGGTGCGGGAGGCATAGGAATTGTCTGCTCCTTGTCATCGGCAGGGCTTTCTTCTGCATCTACCATTTCACTTTTCACGCCACCATTGGCCATCGTTGCCCTGCCTTTAGAATACATCATGTCGTAACCGCGGTTGTATGTATCGAACCCAAACCAATTGAGCCGGTCATAATTTTGGAAATAATAGCCTTCTGATCCGCCCTGGCCGGGATATAACTGGTTGGCTTGCGCAATGCCAAAACCATCGGCAGCTCCCCACGCTTCCATCCGGTTGTTGGGATTGTAAAGATCAAAACTCCACTGGTGCGGGACAAAAGCATCCAGCGAAGCATCGTACATCGAAGCAAGCATTTCGGCAGCCACTTTGTCGCCATTTTTGTTGCGGATGGTCACCGTCCATTTCTCTTTGCTGCCGGGCACCAGCGTGCTGCGCATGGTCTCAAAGGCAACGTCGAGCTGCTTGTTGGTGTAAGGAACTTCTATCACCACCGAATTTTGGTAGAGATGGTTGTCGATGACATAAATGTACTGGAAAGTAAAATTCCCGCGGTATGCTTCTTTAATCGGAATTTCGATCAACTGCTGCGCGTTGTTAATCTTCATCCATTTTCGCTCGATGGTTTTGCCCTGAAGCTGCACTTCGGTAAGCACCTGCACATCTTTGGCCGACGAGCCAAGTAGAAAAGTTGCGTTCTCACCGGGTTCTCCTTTTTTGTTTAAAACTTCAAACCATTCGTAGGTATTAATGGGTGGCTTTTTCGCCATCAGATCAAACAGTGTGAAATAATCCTCACGCTTTGCCTTTTCGCCGGTAGCATCGGTTGCATCCAAAACAACAAGGTATTTTCCCTGGCTCCATTTTTCGATGCCCGGTAGTTTTATCAACGAATCTTTTGCCGTATTAAATGTCGTTTCGTAAACCACACCAATGCGATCCCACTTGGAAAAATCTTCATCTTTATAATTGGCCGACGGGAAATCTTTTCGGAAATCCTGTTCAGGAATCGTGTTGTGGTCGGGCGTGTCCCACTGGCGCTGATGCACCAGTCCGGCAGGCTGTTTCAGATTATAAATCGTCACCTTTACATCGGCAGCTTGTGGCTGGCCATTGAGGTTTTTTACCAAAACTTTAAAATCAGCAGGCTTGCGCTGATTAACATTTTCGGGAATTTCTGTTTCGACGACTAAAGCTTCTTCACCAACATTTACCCATTGTGACGCGGAGTGCGTTTCGCCGGTAATATCCGTCACGTCGGCTTCAATCTGATACTGGTAAGAAATATCCCGCTGCTTGCCTGGCAAGGCTGTGAAAGTGATCTCAAAAGTTCCATCGGATTGCGTGGTAACCTCACCGGCGGCGATTTCGACTGGTTGCTGTCGTGGCCAAATGAAGCGACCATAACTCCCGTAACCGCGCCACGGCATGAAAACATTCCGCGTTACGCGATATTTCACCGTAGCACCATCAATAGAATTTCCGGCATAAGCCTGTGCCTTTCCGGAAATGGTGACGGGCTGGTTAAGTTTATAAGAGCCTTCCACCGGCAGAAACGCAACCTCAAAGTTGGGACGCTTGTATTCTTCTACATTAAAATAATGATTGCCGCTTTCTGTTTTCAGACGCATCTGGCCATTGAGCACGCCAGCAGGAATCGTAAAGCTTCCATTGGCTGAGCCAAAAGTATTGGTGGTGAGTTGCGTTTGCGCAATCTGTTGGCCGTTAACATCCATAAACTCCACGGTGAGCAGCTGTTGCGGAAGGATTTCATATTTTTCACCGGTTTTTTCGAGGACGATTGTTTTAAAATAAACCGTTTGCCCCGGCCGATAAATGCTGCGGTCAGTAAAAAAGAAAGTGCGCGTCATTGGTTTTTCAACGCGATCGCGTGTAGCGGTAAGATAAAAGCTGCCGGACGACACAAAACGGTCGTCGCCCTGCGTCAGCGATAATGTGACGGCTCCGCGAAACCCGGCGTCGGGCTGCAGCTTCAGGAAACCGTCGCGATCGGATTGCAGCGACTTGGCCAGCTTAAGATCGTAGCTGCGCGTGCTTTGATCGAAAACGCGGGTATAGGTATTTACGGTAACGCCCGGAATTGGTTTCCCACTTTCGCGGTTGAGCACAAAAACATCATAACCTCCAGCTTCCAGGCGGCGTGAAACGAAACTTAGCTCCGTGGCCCAAATGGCGCTGTAAACTGCTTTCGGTGCGACGCTCTCCGTTTTAGGCGTCTCAGCAATTATCAGATAAAAACCTTTGGGCAACGCCGGAATTTTTATTTCGGTCTGATGACTTTCATAATCCTGCCAGCCGGGCGTGGTTACCTCCCACTCCATCATCGCCTTGCGACCCGCCAGCTTTGCGGCAAAGTCGTTGTTGCGCAGTTTGTCGTATTCTTCATACTCCATTTTTACAATCTTCAGTTGCACCGATGCTACATTTTTATAACTAAGAAGCGCCAGCGAAGGCTTGCCGGGCAGTACGGCATTTTCAGTTTGTAACTGCACCTCTGGCTCGGTTATCTGCGTAAGCAACAACTTGCAGTTTTTGGCGCCTATCGATTCGGGATAAGCCTGGATGGCTTCACGACAAATTTCGGCAGCTTTGCGATTGTTTGTGGGGGATGTGGCTTGATCTTTAAGCGGCAAAATAAAGGTTGGTTGTTGGTAATAAAATTGCGCCAACGCAAAGGCCACTTTTGTGGATTCGGGTGAAGTGCTGAAACGAGTTTGCAACGTGTGCAAAGCTTCGGTGTAAAGGCTATCGGTAGCGGGAGCCGCCGACACGGAGTGGACAAATTCAAGGCGCTTCACATCGGCATCGATGAGCGCGGCAGGATTTTTATCATCTAAATGAAAAGCGATCAATTGTTGATAAAGCTCCAGCACCTGGGCTGTGTTGGACTGGGAATATTGCTCCGGTAATTTGATTTTAATAAAATCAGCAGCCCGGTCGTAATATTTGTCTTCGGTGGGGATGAGCTGCTGCGCGGCAACTTTCACATCTGTTTCGTTATTACTAAAAAAATCGAGGGCGCGCCAAACGAGGAAATCATACAAAGTGGGTCGGAAAATCTCCGACTGCTTCTCACGCTCCAGAATAGCCGCAAAGTTGGTGATCTCTATTTTTTGAAGTTCCTTTTTGTTTTCTAAAGATTTCAGAAAATGATTGGCGGCTTGCTGATGAATTCTCGCGGCGTCCCACGTCAGCAGGTCGTCGTTGCTGTAGCTGCCGGTGGTGGAGCGTTCCAAAATCTGATAGCGGTTGGCCTGAAAATATTTGAGATACAACTCTCCGGCAACTGAATGCAGCACCTGCGTGGCTGGCGGCTCCGACTGTTGTATTTGCTCCTCTATCTGGCCGATTGACTTCGGAAAATAATCTTCTTCAAAATCAGCCACCAGCTTAATGCGGTAGATGCTGGCTTTGAGCAACTGCGGCGTATTCTTTTCGGCGACAGCCTGGCGATGAATTTCTTCGACCACCTCCAGCGCCGAACGCGGCTGGCTCAAAGCGCTAAGCGAATCGACGCGCTGCCATAATTTGTTGTAGTCTTTTTGCATGGCGGGTGTGTTAGCAATAAAAAAAACGGCTGCAACAATCAGCAGCAGTACCGGGAAAAGAGATTTGAAAAGACGCATAGTAAGATTTTTTTGTGATCATTGTTTTATACAAGAATGGTGCAAATATTTTTCATCGCTACCAAAGCCTTTGGTGGCGGTGGTTTCTTTGATCCTAAACGCATCACGTTTCTTTAATTATTTTGGGGCTAAAGCCCCATAAAACTATGTATCCTGTTAACCCCCGGCCTAAAGGCC
>CAZTCX010000186.1:0-7068 GCA_964612515.1 uncultured Lentimicrobiaceae bacterium | reverse complement strand
GAGAGGCGCAGCGTTTTTGTTTTCTCCGCGTCTCAGCGCCTCCGCGGTTTTCATCCTGTTTTAAAGATTCACCGCAGAGGCGGAGAGGCGCAGCGTTTTTGTTTTCTCCGCGTCTCAGCGCCTCCGCGGTTTTCATCCTGTTTTAAAGATTCACCGCAGAGGCGGAGAGGCGCAGCGTTTTTGTTTTCTCCGCGTCTCAGCGCCTCCGCGGTTTTCATCCTGTTTTAAAGATTCACCGCAGAGGCGGAGAGGCGCAGCGTTTTTGTTTTCTCCGCGTCTCAGCGCCTCCGCGGTTTTCATCTCGTTTTAAAGATTCACCGCAGAGGCGGAGAGGCGCATCGTTTTCATTTTCTCCGCGCATCAGCGCCTCCGCGGTTTAACCCCACTATTAGTTGGCTTTCCCGTCGAGCATCACAAGGTCGTTTACCACAATTTGTGTGTAGTATTTCCGGTTGCCGTCTTTGTCGTCGAAGGCATTGGTTTCCAGCTTTCCTTCCACAGCAATCTGCTTTCCTTTTTTCAGATATTGCCCGGCTACCTCAGCAAGTTTTCCCCAGATCACCAGGTTGTGCCATTGGGTTTCTTTTACTTTCTCACCTTTTTGGTTGGTGTAGGTGTCAGAGGTGGCCAGCGAGAAGCGAGCCATTTTGCGGCCATTGGCCACATCTTTTACTTCGGGATCCATTCCCAGTTTGCCGATCAGTTGAACACTGTTTCTTAAACTTTTCATGATAGTATGTATTTAATGAATAAATGAAAGAAAAATGATGCAACAAAGATCGGATGGGGCTTTCAACTGATTCGGTTATTAAACATTTGTATCTGTTTCAAAACGAATATAGTTGTTTCTAACCGTTTGTAAACGGAAATTAAAACATAAAATGTAGCCGGGAAATAATGCGGAAAACGCTACTGATCGTGACATGCGCGTCCATAAAAGCCAAACACAATCCAGGATCATCACAGATGGGAAAATCAGTTCATTTTATTAACACAAAAAAGGACATGAAGCTGGAATTATTGGGATTTTCGGATGTGTTTTAAATCAAAAATATCGGTTCGCCGATCCTCCAGGTTGCGCACGGTGCCGAAACGGTGGAGTTCGTGCAGCAGATGCAGGTCAACATCGGCTACCAATATCATTTCGGTGTTGGGCGTTGCCTGAGCCTTGATGCCGTTGGGCGGGAATGAAAAGTCGCACGGCGTGAGCACCATCGACTGCGCATAGCGTGTGTCCATGTTGTGCACTTTGGGCAGATTGCCCACGCTGCCGGCGATGGCCACATAACATTCGTTTTCGATGGCACGGGCGCGGGCGCAGTTGCGAACCCGTGAATAGCCGTCCTGCGTGTCGGTGAGAAAAGGCACGAAAAGTATCTCCATCCCATCGAGTGCCAGCAGGCGGCTCAATTCCGGAAATTCCACATCGTAACAGATCAGGATTCCGATTTTCCCGCAGTCGGTGTCAAAAACTTTTAGCTGCTTGCCTTTTTCCCAACCAAAAACCCGCCGTTCAGTGGGGGTAATGTGCAGCTTTTCATAGCATTCGGTGGTGCCATCGCGACGGCATAGGTAGCCAACATTGTAGGGTCGGTCGTCGATTATTTCGGGCATGCTTCCGGTGATGATGTTGATGTTGTAAGCGATGGCCAGTTCGCCAAACCGACGGAGGATGGCGGGTGTATGTGCTGCCAACTCACGCAGCGCTTCCGGAGGCGAAAGGTGGTTGTTATCGGCCATCAACGGTGCGTTAAAAAGTTCCGGAAATAAGGCGAAATCACTTCGGTAAGCCGAAACGGCATCCACAAAATATTCTACCTGCGACAAGAGTTCGTCCAGATTTTTGTAGTGCCGCATCTGCCATTGCACCAACCCCAGCCGGACCACCTTTTTCTGAACGGCAGCCACCTTACGTTTTTTAATGTAATAGATGTTGTCCCACTCCAGCAGTACCGCATATTCGTTGGATTCTTTGTCGCCCTGCAGATAATTCTTCAGCACCTTGGCCACATGAAAGTCGTTGGAAAGCTGGAAGTTGAGCACGGGATCGTAAATCTCCTTTTGCTTCACTTTATTAATGTATTCTTTGGGCGTCAGCGTGTCGGCATATTTGTGATATTCGGGGATGCGCCCGCCAAAGGCAACGCCACGCAGGTTGAGCCGTTCGGCCAGATCCTTGCGGTAGTCGTAGAGCCGACGCCCCAGCCGCAGCCCTCTGAATTCTGGTTTTATAAAAATATCGATACCATACAGTACGTCGCCGTCGGGTGTATGCGTGTCGAAGGTATAGTTGCCGGTGATTTCCCGATAAGTATGGTGCTCATCAAAACTTTCGTAATCGACGATGATGGATAGCGCCCCGCCGGCAATTTGTTGATTCACCTTTATCACCACCTGCCCTTCGGGAAAGCGGTCGATGAGACTTTGTAAATATTCACGACCCCAAAAAGCGTTGGGCATGTGGGTGTAGGAGGCCAGCGTGGCTTCTTTGAGTTGTTGGTAGTCGTCGAGGGTAAGAAACGATAATTCTATATTTTCGATTGGATCCATAATGTGTTTTTTTTTAAGAAAAAAATAAAGAAAATTCTCCTGATTTCGTCTCCAAGACTTCCTCTATCCCCTCCGCCAACCAGCGGAGAGAATCCTATTCTATTTTATCTATAATTTTTAAAACAAAACAACAATCATAAACCAAAACAGGCACCTGAAGCCGATAGTTTATCTTTTGGATTCTACGGGTGGGGTGGGAGTGATGGTAAGGCCAACGTTGAAAAAATGATCCGGTCGCACTGGATTTTTCAGCGTGTGTGTTTTATACTTTGCTGGCGAATAAACTGCCGACAGCGTGTTTCCGGCGTGATAAAGATTTTGGTGAAGATGCGCAGGAAGCCCGTCGAGGATGCCGGCAAAAACTTCTGAACGCGGAGTCTCGGGATTGCGGGCATAATCGTGCCACACCACGATGCTTCGGTCGTGTACCAGATGGGCAAAGACTTTCTGCGTGTCGTTTTTCACCATTTCATAATGATGATCGCCATCGATGAAAATCAAATCATATTTCTGATTAAGACCGGCAAAATCGAAATTGTTGGTGTCGCCACGCAGGTGTGTCACGTTGGGCAGGTGGTTGGAGAAAAAGCCAATCAGGTTGGTGTAATCCTCGTTCATCCCGGCCTTACGCATTTGTTCGTCCGAAAGGTTAAGTGTGGTGCAGTGAGCGGCATGACGCGCTACGTTGCCCACACTTTCGCCACGCCAGGTTCCTATTTCAAAATATTTACAATCTTTAATATTAGAAGCAAGATTCATCAAAAGGAAATGATCGGTAGGCAAAGAGCCGCCATCCAGAAAAGCAAAAACAGGAACTGTGCCCGTTGAAGTTCCCGTCAGATCGGCAAGGTCAACTACCGGCAAACCGTTGGCAAACGGATACCGTTTATCAACATAGCGTTGCCAGTTGTCGTCGGTATTGATGACGTGGTTGAGTAATGATGGCTGGCGCACCACCAAACGGATGGCTTTGAATAATTTCGCGGCTTTCGACATAATTCTTTCATCTTAATTTCTATCCGCAAAAGTATTTCATTTTTTCAGCAACAGTGCGTGTTAGCGCTTTTGTGCAAAGGCAAGTAATAAGATGCCGCCAATGAGCAGAATGATGCTTACCGTTATAGGCAACCAACTGATGGAGCTTATAACGATTTCGTTGCCGAAGATATTCAGGCTCTGCGATCTGTTCATTGCCTGAATGCCAAACACAAAAGTGCCAATGATGCCAAGAATTACGATGATGATTCCTAGTGTTTTCATGTTGCTTGTTGTTTTAAATTGCTCACTATAAATAATTTATTTTCAATATCTAAACAAAAAATAAGAGCGGAGGTTAATCGAAAGGTGTGCTTTTTTTAAAAATCGTAATAATAATCGTAGGGAATGATGCGTGGCTTTGTGGCCTCAAATGATTGAAATTTACCAGTTGGCCTCGAGTCCATTTGGGTCGTGAAGCTGCTCCCGTCGGCGGGATGGGGATACCAGCTTACCTTAATCTCAAGCGTTTGGAATACCAGGTTTTCATTTTTAATAAGAACTCCCAAACCGATACCCGAATAAAGTTTGTTGTCATAAATAGGGCGGTGCGCGGGGCCGGCCAGACTTGCCTCCCAGAAAAGTTCCAGTGCAAACTGAAACCCGTAAATGCTCCACGGGGTGTAGGTTACCACGCCGGTGTTGATGTTGAGTTGTTGGTTGCCATCAAATTTATACAAATCGAGTCCGCGCATCTGGTTGAGGTTTTGGACATACATCTTTTCATTTGGGTAGCGGTTGAACCCTATTGAATAAAAGGATCCGAACAGAAAACGTGAGTTGTATTTTTCGGTGAGATTGAATAGATTGCTAAAGTAACGGGCGCTGAAGTTAAAAAGCCCTTGACGCAACGCGTTGTCTTCCATAAATGTTCCGGCTTCTGCCAACAGGTACAGGTACCCAAATTTGTTCAGATAGTTGCCTGCCGAAATGGAGACGCCGCCATAGGGCCGATTGAAAAACTCGGCCAGCTCATAGCCCGTCGTCAGCGTGAGGTTATAGCCATAGGGGATATCTTCGGTGATGCCAAACCCATAAATATATTTGCTTTGATAATAATCGTTGCGAACAAATGATATCGAACCCAGGAAGTCGGTGCGTTGCTGGTAGCGGATGTTGGTATCCACGCTGGTGACAGGCCTGTCGTAGTAATGCATATAATCATAGCGCGCAGCCACCACCAAATAGTCGGAGGCCTCATCGGGGTTGGGATGTGAAGCGTATGAGTAGCCTATCACCCCTTCGAGCTCCTGGTAATGTATCTGGAATTTTTTGCCCGAATCGTCCACAGCCACCGGCGGATAGTTATAGACGCTGTCAAGCTCGTAGTATTTATCTTCAGCTTTGGCCAGGCCTCCCCAGCTCGACTGGATGGGCAAGTAATTTCGGGTGGCCGTCAGTCGCCGCGACTTGTTATCGTCGTTGCGTTCTATCACAGCCTCTGCCGCAATAAAGGATCCGGCAATGTTGGGAGCCAGATAGTCCAGCTTGCTGTATCGTACCCATGGCGCTTTAGTCATACCCGTGAACGTATTACTGAAATAATGCCCCCAGCCCAGGAGGTTCACAGTGTATAATTCCAGATCATATTTATCGGTTCCTGCCGAATGAATTTTTACGCCATACGGGTAGATATCTTTTACAATGACCACGATATCCACTGAGTCGGTCTCGGTTCCAGCGTCGATGATACGGATTCGTGCATCGTTGAACGATTTCAGATCGCGAAGCAGTCGTTCGCTGTTGGTCATCAGGTAGGGCGCTATCCGGTCGCCTTCCTTGAAAAGCAGATTGTCGCGGATCACCCAATCTTTGGAAGGTACATAGGTAGTGTTGAGCCACCGGTAAACCTTCGAGTCAATGGTGTAAGCCGTGTCATTTATCGTTGGGCCAATGGCATCCAGCACTTTGTAATGAATTTTCCGAATCACTTTTCCCTCGTAAGGTTCAAAGCGTTTTTCAGGTTTCTCAATTTTGGTTGAATCTTTTTCGGACTTTTTGTTAGGGTTTGCAAAAGTAGCGTCATACAATTCCTGTGCAAGGCGGCTGCTTTGTGCTTTTTCTTTCAGGGTTTGACGTAGCTGGTAAGTTTTTAGCGCATCATTTTGCTTTACTACCGAATCATGAAAGATCATGGTGGTGTCGCTGTTGAAAACGTAGGTACTGTCGTAAATTTTTAGGGAGGTTCCTTTTTCGATGAAAATGGTGTCAGTTACATCCTTCTCTTTGCCTGACCGCTGTGCGTGCAGCGCCGGATTTATCATCAAAAACAACATGACGAGCAGCAATCTGACGATGGGTTTTAAAATAGCTGAACAGGTCATGTTTGTTTAATAATACTTTGCGTAAAAGTAGAATAATCTACCGTTTGGTTTCAGGGGACAAAAATAAAAGATGTTTTGCGCTATCTTCGCTTTTTGATTTTTAAAAACGTACTCCGGATGAAAAAGTTAATACTGCTGATTTTTTTAAAATTATTTTTCATTTCAGCTTTCGCTGATACGCTTACGCTGATGCATTATAACCTGCTCAACTATGGCAACTTTACAGATTACTGCACCCTTTACAACAACCCGCCTGAAGCAAAAACCACGCATCTCAAAACCATCATCGATTACTATCTGCCCGACATTCTGGCGGTGAATGAGATTGGTACGGATCCATTTTATCAGGATAAGATATTAAATGAAGTACTCAATGCTTCGGGACGTAACGGCTATTCTCGCGCCCAGGCTACCAATCTCGCGGGCAGCGACATCATCAACATGCTTTATTACCGCGCCGATAAATTTGGTTTGGAGCGGCAGGAGGTGATTGCCACCCTTCCCCGCGATATCAATGCTTACCGGCTTTATTATCGTCCGGTGGTGCCCGCCGGCGATACCATTTTTCTTTGGGTCATCACGGCGCACCTCAAGGCGGGCAGCTCCGGCGCCGACAAACAGCAGCGGGGCATCATGGCGCAGGCTGTTGCCGATTTTATTAATATTCATAATATTACGGATGCCTGCATGCTTACCGGCGACCTGAATTTGCAAAATGCTACAGAGCCTGCCTGGCAAACCCTGGCAGCATCCTCCAACACCTCGGTGCCATTTACTGATCCCCTGGGCATGGAAGGCAGTTGGCACAGCAACCCGGCTTTTGCTTCAGTACATTCGCAATCTACGCGCATCAACAGCAACGGATGTGCGGCCGGTGGCGGCATCGACGACCGGTTCGACTTTGTTTTGGTAAGCCCCGGCATGCTTGAAGCCGACGCTCCGGTAGCTTACATCAACGACAGTTACGTTACTGCCGGCCAGGATGGGCAGCGTTTCGATGGCTCGGTGCTCGATCCGCCTAATTTCTCGGCGCCGCAGGCTGTGCTACAGGCCATTTATCAGTTTTCCGATCACATGCCGGTAATGGTAAAACTGGGAATAGAAACCCCCGAAGCGCCTTTGCCGGAATCGTGGAATTTTGCGGCCACTGCCAGAATTC
>CAZTCX010000185.1:0-7097 GCA_964612515.1 uncultured Lentimicrobiaceae bacterium | reverse complement strand
TCCGCGGGCTTTAGCCCGCAGTCCTTTCAAATCCGTATTTCTTGATAAAATCAAAACATTATTATGTTTGGGGCTAAAGCCCCACTGATTCCCTCGTCCTTTGATCCCCGGCCTGAAAGCCGGGGTTAGTAATCCTTACACGATTTCGATAGCAGCTAAATTTTATCAAACCAAAACTCCCATCCCCTACATCCGCTCCGGCACGTCGATGCCCAGAAGCTGCATGGCACTTTTGAGGATGTTGCCAACAAACTCAGAAAGTCCCAGACGGAAAATGATCTGCTGCTCGTCGGCATCGCGCAGGATGGGCACCTGCTGGTAAAAGTTGTTGAACTCTTTGGCCAGCTCGTAAGCATAGTTGGCTATAACGGCAGGACTCAGGTTTTCGGCAGCTTCGGTAACCACCCCGGGGAAGTCGTAAGCGGCTCTGAGAACCGCCCGCTCTTTGGGATGAAATTCGGCGGGAATGACATCCGCAGCAGGTGCAATATTTTTCTCGGCGGCTTTGCGCAACAGCGAGCGGGTGCGTGCATAGGTGTACTGGATAAATGGCCCGGTGTTCCCGTTGAAATCTATCGACTCCTCCGGGTTGAAGAGGATGGTCTTCTTGGGATCAATTTTTAAAATAAAATATTTGAGCGCTCCCAGGCCGAGTATTTCAAAAAGCGCCTCCTGGCCTTGTTCATCAAACGCGTCGGCTTTGCCCAATTCGAGGGTGGTCTTGCGAGCCGTGTCGGCCATCTCCTGCATCAGGTCGTCGGCATCCACCACCGTACCTTCGCGCGACTTCATGCGTCCCTGCGGTAGCTCCACCATGCCGTACGAAAGGTGCAGCATGTTATCCGACCAGTCGCGGCCCAATTTTTTTAATACCTTTTTTAATACATCAAAATGATAATTCTGCTCGTTGCCAACCACATAAATCAACTGCTCAGGATCATATTCATCGTGACGGAGCTGTGCCGTGCCCAAGTCCTGTGTGATGTAAACCGAAGTACCATCGGCGCGCAGCAGCAACTTCTCGTCGAGGCCTTCGGCGGTGAGGTCGCACCAGACGGAACCATCTTCTTTTTTATAAAAAACTTTCTTTTCAAGCCCTTCAAAAACCAGCTCACGACCCAACAAATACGTTTCAGATTCGTAATAGATTTTGTCAAAACTAATTCCCAACCGTTTGTAGGTACCGTCGAAACCTTTGTAAACCCAGCCATTCATCTCCTCCCACATCTGCCTTATCTCCGGGTTGCGCTCCTCCCACTGCCGCAGCATCTCCTGCGCCTCCATCAACAGCGAAGCCTCTTTTTCGGCAAGCTCTTCGTCCATCCCATTTTGCACGAGTTCTTTAATTTCGGCTTTGTAAAACCTGTCGAAGAGCACGTAATATTTCCCAACCAGTTGGTCGCCTTTCATCCCGGTAGATTCGGGAGTTTCGCGATTGCCCCACTTCTTCCAGGCAAGCATCGACTTGCAGATATGAATGCCGCGGTCGTTGACCAGATTCACACGCACCACCTTTTTGCCGGCAGCGTGAAGAATGTTGGCCAGGGAATGTCCCAGCAAATTGTTGCGCACATGGCCTAGATGCAGGGGCTTGTTGGTGTTGGGTGAAGAAAATTCGATGACTACCGGAGCTTCTTCTTTCGCAGCATGCTGACCAAATGAATCGTTTTGTTTTTCATTTTTATAAAAATCTTTCCAATAGCTGTCGGCAACAGTTAGGTTCAGAAACCCTTTGATGACGTTGTAAGCCGTCACCACTTCCACCTGCGCCGTCATGGCATCGCCAATCTCCTGTGCGGTAGTTTCGGGCGACTTCCTGGAGGATTTCAAAAGCGGGAAAACCACCAGCGTGTAGTCGCCCTCAAACTCGCGCCGTGTTTTCTGGATGGCGATCAGTTGCGGGTCGATGGCGGCACCATAAAGCTGTTGGATAATGGCGGTTGCGTGGGAAAGAAGAAGTTGCTCAATCATGATTTTCTATGTTTTGTGGGGCAAAAGTAGGCAAAAGTTTATTCGTGGAGACGCAGAGAGCGTGGCGCAAGGCGCTTGGCGCTTGGCGCGCAGGTCATGACGCGCCATGTAAGTATTTTTGAATATTGAACCGCTGAATATCGAATATCGAATGATGAAGTGAAGAAAGATGACCTTGCCTGAAATAGGTTGACTTTTTTCTATTTATTATCTATTCTCGTTCTCGGAGAATTCGGATTCATCGAACATAGAGCCACTTCAACATTCGAGATTCCCTTCGACATGCTCAGGGCAGGCTTCGTTGGATATTCGATAATCCTTTTTTCTTATTTTAAATTTTGAATAATGGATGGCTAATGATTTCGCCCCGTTGGGGCTTACCTAAGAAAACGCTTTTGGTTTCCGGGCGCTGCGCACCCGGCTGGTGATAGCGCCCCGTTGGGGCTTAGGAATCTCTTTGTGCCGTCAGGCACATGATACGGGTAGAAAAAAGAGCATCTCTCAATCTCGTCCCGTACGGGACGAAATATTCTATTGCAATTTATTTTCTACCCATATTGCATCCCTGCGGGATGATTCCGTTTTATTTTTACAAGGCTGAGCCTTTTCGGCTAATCAAAGATTTTAAAGATAAAGCAGACTAAGCCTGTAAAAATAGATGCAAACGTTTCGAGGTCTGACGATCTCAACGCCGTTTTCTTCTCTCTAAGCCACTTCAACATTCGAGATTCCCTTCGACATGCTCAGGGCAGGCTTCGTTGGATATTCGATAATCCTTTTTCTATTTTTATTTTTTGAATATCGAACCGCAGAATACTGAAGTAAAACCCTGTCGCCTCAGAGGTTAGGACGAGGTACAACCTCGTCCTGTTTATTTTCACAGTCTTTGCCTGTTCAATCAAAATTTGCAAAAAGCAGGCTAAGCCTGCAAAAATAGATGCAGCTTAGGCCAAGCCTAAGCTGAGCTGAACGTCAGCACATGGCGCTTTGCAGACCTCGAAACGTCCGTAGGACTTTCGAGCGTCAAAAGAAATCCCGCTGGACTTTGCTCTTCGCGCCCTGCGCTTTGCCTGCTATTTTTCTTCCTGCGTAAGCATCGCCAGATAATCGTAATGATCTCCATCGGCTAATTTTTCGCATTTAAAACCAAAACGGGTGGCGTATTCGTGCAGCAGTTCGTAATGTATGTAAAGCCATGGGAAAGGCTCCGACTTACGGTTCCGGTAGGCAAACTGAAAATTCACTTCGCCATAGTAATTGGCGGAGAGGTCGATCATCACGCTGCCATCCTCTTGCTCCAGCATATAAATGATGTCAGAAGAATCGCAGATCAGGCACCCGCCGGGAGTGAGCAGATTTTTGGCCTGCAGCAGCGTTTTTTCCAGTCCCGCCAATGTTCCGCTTATGCCGATACCATTCATCAGCATCAGCAGCGTGTCGTATTTTTCGTTTTTAATTTCATAAAAATCCAACTGCCGGGCGTTGCGCAGACCCAGTGCCTGCATCACGCGCACGGCTCCCGGCGAAATGTCGATGGGGTGCACCTGCTTTTTCTGATCTTTCAATGCCAGGGAGTGACAGCCCGCCGCCGCACCAATGTCCAAAATGGAACCCTGACAAGAATTTAGCGCAAGCTTTTCTATTTCGGGCATCTCGTCGTAGGTTCTGAAAAAGTGCGCCACGTGGATGTGCGAAGTGTCGAAGCGATCGGAGAGCACCCGCAGGCGCATGTTTAGCGGTTGCCGGTGCCAGGCTTCCAAAGCCCATCCCAATAGGTCGTGGTTGGTGGTGTCAGGTGTTGTCATTCGTTTCGATTTTTAAAAATTGTACTTTCGCGCAAAAATAATTTTCGTTACAATACAAATCACTTTTCATGATCAATTCAGCACTTATCCATCCCAAAAGCATAGTGGTAGTAGGAGCCTCCAACGACGTCACCAAGCCAGGCGGCAAAATCCTCAAAAACCTGCTCGACAACCATTACGGTGGCAACCTTTACGTTTCCAATCCCAAAGAAACCTCCGTGCAGGGAATCCCCTCATTTCGCGATCTGAAGGAGCTGCCACAGGCGGATCTGGCGATACTGGCCATTGCTGCAAAATATGCGCTGGCCACCGTGGAGGAGCTTGCCCACAATCATGGTACACGTGCTTTCATCATTATTTCGGCGGGATTCAGCGAAGAGAGCGAGGAAGGCAAGTTGCTCGAAAAGAAAATTGTGGAGGTTATTAATTCGGTGGATGGCGCGCTCATTGGCCCAAACTGCGTAGGAATTCTGACGCCCGACCACGCCAGCATCTTTACGTTGCCCATCCCGCCGCTCAACCCAAAAGGAGTTGATTTTATCTCCGGCTCGGGCGCCACGGCAGTATTTATCATCGAGTCGGCGTTGCCCAAAGGGCTAACCTTTAACAGCGTATTTTCGGTTGGCAACAGCGCCCAAATCGGCGTGGAGGAAGTGCTCGAATATATGGATGCCACCTTTGATCCTGACAAAAGTTCGCGCGTTAAGCTGCTTTATCTCGAAACCATCAATAAACCTGATAAGCTGCTGCGCCATGCTTCATCGCTGATCCGCAAAGGGTGCCGCATCGCCGCCATCAAGGCTGGTTCTTCGGAGGCCGGCAGCCGCGCCGCCTCGTCGCACACGGGAGCGCTGGCCAGCAACGATGTGGCCGTGGAAGCACTCTTCAGAAAAGCTGGCATCGTGCGCTGCTATGGCCGCGAAGACCTTACTGCCGTGGCTGCTGTTTTTATGCATCCGGTGTTAAAGGGTCGCAATATCGCCATCATCACCCACGCCGGCGGCCCCGCGGTGATGCTCACCGATGCGCTATCTAAAGGAGGCCTCAACATTCCGCACTTGCAAGGCAAAGAGGCTGACGCACTGCTGGCAAAGCTTTATGCGGGAAGTTCCGTGGCCAATCCCATCGACTTTCTGGCTACCGGCACCGCCGAGCATCTGGGCACCATCATCGACACCATCGATCAGAAATTTGATGAAATAGATGGCATGGTGGTGATATTCGGCACACCGGGACTCGTGCGCATTTTTGACGCCTACCGCGTGCTCGACGAAAAGATACGCACCAGCCGCAAACCGATTTTTGCCGTGCTGCCCTCCATACTTACCGCCCGCGAAGAAGTGGCTGAGTTTTTATCAAAAGGACAAATCAACTTTCCCGACGAGGCCATTTTGGGTACCGCTTTGTGCCGCGTGATGAACACCCCGGCGCCGGCACCCGAAAAACCCAAACTTCCTACGATAGACAAGGATTTGATTCGAAATATTATTAATAAAAATAACGATGGCTATCTGAATCCGGAAGCTGTTCAACAACTACTGGATGCTGCCGGCATACCACGCGCCGGCGAAGTAGTGGCGCAAAATATAGAACAAGCGGTGGCTGGAGCCGAAAAACTTGGCTTCCCGGTGGTGATGAAAGTGATAGGGCCGGTGCACAAATCGGATGTTGGCGGCGTAGTTTTGAATGTGAAAAACGCTGAAGAAGTGAAACAGCAGTTTGCCCGAATGATGCAGATTAAAGAGACCACTTCCATTCTGCTGCAGCCCATGCTTAGCGGCCAGGAACTATTTGCCGGCGTCAACCGCGAGGCTCCTTTTGGGCACACCATCATCTGCGGATTGGGCGGCATATTTATAGAAGTGTTAAAAGATGTGGCCGCCGCAATTGCCCCCGCAGGCCACGACGAAGCGCTGCAGATGATTCGCAGCCTGCGCGGATACAAGATGATACAAGGCGTGCGTGGCCAGCAGGGAACCGACGAACAGGCTTTCGCCGATGTGGTGGTGCGCCTCTCGGCGTTGGTGATGGCAGCGCCCGAAATTGCCGAACTCGATCTTAACCCATTGTTGGGAAATCCAAAAGGCGTAACTGCCGTTGATGCCCGCATCCGCATTTCAAAATAAAAAACTACGCACATGTTAACAGTTGTCGGGCTTGTCGTTTCAATTGTGTTGCAATTTGTGGCAATGATTTTTGCCATCACGCTCATCCGCACCACCAAGTACAATTCGAGCTGGATTTTGCTGTCGATTGGATTGATGATAATGGCCGGACGCCGGCTACTGGATTTTCTGCCTTACGTCAACCGCGAACTTTCGCATCGCATGGAAATTTTCAGCAGTTGGCTGGGCGTGCTGGTGTCGATATTGATGGTGGTTGGGGTGTTCTACATCCGGAAGATTTTTATTTATCTGCGCAAAGCAGAAGAAACGCGGAAAGCGGCTGAAAAGCGGGTGCTTAATGCTGTGATTAATACGGAAGAAAACGAGCGAAAACGGCTGGCCAAGGAGTTGCACGACGGGCTGGGTCCACTGCTGGCCACGGCCAAGATGTCGGTATCGGCGCTTACGGAGCAGCAAGCCGCTGTTGCGGAAAATAAAACCATTTATAACAATGCCCTGCAGGCCATCAACGAATCCATCAGCAGCTTACGCGAAATCTCCAACAACCTCAGCCCGCACCTGCTCGACAACTTCGGCCTGCACCGTGCCATCAGCACCTTCACCGAAAAAATTAACGATACCGGAAAGATAAAAATCGAGTTCTCCAGCAACCTCGGCAGCCAGCGTTTCGAAAGCAACGCCGAAGTAATAATCTACCGTGCCGTTTGCGAACTGATCATAAACACGCTGAAACACGCCCAGGCAAACAAAATACTCATTAGCCTCGACACCGAAAATAACGCGCTGATGCTGCTTTATCAGGATGACGGCATTGGATATGAATTTCAGAAAGTGCTGGATGGAAATACCGAAGGCATGGGCATCAACAACATCCGCTCGCGCATCGGTTCGCTCAACGGCACCTTCGAAGTAGATAGCTGGCCCGGCGAAGGAATCATCGTCACGGTGCAGATACAGTTGGCTAAAATATTGGCAAACCCTCTTTCCTCCTGACAAACCACAGTTCCCATAATTGCGAATATCCCATGAAAAACCTGAATCTCATCATCGTTGACGATCATACGCTCTTCCGCAACGGGCTTCGGGTGCTTTTAGAAAATCATTACGAAAATATCGAAATCCGGGAGGCCGGCAGCGGTGAGCAGTTTCTGGAATTGCTGCAACAATCGGTGCCCGACCTGGTGCTGATGGACAT
>CAZTCX010000184.1:0-7121 GCA_964612515.1 uncultured Lentimicrobiaceae bacterium | reverse complement strand
CTGCGCCTCTCCGTCTCTGCGGTTGTCCTCCTAAAAAAAGCTGCGCCTTTCCGTCTCCGCGGTGAATCATTAAAAAAGGTAGAAACCGCTAAGGCGCTGAGACGCGAAGAAAACGAAAACGTTGCGCCTCTCCGTCTCTGCGGTAATCCTTTTAAAATCTCTGCGTCTCTCCGCCTCTGCGGTTATTCTCATAAAAAAACTCTGCGTCTCTCCGCCTCTGCGGTTGTACTCATAAAATTCTCTGCGGTGATCCATATTTTTAGCTACTCCCCTTCTCCCCATCGGAGACAGTTTTGCTTGTCGTAATGAATCTCATCGTTGTCGAGCAACCACTCGACCACCTGAAGAAACTTCTCGGAGGAGATGTTGCGCACCAGCTTTGCCAGTTCTTCCGGCGAGTGCGGCTGCTTTTGCAGCAAAGGCTTGATTTGCTTGATGGCAGCATCCAGCTCTGCCTGGCTTACATCACTTTGGTTTCGTTTGCGACACACGTCGCAGTGGCCACAGAGGCTCGTATTGCTTTGTCCGAAATATCCCAAAAGAAATACACTTCGGCAGGTTGTGTTGTTTTTGAGGAAGGCCGTCAAGGAGTCGAGCCGCTGTCGGGCGGTTTTGCGGCGTAGTTTATAATTTTCGGGTGAGATATAGAGGTCTTTTGCATCCAGGCGTTCGATGGTGAAGATGATCTGAGGCTTGCTTTTGGATGGGATGAAGGTAATGACTTCCTGCGCATGGAGCTGTTGCAGAAGTTTTACGGTTTGCTCCGGGGTTTGTTCTGTTTTTCGGGCGAGTTCGTTGATATTAATTTTGACATACTCGCTGAACAAACCTGTGAAAAGCCTGAGTATTGCCGTAAGGAAAACTCCCAATGAAGCATGCGTTTCGCGAAAGCGATACAAATCATCGCCCTGCAGCCTGACGTGAATCCGAGCGGGAAAATGAAGTCCGTCGCTAAGAATCAGATAGCCTTCTTTTTCAAGAAATCGTAGCGCATTGTAGGCTATCACTGGCACAAAGTTGTACTGACGGCTGAAGTCGGCAATATCGAAATCGAAACCCATGTTGAGGCCACTTCCGACGGCCAATTTCAGGTAGTTACCCAATGCCTGATACACCTTTCGAATCTCGTCGATGGGTGGAAAAGCGCTCTCAAATTGTTTTTCAGCATCCAAAATATCTGATTCCTGCCAAAGTATTACGGCATGAGCCGTCTTGCCATCGCGACCTGCACGGCCTGCTTCCTGAAAATAGGCTTCCACGGAAGTGGGCAAATCCACATGGATTACCAGCCGCACATCGGGCTTGTCGATGCCCAGACCAAAGGCGTTGGTAGCAACCATAATACGAACTGTGTCATTCATCCAACGGTTTTGCCGCTCTTGCCGCTGCTTGCTGTCGAGGCCGGCATGGTAATAATCGGCAGTGATGCCCCGTTTGTTAAGCCTCTGCGCCAGCTCATAAGTACGCCGCCGACTTCCGGCATACACGATGGCCGAACCGGGCATCTTTTGCAGAATCTCCAACACTTTTTCGTTCTTATTTTCTTCTTTCAAAACATTGTAAGAAAGGTTTTCGCGCAGGAAGCTCTGCCGGATGGCATTTTTGGTTTTAAAAAGAAGCTTCTGCTGAATATCGTCAACAACTTCGGGGGTGGCTGAAGCCGTAACAGCAAGTAGCGGAACTTCGGGAATAATCTGCCGCGCTTCGGCAATCTGCAAATAGGGCGGGCGAAAATCGTAGCCCCATTGCGAAATACAATGCGCCTCGTCGATGGCCAGCAAGTTGACAGGAATATGACGTAGTGCTTCGCGAAACATCGGTGTAGCAAGTCGCTCCGGCGATATGTAGAGAAACTTCCCTTCGCCGTGCATCACATTATTCAGCGCAAGCTCAATTTCGTTTGGATGCATTCCCGAGAAGATGGCGAAGGCTTTGATGTTCATTTCTTTCAGCCTGTCCACCTGGTCTTTCATCAATGCGATGAGGGGCGAAATTACGATGCACACCCCCGGCAGTGCCATGGCCGGCACCTGATAGGTGATAGATTTCCCGCCACCGGTTGGCATGAGGGCAAGGGTATCTTTACCATTCAACACCGAACGGATAATCTCCTCCTGTCCTGGACGAAAATCGGGGTATCCCCAATATTTTAGCAAAACCTCTCTAATGTCCATCATTGGAAAATCGTATTAAAATAAAAGCTTCGCCCTCACCTGGCTGATGCTTCCGATATGGCCGAACGAAAAAATGTATGTTTGCAATCTGACATAAAAAAGCAAATGGAGAGCAAATATAATCAAAGAGGCGTATCCGCTACAAAAGACGACGTTCACGCGGCAATCCGGAATATTGATAAAGGGCTTTTCCCAGGTGCCTTTTGCAAGATCGTACCCGATTTATTGGGTGGCGATGATAGGTATTGCAACGTGATGCATGCGGACGGCGCAGGCACCAAGTCGTCGCTTGCCTATATGTACTGGAAAGAAACCGGCGATCTGAGCGTGTGGAAAGGCATAGCGCAGGATGCCGTAGTGATGAATCTGGATGATGTGATGTGCGTGGGTGCCACAGGAAACATTTTACTAAGCTCAACCATCGGGCGCAACAAGCATTTGATCCCCGGCGAAGTGATCGGAGCCATCATCAGTGGCACTGAAGAGTTTCTGGAGGAGATGCGCAGTCAGGGCGTTTTGATTTACAGCACTGGCGGCGAAACTGCTGATGTAGGCGATCTGGTGCGCACCATCATCATAGATTCAACGGTGACCACGCGGATGCCGCGCGCCGAGGTGATCGACAATCGCCGCATCAGTGCGGGCGATGTGATCGTAGGTCTGGCTTCGTCGGGACAAACAACTTACGAAAACACCTACAACAGCGGCATGGGCAGCAACGGACTAACAATGGCACGTCACGAAGTTTTTGATCATGCGCTTGCCGAAAAATATCCTGAAAGTTTTGATGCGCGTGTTCCTGAACATTTGATTTACAGCGGCAAATACAAACTTACCGATGCTACCGAAATAGCCGGAATGGACGCTGGCCGGATGGTGCTTTCGGCAACACGGACGTATGCGCCTATCATCAAAAAAATCCTCGATGAGCTTCGCCCCAAAATCAATGGCATGGTGCATTGCAGCGGTGGCGGGCAGACAAAAATCCTTCATTTCGTCGATCGGTTACACGTGATCAAAGACAACCTTTTTGAAATTCCACCCTTGTTCCGGATGATTAATAGTGAGGGAAAAATCCCGATGCGAGAGATGTATCAGGTTTTCAACATGGGACACCGCATGGAAATCTACACTGACGCCGCTTCAGCAGCCAGCATCATTGAGATATCAAAATCTTTTGGTGTAGAAGCCCAGATAGTGGGGCGCTGCGAAAAGTCAGAGGAACGACGGTTGACGATTGTGGCGGGTGGGGAAAGGATCGAGTATTGAGCAGGGCGCGGGGCGCAGAGAGCAGGCTGCAGGGTGCAGGGCGCATAGCGCAGGAAGCTAGGCGGGAGAAGGAGAAGAGTTGAGTTACGAATCGGGTGCTATTATCGCCTGAAAGTCCCATGTCAATGAGATGTGCACCCATTGTTACATTTTTGGTGCATTTTAAAATAAGGTAATAAGGTTTCAACTTTCTTAGAAGGATTTATTTCTACTAAGGTTCGGCTTAGAGAATAAGGTTTCATCCTTGGTTAAAAACTTTATCAACAATTTCTACATTAATTGAAAAACAAATCATGTAATCTATTCAATCTTATTAGCTTATCATTTTTGAATCGCTATTGGAGTGCTTTTTAGCAGCAGCCTGAACCGGAATTGCCACATGAAAAGTACTTCCTGTGCCGACGGTGCTCTCTACCCAAATTCTTCCGTTGTTTTTATCAATAAATTCTTTGCAAAGAATCAGTCCGAGCCCGGTGCCCGACTCGCCGCCAGTGTCTGCGGTGGTGCGTGTTTTGGTGAGGGCAAATAATGTCTGTATTTTTTCAGGAGGAATACCTACGCCACTGTCGGCAATGGAGAACCTCAACATGTTAGGATAATCAGGATCGGAAGAGGTGGTGATGTGGATGATTCCGAAACCGTAGGTGAATTTGATGGCGTTGGAGAGCAGGTTGCGGATGACGGTGCGCAGCATGTTGGCGTCGGCAAAGACCTGGCGGTGGGTGCAAGACTCAAAAGTGATGCGGATATTCTTCTTGTCGGCGTTGGATTTGAGAAGTGAAATATTACGTTCAATCAGACTGTTGATGTCGAGTGCGGCAGGATTAAAGTCGATGGTACCCAGTTGCACGCGCGACCAATCCAATAGGTTCATCAGCAGGTCGTAGGCGCCTTCGGACGACTGGCGGATAGCGGTAATCATGGTGATTTTATCGTCGTCGTCGAAATCGTTCCACTCATCACACAGTAGCGTAGAAAACCCGATGATGGCATTGAAAGGATTTTTGAGATCGTGGGCGATAATATTGAAAAAGCGGTCTTTCGTATTGTTGGCTTCGCGCAACTCCTGCTCCGACTGGCGCAGCTTTTCTTCGGCCTGTTTGCGCTCAATGAAAAGACTTATCTGTGGCGAGATGACCTGCAACAACTGCTTATGTTCTTCCCGGATAGCGTCGGTATCCTGATAGTTCTGAACCACCATCACGCCTATCACCTGTCCTTCGACCATGAGCGGAGCACCGAGCCACACCTGCGGGATCGTACCTGCCACATTTATTGTTCCTGCGTCGATGAGTTGCAGGATGTTCTCTCGATGAAGCAGGATGCTTTCCCTGGTCTCGATCACCAATGCACTGAGCGTTTTTTCGACAGGGAAGTGATCGAAATCATCTTTTTCATCAATAAAATAAGGCAAACTCAACCATTTAGAGGTTTCGTCGTAAAGCGCAATGAAAAAGTTGCGTGTGTCGATAAGCGAAGAGATCTCTGTGCGGATGGTTTCAAAAAGCTCGGTAATCTTACTGGTAAAACTTACGGCTGTCGAAATATTAAGCATCGCCTGATTTGCCTTTTCGTGCAGCTCACGGTCGGCGGTGATGCGGTGGGTGATGTTTTCGAGGGTTCCTTCGAGCACCCACTGACTATACGCTGAATCGTAATGAGCATTCACATTGAGGCGACCGTGGAAAGCTTTCCCCTGACGGTTTTTAAAAACAGTTTCATAGGTTTTAATTTGGGACGACTGAGACACCTCGGCAACAATTGTTTGGCGAAAATCTGGGTTAAAATAGATCTCCTCGCCGATATTATTGACAAGCTGCACCGCATCACCGGCATTATCGAAGCCAAGCATGTTGGCCAGGGTTTCGCTAACTTCCAGAAAACGGCCCTCTGCCAGTGAGCGGAAAAAGCCAACCGACGTATTACGAAAGACGCTGTGGTAGTGCTGCTCGTTCGCTTTGACATCTTCCGAAAGATTGGATTCGCCGGGCAGTACCATTCCGATAAGGATAGCATTGGGGTGGCTGCCAGAAGCATGCGCAAGGGTATCCATGGTGAGCAAAAGCCGTTTCATGTCACCGTTCTGCGTTACAATTTCGACCATCTTGTTAGAAAATCCACGTGAATCCTTCAGAAGTTCCAGGCAGATATTCTTCAGACGCAAGCCTTCGCTTTTGTCAGAAAAAAGCTCCTCCCACAACAAATTACCATCGGCAAACTGCTTGGCAGAATAGCCACTCAACTGTTCGGTAAAATGATTTGTAAAAATCACCTGCCCTC
Organism: uncultured Lentimicrobiaceae bacterium; assembly: GCA_964612515.1. GTDB lineage: Bacteria > Bacteroidota > Bacteroidia > Bacteroidales > 4484-276 > SABY01. The sequence goes on along the minus strand of CAZTCX010000184.1, from coordinate 1,398 downwards.
CACTATCGATCACCTGAACCCACAAACTAATGTCGTTGAGTAATTTACCGGCAGGGTTATGAAGCCCCGCTACCGGACTGGACATGGTTTGATTGGAACTATTATCCATGATTTAAAACTTATGTGGGGCTAAATTTGTAAAATTAACAACCTCCTCAAAAAATAAAAGGTCAAATGTATTCAAGTTTTTAAAAAATAAGAAGAAAAAGAGGAAATTTTCTGGTATTTAGAATTATTATTTGTTAGTCGAATGTTTGAAATAAAAAGACAATTTTTCTAAATTTTTTCTAATACAGTCTGCAAACCACTACCTTTGCAGCTTAAAATTATCGAAAAACCAATTTCATTGATGAAACCAGCAATAACCGAAATTATGCCTTTAAAGCTTACCCAATATTCCATAGCCGGAGGCTGTGGATGCAAGGTACCGAACAACCAGCTTTCGGACATCATCCGAAACATTTCCACACCGGATAATCCGATGGTTTTGTCAGATTTCAGAAATAATGAAGATGCTGCAGTTGTGAAAATTGACGATGATAACTGTATGGTTTACAGCCTGGATTTTTTCACGCCCATTGTGGACGATCCCGAGCTGTTTGGCCGCATTGCTGCCGCTAACGCCATCAGCGACATCTATGCTTCAGCCGCAACTCCCCTGTTTGCATTGTCCATTTTAGGCTATCCGCGTGAGCTTGATGGTACGGATATCGCCGGCAAAATCATCAAAGGCGCCAGCGACTTATGCCACGAACTCAACATCAACATACTAGGTGGCCACACCATCTACAATCCTCAGATATTTTTTGGGATGTCGATAACGGGAACTGCCAAAATATCGCAGCTCAAGCTCAACGACAAAGCCTGCGTAGGCGACCTGATTTATCATACCAAACCAATTGGCACAGGCATCATGGCCACGGCATTGAAAAAAGGCGTATTATTTCCCGATGATGAGGAAATCCTGATCAACTATTTAAAAAAAGCCAACGACTTCGGTTTACTATTGGCAAAATATGATTTTGTGCATAGTATGACCGACATTACAGGCTTCGGGCTCATCGGACATCTGGGCGAAATTTGCCAGGCCAGCAATGTTTCAGCACGCATTGACTTCAACAAAGTGCAGCTATTACCTAACCTGGATGAATACGTGGAAATGGGGCTGCTTACTGCGGGCGGCAAAACGAACCGCCAAAACTACTGCCAGTCCCTCAACGGACTAAGCGAAAGCACTACGGCCATTATATCCGATCCACAAACCAATGGTGGCCTGTTAATCATGGTAGCAAAAGAAAGCAGGCAAGCATTTGAAGCTATACTTACCGCCAACGGATTAGAGGATTTCGCCACGCCAATAGGAGAGATTACCGAAAAAGGACAACTTCTGATTGAAGT
>CAZTCX010000183.1:0-7211 GCA_964612515.1 uncultured Lentimicrobiaceae bacterium | reverse complement strand
AGCCATTTGAAATTGGAGCTCTTTCAGTTGCCATAGCTAATGATTTTTCATCCGGCAGAGATGGTTTATTTTTATACTTGCATGCTCAAAAAAACTTGTACCAATCTTCATTTTTACTTATCAAAAGCTATGAATCGAAATATTACTTATTTACTCTTTGTTCTGTTGGCTCTTGCAGCTTGCAACCGTTCCGAAAAAAGTTCCAAGACTACCGAAGCCTTACTGAATTTGAAATTTAGCGAAAGCGAAACGGTGACCTACTATGAAGCCATCGAATATTACGCACTGCTTGCCGATCACTATCCCGAAGCGCAGCTAATGACCTACGGTGTGACGGATGCCGGCAAGCCGTTGCATCTTTTTGTGATGTCAAAGGACGGTGTTTTTGATCCTGCCAAAGTACACGAAAGCGGACGTGCCGTGGTGCTTATCAACAACGGCATTCATCCCGGAGAACCTGAGGGCATCGATGCCAGCCTGTGGTTTGCCGATGACGTGCTGCGCAATGCCGACGGATTGGGCAGCCTGCTCGACAGCGTGGTGGTGTGCATCATCCCGGTGTATAACGTGGGCGGAAGCCTCAACCGAAGCGCCTATCACCGCACCGGACAGACTACGCCGCGCGAAGGTGGCCATCGCGGAAACGCCAAAAATCTCGACCTCAACCGCGACTTTGTGAAGATGGATACCAAAAATGCCAAAGCTTTTGCAGAGATTTTCCATGCCTGGAATCCCGACGTCTTCCTCGACACGCACACCACCAACGGCTCCGATCATCAGTATGTGATTACGCTCATCGCCTTTCAGCCCGATGCGCTGCCACCGACTTTGGGCAGGTTTTACCGCGATACATTTATTCCATATTTGTATCAGGAAATGGAGCAGACCGACTACCCGCTGATTCCTTATGTCAGCCATCTTACGGAGTCGCCCAAAGACGGCATCGCACTCGATTTGCAACAGCCACATTTTTCGACGGGCTATGTCGGGCTTTTTAATACGCTGGGCTTTATGACCGAGAACCATATTTATAAAGATTTTGAAGATAGGGTGCGCTCGGTTTATGATTTCCTGGGAGTGCTCACCAGCTTTACCGCCAGCCATAGCACGCAAATACAGAAGCTGCGCGCGGAAGCCGCCGAAACCATTACCAACCAAAAAGAATTTACGGTGCAATGGACGCTCGACACCACCCAGCGACAGATGATCCGCTTTCGTGGCTATGGGGACGAAACCGGTATAAGTCCGGTAACGGGATTGCCACGTCGGGGTTATAATCGCGACAAACCTTACGACACACTCATCCCGTTTTACGATCATTATTTGCCGGCACTTACTGTGGAGGCGCCCGAATATTATATCGTGCCATCGGCATGGGAGGAGGTCACCGAACGCCTGGCACTTAACCGGGTGCAGATGCGCCAACTGGCCAAAGATACGGCGCTCGTAGCTGAATATTATAAGTTTATAAATGTAGAATCGTGGCCGCAGCAATACAACTGGCACCGCTATCACACCAAGGTACAACTCGAAAAAGTGCGCGATACCATTCGTTTTTATCAGGGCGACTATGTAATAGAAATGAACCAGCCGGCCAACAAATATATTGTGGAGATGCTGGAGCCGGAAGCGGAAGATTCATTTTTCAGATGGAATTTCTTTGATCCCTGCCTCGAAAGTCGCGAATACTTCTCGTCGTATGGTTTCGAAGAAAACGCCATGAAATACCTCGACACGCATCCTGATTTTAAAAAGCAATTTGAAGAAGCTGTCAAAAATGATCCGGCTCTGGCCAATAACCACCGTGCACAGATGGCGTATATCTACGACAATACCGAATGGGCCGATAACCGCATGAACCGCTATCCTGTGGCACGGATTAACGAAGCTATGAATTTTCCGCTGGTGGCGGAATAGCAATTCGTGGGGAGTCCGCGAATTACCGCCAATTATGGCGAATTACCGCTAATTATTTTTCGTGTTAATTCGCGTGAATTCGTAGAGGATTTTTTTTCAAATTTACCGGCACTGCATTTGTAACTATTCATGCTTTAGAATTTCTCTATTTTAAAAAAATAAAAGCTATGAAAATATTCCAAATCCTTCTGCTTGCAACGCTTCTGCTTGCCTCGACTGCCTGTTCAAAAGATGATGCAAAACCGCAACCTACACCTGCCGTTATCCAGCTTACCGAAAAGGGAGCTGCTATCATCGGCAAGAGCAATGACTTTGGTATCCAACTGTTTCAAAAAGTGGCCGTGGTGGAATCCGGCAACCTGATGCTTTCGCCGCTCTCAGCTTCAGTGGCGCTGACCATGCTGATGAATGGCGCCGAAGCAGAAACCTACAACCAGATAAAAGATATGCTGGGCTACGATGGAATGTCGGCCAGCGAAGTGAACGAGGCTTACCAATCGCTGGTGACGCAACTGCTTGCCGCCGATGGCACGGTGCAACTGGATCTGGCAAACGCGGTGTGGTACCGCAACTCATTTGTGGCCAAGCCTTCCTTTTTACAAACCATGCAGCAGGCTTTTGATGCACAAGTGCAGGGGCTCGACTTTGCTTCGCCATCGGCAATAGAAACCATCAATGGGTGGGCTGCCGCGAATACGCATGGCAAAATCAATAAGGTGATTAATGAAATCAGTCCGGATGATGTGATGTTTCTGATGAATGCGCTTTATTTCAAAGGGTCGTGGACACAGAAATTTGATAAAAATAAAACCAACGACGCAGCTTTCTATTATTACGATGGTAGCACTGCAAATATTCCCACCATACACGGCGATGTGCCGGGTCGCCTTGTCTCCGGTACCGGTTATTCGGCTATCGAAATTTTTTACGGGCGCAAGAACTTCTCTATGATCATCATGTTGCCCGCTGCTGATATTGATGCATTGACGGAATCGCTTACGCCAGCCTTATGGAGTGAACTTACCCAACAACTTGGCAACGGGTATGAGCAGGATGTGGAATTGTCGCTGCCCAGATTTTCATTTGAATACGAAAAGCAACTCAACGATGAACTTATGGCTTTGGGAATGACCGATGCTTTTATTTCCGGGGTTGCTGATATGACGGGCATCGCCGAGGCTCCCCTTTTTGTGAGTTTTGTAAAACAGAACACCTTCGTGGAAGTAAATGAGGAGGGCACCGAGGCAGCAGCCGTTACCACCATTGCTATTGGGCTTACATCTGCAGGCGATGAGCCACCACAGTTTATAGTGGATCGGCCGTTTCTGTTCTTTATCCGCGAACAAACCACCAACACGCTTATGTTTGCCGGCAAAGTTATGGAGCCGTAAGGATAGAGGATGGTAACCTTATCCGCGAATTACCGCCAATTATGGCGAATGACCGCAAATTTTTTTTGGTGTTAATTCGTGGATGGCTTTTTATCCTAATTGCCTGAATGTCTTCCAATAACCTTTATCTTAAATAAGTTTGCCGTTTACTTTTCGGGAAATTGTTTTTCACAATTTACTTGATACATTTGATCTCTGAAACATCCCGGAATATGAAGCGATACTTTTTACATCTATTGATTTTGTGTGCCTTATTTATTCAAAGCCTCACGCTTATTTCACAAAGTCTGGATCAAAATGAAGCTACAAGTCTGGCCAAATCTTTTTTACAATCCAAATTAAACCAAACCGGGGAAAGCCGGACGCTAAACGGAATCGCGCATTGCGATCTCAAATTTTCGGAAGAAAAAAATATTTTTTACATCATAAATTTTGAAGAGGGTGGATTTGTGATCCTGTCATCCGACAAAAGATTTTATCCCATTTTGGCCTATGCCTTCGAAGGCAATTTTGAAATAAACAACGTTCCCGAAAATTGTAATACCTGGCTTGCGGTTTGGGAAAGTCAGATTTCATTCGCGCTCGAAAATGAAAATATCTTATTGTCAGATTATTCCAAAGCATGGGAAAATTTAACCACCGAAGCACGAACATCAATTGAAACCAACGGAGTTGCGCCGCTCACTACCGCCAGGTGGTCGCAAACGGCGCCACACAACCAAATGTGTCCGGCCGATCCCGATAGTTTCGACGGCCATACACCCGCCGGTTGCGTGGCAACAGCCATGTCGCAACTGATGTATTATTACCGTTTCCCGCTGTCGGGTGCGGGCACGGTGCTTTACACGCCGCCCTACAAATTAGGAATTTATGGCCCTCAGTATGTGAATTTTGCCGAAGCTGTTTACGACTGGCCTGCCATGACCGACCTGTGCCGCGAAACCAACGATGCCATTGCTCAGCTTAGTTATCACACGGGCGTATCCGTAAAAATGGGCTATATGCCCGAATCTTCCGGAGCCAACATTGCCAGCGTTAGTGGCGCCCTTACCGAACATTTCAACTATCTGGCAGATGATTTTATGGAACGGTCAGCGACTGCAAATACTGAGGCATGGGTTGCTTTGCTTATCCAAAATCTCGATAATAACCAGCCCGTGTTGTATCGGAGCACGATGGGTTGGGGAGGCCATGTTTATCTGTGCGATGGCTATCAGGATTCCACCCATTTTCATTTCAACTGGGGATGGGGTGGTGCGTACAACGGATATTTCTACATCGACAATCTGGTGCCGGGCGGCATCAATATCAATTCAGGACAGGGTGCTATTTTTAATATCTATCCCGATACCACGCAGTTTGTGTTTCCGGTTTTTAATATTAACAATGAAATGCTTACCAATAATGTCGGCAGTTTTGAAGATGGAAGTGCCAATTTGAACTACCTGCCCGGAACCCATAAATCGTGGCTGATACAACCCGACAGCAGCGAAATCACCAACATTTTGCTGGAGTTTACTTTTCTTAATACAGAAACCGATGTTGATAAAATTCATATTTATGATGGTGCGTCCAATGAGGCTCCGCTGCTGGCCGTGGTGAGCGGCAACGATTTTCCGCTTTCATTTTACAGTTCGGGAGCGACGCTATTCGTTACTTTCGATTCGGATTCTCAAAACCAGTTTCAGGGCTTTCATGCAAATTATTATGGCTATCGCCTGCCGTTTTGTGAATCGAGTCCGGTGCTGACTGACCCTGCCGGCGTTTTGGAAGATGGCAGCCGTTACCACCAATACACTAACAATACGAATTGTGAATGGCTGATTGCTCCCGCGCTCTCTCCCGTGGATTCCATCGCTCAGCTTTCGCTTCATTTTTATCAATTTGACCTGGCTGGTGGCGACACACTTTTTATGTATGATGGCGAAAACGCTCAGGCTCCGCTGCTCGGAAAATTTGCCGGAAGCACCCCTTCCACTGGTCTGATTACATCAGGAAACAAGTTATTCTTGAATTTTCTTACCGACAGTGCTGCTACCGGCCAGGGTTGGAGAGTGGGTTGGGATTACATCCTTCCGGAATATTGCGCTGATACGCTCTATTATTCAGCTACTACGGATACGCTGACCGATGGCAGTGGCGAAAAACATTATACCGAAAACACCGATTGCTATTATTTAATCGAAGTAGCCGATGCCACCGAAATCACTATCACTTTCACAGATTTTGAAATGGAAATTAATTATGATTATCTCCAAATAATCGATCCATCAAATCCAAACCAGCCGCTCGATAAGTTTTCGGGCTTCTCGCTGCCACCTTCCAAAACCTATCCGGGCAATCGATTGTTGCTGCATTTTCACAGCGACTACCGCGACAATTTCCGGGGATGGCAACTGGTGTATCAGGCTACTCCTTCGGCAATTTCTGAGTTGGAAAACGGAATTTCTGTTTACCCCAATCCGGTCTCAGATTTTCTGATCATCGACTGGAAGGTTCAAAATAGTTCAAATTTTTATTACCAAATTTATCATCCAAATGGAAGTGTGATGCGATCGGGCGGGGAGGGTTCGGTGCCGGCACAGATCGACTTAAGCGCTTTTGCACCGGGTATTTATTTTCTCCACATCGTTCTTGATCAAACTGTTGTTACCAAAAAAATATTAAAACTTTAAAGTAGAAATTAGATGTTAATGCTTGCGACAATTTTCCAGGCCTTTTGGGCTTCAATGCCCCATCCCCGACCCTTCCCCGACGCGGGGAAGGGAGCTATCTTGCGTGGCATAATGGGAAAACCCTGCCGAAGCGCTACGTTTAACAAACTACCAAACAGCCATACAAAAGTGCTCCCCTCTCCAATTTGCTGCGGGGTACACACAAATAAAATGGGGCAAGAATTACTGACCCCGGCCTTCAGGCCGGGGAGCAAAGAACGCGAGAGTCGTTGGGGCTTTAGCCCCAAACATAAAAAAGGTTTTGATTTTATGAAAGAATACCGGTTTGAAAGGATTGCGGGCTAAAGCCCGCGGATTATGGAATAGTTCACCTGAACCCCGCCCTAAAGAGCAGGGTTAGTGAAAGATGTGTGTACACCGTAGCTCCAATTGGAGAGGGGCTAGCGGTGACGCAAAAAAAAGAGATTTATGCCACAATCATTCAACAATAGCTAATCATTCACATTTTAAAAACACACATTATGAAAACAAAATTAACACTCCTTTTCAGCCTTGTTTTTTTGGCTGGTTTGTATGGCTACGCGCAGGGCGACAAAGCCCCGGTTGCTGTAAATGATTACGTGGAAGTTATGGCTCTCGAAACCATCGAGATTATGGTTTTGGAAAATGATTATGCCTTCGACAATCATCCTTTTAAAGTTTTCCTTGCTTATGGCGGCAATCATGGCGACATCGTTAAAACCGACACTTCTATTTTTTATACTGCCGACATAGAATTTCATGGGTTGGATTCAATAAAATACAGCATCAAAGATTTGGAGAATAATCTGATTTCGGACTTTGCCAAAGTTTATATAACGGTTAATAATGAAGGTTTCGATTATCTGGATATCAACGAGGTAAGATGCCGGATTAATTCCTTTGGCCTGCAGTTCTGGGATTTATTTTATAACACTGATATTAATTATGAGGTTCCGGCATGGTCAGGAAATTATACTATTTATTGTGAAGCATTATGGATTGGCGGCCTGGACGAAAACGATGCGCTTTGCCTCGCCGCCGAAAGATATCGACAGATAGGGACTGACTTTTTCCCAGGACCTATCATGGATAGCGTGGGTTATTCTTCTGTTCCTAATTCGGTATGGAACAAGGTGTGGAAATTATCGGCGGATGAAATTGCTTACCATCGCCAGCATTGGCAAGATGAAGGATACCAGGCCATTAA